>OZ245997.1:2226388-2544444 GCA_965230195.1 Putridiphycobacter sp.
TTTGAGTTGATTAATGAGGATAGTGTTGGATTATGACCTTTTCCCCATTCTTCTAGCATTTTTAATTCTAGTTCCTTTCTATTTTGTTTTATTGAAATTGGATCCTTTCCAGCTTTGATGAGTTCTTTCTCTAATTTCTCGAAAAAATAGAACCAAACATTACAGTTTTCACTTTTGTTTCTCCAATCATCATCCAATGCAGTACCTGGACATTGTCCTTTACAACTAAGAAAGAATCTGCAGCCATTACAACCTCCATATTTTGTTGGCGTATGGTACAATGATATATATCTTTCAAATCCTTGATAATTTGGCTTCTGAAAATTAATTCCCTCCTTATCCGTAAGGCCACAGTTGCTTAAATTTCCTTCACCATCCATCCCATGCACAGCTTCTGTACTATAAGGATCACAGGCACGCCATGTACAAGTAGAGTTTTCATCTTGTCCAAGAAGCATATTTCTGAAATCAGTGAAAATGTCAAATCTCAGATTATCAAATGTCTTTTCTAATTCGTGGTATTTTGAAAAAACTACAATATTCTCTTCCAATGAAAATGAAAACTTTTTGCGTATAATCGGATTGTCAATTTCGAGTATGTGAAGACGAGCAGATTTTAAACCTTTAGCATCAAGCTCTTTCAACCAATTAAACATTTTAGGAAGCCTTTCATATGTACTATTGCATTTGGTTACTTGTATTTGGATGCCTATTAGAAGATTCTTGCTGAGAAGAGTTTCTATATTTTTAATAGATTTAGCTGTTGCTTCTCTGGTCTTTTCGAGTGTGCCATTCCATCTTATATCATTTAACTCTTCTGGGCCATCGATTGAGACTCCTACCTTAGTATTATATTTTTGAAATATTTTTATATGATCTTGAGTTAAGATTGTGCCATTTGTTTGTACCAAGTTTTCTCCATTTCTATCATACTCCCAAGATAAAAGGTCTTCCAAATTATTGATATTCATTAGTAATGGTTCTCCCCCAAATAAATGGAAAGGTTCACTGGTGTCAAGAAGTCTATTTTTTAAAAGATCAAGATTCACCTTTGAATAGCCGTTACCAGCATCCCGGTGCATATTTTGATAACAATATGTACAGCCCAAGTTGCACTTGATACCTAGAGGACGCAATTCTATAGACATTTAGAATATTTTGACATGTTTAACATGGATTGGTGATTTGACATGCTTTACATGTACAGGTAACTTTACATGTTTAAGATGCACTGGTGATTTTAAATGTGGTAAGTTATCTGTTATTACTTTTACTGGATAACCAACGGTTTCAAGAATCTCTCGAGCTTTTTTATCGGGCTCATTGAAAATTGAGGTAAGTACTTTATGAACTTCTTGAACTGGTGCTTTAATTAGATTTAAAGATTTAGAAACTACATCAGCGGAGAACTCTAGCACTTTCATTGTTTCTCCTATTTTTTGCGTTCCAAACGCAAATACATCTTTTAATGTTCTTGCTATGTCTTCAGCTGATTTTCCTAATCCCTTTAAAATTTCAGCAACTACCTCTCCAGATAGACCAAGTACACTAAATAAAGCCTCACCAATTTCCTCCGCTAAATAACCTGCTTGTTCTAAAGCTTTGGCTAATTCTTCTTTTGATGCCTCATAACCTTTGTTTAATGCTTCAGCAACCTCTTTAGCTTGATAACCAACGGTACGCATTAATTCAGCAGCTTTTTCTAGATTTTCTTCAAATTCTTTATTTAGGGCTCTCCCAATTTCTTCTAATTTTTCTCCAACAAATTCAATGGCATCTTCTATTGTTGCGGTTAACCAAGCAAGAGCATTTACAGCCAATTCCTCAATTACTTTTTCTTTGATGAAATTTTCAAGCTCCTGAACTATTTTCGTGAGGTCTCTAATTGCTAAAGTCAGGGTTCCTAAGTCAAAGTGAACTCCAATAAAATCAAAAGCTAGATTCATTGAACAACTTAGTTCATCATTGCTAAATTTGGCGTTAAATTTTCCTTTTAACCCGCAGTTAAGAGTTATATTCCCTAAACTCCCAAGAGGAACTTTCATACCATCGATCCCGGCATTAATTATTGTGTCTACTTCAAAAGATTGATCTTCATGGATAATTTCCAGTTCATTTTCGAGTATACCAGCTACATCGCTTTCTAATTTTGCGGTAAAGCCATTGTTGTCTATTTTTCCATTGGCTTGTCCCGTTATTCCTAAGATTTCAACTCTGGTTGAAAAGGAGAAGTAATTTGGAGTTCCTGAGGAGTTAAACGAAATCTCCATGCCACCGGATTTAATTTTAGTAGCTCCTTTGTATGTTTCAGGTGTGCCTAATCCATTTCCCGATATTTTCAATAAACCATTTCCAATGTCAATTGGGTCAGCAACAAATTTCCCTGAACTTTCTCCATCACTTGTGAAGCTGAGCTCTGTGAATGAATTATGCCCCAAAATATTTGTTATTGAAGAAAGACCGAAAACAGGATAAGCCATTGTACCGTCAGGTTTTTGCTCTCCTAAAGGATTTTCGCACCAGTGTAACATCACTTGCTCCATTTTTATGGCATCAAAGAATGGAGGTAAGGCAACGTCTTGGTTGGTTAATGCCTCAATGATGACCTCAAAGTTTACTTCATCCACATATAAATACGCAAATGTAGGTGTGATTTTACCAAGAATAAGGGTGTAAATAATCTTAAACTCGTTTGATCTTATTCCGAATGATTCATTAAAATGACCATCTTCTATACCTGATGGTTTATTGGGGCCTATGTAAAATGTTCCCTCGGCTCCGACAAATGGAGTGCCAGCTAGAGTACCCATACTTACAGTTAAAGTATTTAAATGAATACCTGGCAAACCAAAGGGCATTGGTAATTCTTCCGCAATATGATCAAGATTGAAATTTCCTCTAATACCATCTGTCCTGTATACAAATGCTCCATCAAGTTCGATTGAAGGAATTGCTGGCAGTTCAATTTCAAACTTACCATCTAACGAAAACTCAACTGGCGCTAATGGACGGATGATTATTTTAGGTTCGCTAATTTGAAATAGGTTTTCAATTTTAATATCATCTGGAACTGCTAAATTAAAATCAATATCGATTTTGTCTCTTAGATTCCAAGACATGAAGTAAGGACCAGGACCAATTATAGGTTTTAGTGGTTGTGAAATCAAATTTGCTATATCACCAGAATCCTGTAAATCAATAAATCCTGCCAAATTAATTCCAGGTAAAAAGTTTACTGATTCTGAATTGTAAAACGGAAATGAATTAGAATTTATTTTGCTTAAAGCCTTTGAAGTAATGAAAAAGGCGATATCGTCAACTTTTAATGAATCAAGAGGTTTTAATAGATCTCCAATTAAATAGGGTAGTGAAGAAAATTTAAGAAAGCTTTTATTTGGTTTGCAAATTGCAAACAATTCAACTTTTCCATTTTTATATGACATTTCAATTTCATAATTGAATGAATCATCTCTATTGTTACGTCTCGTAAAAAAGAAATTTTTAGACGATGATGTAAATGTAATATTATCAGTCTCCTCTGATAGAATCTCAATGTCCTTAATTAGGATATTTGAGTTTCTAAAAAAATCCAATCCCCTTTCTATTTCGACACCAAAATCTTTAAAAGATAGATCTATAGAACCATTATTTAATTCTGCTTTTATAGCATTAAACTGTTCTTGAGTCATTGCCTTTATATTTTAAAATTTAATAATATAATTCTGGTTGTCTGGGTCTACCATCAGGATGAAAACTAGTATCATGTGGCAAATCGTTGTGGAAATGTTCAGAATTTTCATCAATTATCTCCGATGGTTTTACAAGCTCATATGCCTGTCGTTCAAGATATCTTCTATCCCGTTGAAGTCTGTCGGTTTCAAAATTATTTCTGATCGGGCCTCTTGTATTATTTTGTCCTTGGACAGGAACATTATCCCAAATAAGAGCTCTTTTTTTCATGTATTTAGTTTTTTTGCTTGCAGGTAACGGTTGTGTAAAATTTCGTTGTTGCTAAGGTACTTAGCAATCATGAGTTTTACGTTTTGTTGGCAATTGTTCTTATTTTATTCTTTCTACTCATTTAAAATTAATATAGGTAATGTCTTCTTTTTCTATCGCTCAAAAATAGCATCAATTAGATCTTCAATTGAAGAGTTTATATTAAAACTTCTTCCAATTTCTCTATCATAATCTGGCTCATATTCTGGGCTATAGTTTTCCATGTAGTTCATTGCTAAGTCTTCAAAATTTATCTGTGACACAACAGAAGAAGAATCAAATGCAATTAGTTCCAAGACATTTGCATTTAGTTCCTCTAGATAAATGTCTAGCCCTGAATCTACTTCAGATTCAATTTCGCTTAAATTTACTTCATAGTTTGTAAATCCATCTGGATAATGATTATGACTTAAGTGTTCCATATAATCAATTCCTAAGTCGTTATTAATGACTAAATCCTCAACAAATGACTCAATATGCATTTTCACTTGGGATAAAATATTTTGGTCATCAATATTAAAAAGATCAACAAAATCAGTTAGTTCTTTTAAAGTTTCTTCATCCATAGGATCTTCAATAAAACCATTTAGAAATGTGAAATCTTTATACTCTATGTCAAATCGATAGTACTCTATTATTGATAAAAGTTTTGACAGGTTGGCTCCTTTTAGATTATTTACATTTTTTAAAACTTCAATAAAGTTTATTATTCTGCCATCAAATTCATCATGTGGGTATGATATATAGACTAGAGAGATTAGAAAATCCCAATTCTGATCCTTGGCTTTCTTTTCAAAAAAGTATTCAAATAAATTTTTAAGAACCTTTGTTGAAAACTGTGGTGTAATCTTATTGTCCCTTAAAAGAGAATAAAAATAATCAATTGAAGTTTCTGTCGCAAGGGATTTTAGAATGTCTGAAATTAAGTCAATTTCTTCCGAGTATGAATTTAGTACAAAATCAGCAATTGAAGGGTTAAAAAGAATATATTCGTAACTGTCTTCATCTATTTGATTCCTATTTAGCAGTGATTTTATAGCAAGCTTCCTTACCGCTTCGAAACTTTTATCAGAATGATCACCTAGATTTACGGGATGAATCTTAAGAAATACATTGTATGCGCTTCTAAGCTCCTCCTCAACTATTTTGCCTTTGTTATATACGGTAAGAAATGCTAATGCTCTAACACAATCGTCTGTTTGATTTTGAAAATAATCTGCCCATATATCTTCAGGCTTTTCCAAATTAACTTTGACATATTGCCAGTATTCGCTTGATTTAATTTTGCCTACTCTCGTATAATCTGTTATAAATTCAATTGTTCTGGGATTAAAGTTAGGATGATTTACTATTTCATTATATTTTTTATTTTCATATATCTTGTCTATGAATTCGACTTCCAGGTTGGAGTGGTAAATATGGTTATATAATATTTTAGCTTTGTCTAACTGCGTTAAATTCTCGACTTTAAGCAAAAATTCGTTACTACGAATTTTACCATTTTGAAATTTATGACTAAGGCTAAAAGCCTTATTTAAAATATTTGTTCTAGATGTTAATATGAATTTTTTAGAATTATCCTTTCGTACTCTATTGATAAATTTGATAATATGAGAATCTCTTTTATTACTAACAGCGTCATACAAATTGCTACCTAAAAAATCATCACAATAAAATAAGATTTGCTTTTTTTCATTTTCTCTAAATATGCTTTCAGCTTCACTGATATCCTCCTCAATATCACAAAATTCGAATCCTTTTGCAATAAAATATAAAGCCAAATTATCTGCAAGTGTTGTTTTACCAATACCTGGTTCCCCTGTCAATATTATAACATTTTTTTCTTTTAGAATTGTCAGACCTTTTTTATGATTTTCAGTGATCGCATATTTGTATGTATTTTCCTTAATTTCTCTAATTGTACTCTCGCTTCGGCCCTTAATCGCATTGTTATATAGTAAGTCTAAGACTGTAGTACTAGTAATCCATAATTTATAATTTTCTTCAAGTACATCTTGATTTTCTTTTTTTGATAGAAAGGTGGTTAGGTCTTCCGTCCCAAAAATATCATCTTCTCTTTTGATGTAAGGGTAAAATATCTTTTTGATCTCCTGCTTATTGGATCTAGATAGTTTTTTTGATGTAATAAAAATATATCGTTGAGGTTTAAGTTTTTTCACTTTTGCCAGCTCCTCTGATTTTAACTTTGAAATTAGTGTAGTATATGGGGTGTCTATGTAATGCTTGCACTGAATGATTCCCTCCTTGTTTTTTCCAATCCAAAATCGACCATCAACGCCTCCGTCTCTACCTGCTTTAAACGTTTCAACTCTTTTTTTTGTAATTTTTTCTATTACAGTTGCACCCAAGGTTTCAAACTCCCTGTCGTTAAGTTTTCCAAGGTCATACGTCATAATTTTATTTTTTTTGCAAACTTGTCATTTGTTACAATGGAGCTGCATTCTATCTCGACAACGTGAATCTTTTACTCCATGAATATTGTCGCTATATATTTTCAAATATAGTTATTTATATAATTCAATATTAGAAGTTTGTATAAGTGGCTGATTTAGGTTTATTTCAGCCTATTTGATATCACAATTTGTTGTACCTATGTTGTACCCAAACAAAAAAGCCGAAGGAAATCCTTCGGCTTTTTACATGTTATAAGCGGTGGAAGCCCGCTTAAAAACAACAAAAAAGCCTGAAAACACTAAGTTTTCAGGCTTTTTGTACTCGAGGCGGGACTTGAACCCGCACGTCCTAATGGACACAAGATTTTAAGTCTTGCGTGTCTACCAATTCCACCACTCGAGCATAATTTTTTAATGACAATCGCACACTGAGCGAAGTCGAAGTGTGAGCGGGAAACGGGACTCGAACCCGCGACCCCGACCTTGGCAAGGTCGTGCTCTACCAGCTGAGCTATTCTCGCTTTTTTAAAGAACGTTTTCTTTCGGGCGACAAATGTATATAATTAATTTTAGTGAGCAAAATTTTATGGATAAAAAAAGGTTTTTTTTTATAAAAACTTCATTCGTTGATCGTTCTATCAATTAATTATTAATTTTGGTACTGAACAACAAATAGATATATAAAATGAAAAAAGGATTATTTCTAATTACTGCGGTAGCATTATTAGTATTTGCATCATGTAACAAAAATCAAAAAGCGGTTAAAACTCTAGACGGTTCTTGGGAACTTGTAAGCACTGACGGTGTTGCAGTTACCGATCCGGATGATGTAACAACAGTAACTTACTCAAATTGTAAATTGAAAAAAGATGAGTACTGTGAGGTGACAACCAAGGATTCTGATGGAACTGAAACAGCTATGTACAAGGTAGAAGATGATGGAGAAACTTTAATTTACAAAGTAACTGAATCAGGAATTTCAATTGAATTGAAAAGTACAATTGATGAATTAACTGATGATAAATTAGTGATTACAACTGATTTTCTTGGTTTAGGTACTATAAAAAGTGAGTACAAAAAAGTATAATCTACTTTAACAATTATCGAAATTTTAAGACCTGTGGCAGAAATGTTACAGGTCTTTTTTTATGATAAATTCTAATGTCGCACTATTAACTTCCGGCAGAAACTTCCTGACTTTAGAATGTATAAACCATTTGGTAAATCACTGATATCTATACTGGATTGATATTGGACTTCCATTATCATTTGCCCTGAATGAGAATAAATCTGAATGGGTGAATCCAATTGCATATGAGTTGATACAATGTTGATAACCTGACTTGCTGGATTAGGATAAATCTTAAATATTGATTTTACCTCTTCGGTACTGGCATAAATATTATTCTCATTTATGACCGCTATCGCATCAAGATCAAATCCACAGCTTTCAAAATCAGTTGGAAAGGGATCGTTAATAATATCACCATTTGAATCGTATGAAGCATATTGCTGGTCAATTGTGCCTATGACGTCAATGATGCGTACAAACTGAATACTATCTAAGTTAATACCTGCTGAATCAACGATATCTTCCAGGTCGAATGGGGTGCCGTAACCTTGTTTGTATTTTCCGGCTAAATTATAAATATCTGTAGGTTGAGTATTCATGAATGGACCTGTTTGAGATGCTGTTTGAGTTAAACTTACAGCAGGGAACCGGACAAAGTTTTGCCCGTTAGTACTCACTTCCACAAATGCTAATTCTAAAAAATCATCTAAAAAGCTATTTTCGAAAACAGCAAAATCCGGTCCGGGGCCATTCGTAATCGGAAATTGCATTTCAATTGTAATTGATCCGGCATCACCCAGACTAACGACATCAAAACTTGTTCCTTCAGCCATCCCCAAAGCCTCGGTAGAGTCACCAAAATCAGCAAGTGGACTATTTGATACTAATATATTTTGTGGACCCGGATTAAAGTCAACAACCTTAAATCCCCAGCTAACAATGATAGATGAATCTTTATGAATAGCTGTGGTTCCAACCTGTCCTGCAGCAGGAGCATATTGTGCGTAAGTAAATCCAAAATGTAAAACAAACAGAATTAATAATACTGATTTCATATGGGTTAATTTATAAATAATAGTTGACCGGTATTTAGTCCGGATGTAAAGCTATATTGGTGCTGACCAAGGTGATTATACTGATGTACAGTACTTGAATTCACATAGCCATTAGCATCAACAAGGAAAAATGTTTTAGTAGTGGTATTGATATAAATACCATAAAAATTATCAAAGTCACTACAGTCAATAAATTTAGAAGACTCGGTTGTTTGGGAGGAAGTATTGTATTTGAATACTGCTTTTTGAGTTTCGTCATAGAAATAGACCACATTGTTAAAATAGGCTATGCCTAATACATCTGCGTCCAGTATTTCTGTAGCAGATTTACTGATGGGGTCTATTCGTAATACCTTAGGAGTAACAGAGCTGTAATTACCTCTTGATAAAAGGTAGATATTATTCTGATCGTCCTTGATTATATCGGAACAATTAATTGCGGTTTCAAATGTTTGTGTAACGATATTAGCATTTAAATCGATCACTGAAACCGTATTGTCGTAATCTGGTGCATTCAGTCCTCCCGAATTAACGCAAAACAATTCGTCACCAATAATAATTGAGTTATCAGGGTTTAGCCCTACCGATATGGTTTTAGTAATATCAAAACTACTTAAATCAATTACGCTAATGGTTCCATCAAAATTAAGGGAGTAGAGGTGGTTATTGTAAAACTCCAAAGAACGTGGAGATCTTGAGCTACCAGAATCAAATACACTGATTTGTTTAACTGATTTTAATGTCACAGCATCAATAATTTCTATCTGACTGGATACGTCCACTGCAACTGCATAATATGGCTTCCCTTTAAAATAGTAAAAAATAGCGTCATTCGCTGTATCACCGAGGCCTCTTCCGTTAATCGAAGCAAAAACATGTTGATTTACCTTTTGACTATCAGTTTGAAAAAAAGAAATAGAAGCATTATTTTGTTGAAACAAACCTTCATTTACACAAAAAATACCATGTTCAAACTTAGAACCTACTTCGGGCTCCGGATCTTTCTTACAAGAAATCCAGAGTATTGATACTGCCAGAATTAATAAGATCTTTTTCATAGGTTAAAGTTATATTCAAATCTAAACTTAAAGTGCCTTCCCGGCATAGGAAAGCTCCTGATGACTTCGTAATTATTATTGAGCAGGTTTGTCATCTGAATGTTTAGTTTAAGACTTTGTTTTTTATTGATTTTAAAAAGTTTCCCCGCACCAATACCTACATCAATAAAGCCTTCCAGACGGTTAAAGGAAATATTTTCATTTAATGTATATCTGGCGCCGGAATGCAATATATTGACATTAGTTTGAATGGTTTTATAATCAAAACCTAATGAATATCCCGCAGTATAAACAGGAGTATATGGGAGTTGATGACGATAAGTTGGGGAGTCCGGATCGGTAATGTCAATACTTGAATTGAATGCCTGGCTAATAGAAAAGGTATATTTAAATGCTCCGGTTTTTTTCGATAATAAAATATTCAATTCCGAACCAAAACTCTGCGACTTACCAATATTTTGCATACTCCAATTGAATAAGTTTTTGGTTGGGATAGCAACGATTTTATTGTCAATATTACTGTTATACACATCAATGGTGGTTTCCATTAACAAGTTATTTGACCATTCTTTACCAAATGTAAAACCTAAATTACCGGTATTGGCATTTTCAGCTTTCAGGTTAGAGTTGCCGATAAAGTTATAATATAAGTCATTGAACGAAGGTAACCTGTACGTGTTTTTATAATGGGCTCTGATTCTGAAATTCTGTTTTTTGAAAGGAAGTACAGCAAATGAAATGAAAGGTGAAAAGTGAGAAAAACTTAGTGTTGAGTCGATCGATTTGTCCTGAATGAATTGATGTGTAATATTACCTTGCAGTTTAATTCGACCCAGCCATTTGGAAATGCCCAGTACCGAAATAATATTTTGTCGAACAGGTGAAGTGTTAAATTGGTTACCGGTTAAGCTTGCAACTTTATAATCGCTTCCAATAAAAAGCCTTTGTTTTTTTGTGCTCAGGAACCGATTTAAAATAAAACCTGTTCCTGCTGATTGGTTGATATAGTTGTTAACTAAAATACCTTCTGCATTCTGAAACAAATGGTCGGTATAAATGGTTTCGTTCTCCTGAGCAAAAGCATTAAAACCTATCGCAAATCGAGGTTGACTAATTTGAATGTTCAGCACGCTGTTAACTGTTTGATCAAAAATATTTTGGTCGTTAAATGGATTGTAAAGTACTACAGCACCTGGTAACTCCTGGTTGTTGCGTTTGAAGGATCCGCTCCAGAACAGTTTAAAGTTTTTATGTTTATACCTGATTCCCCCTTTTACTTTCAACTGATTTAAATTGGCATTTTGTCGTTCGGCAGTGTATACACTGTCAACATTTTTTAACTTAAACTGATATGCGCCGTTACCATAGGTATATAGCCCCTGAAGGCCGTAGGATAATTTTTTATTAATATTTTGCCTGAATAATATGCCGTTTTGAAAAGCATTAATGGTGGTCCCAAGTCCAATAACCTTAAGTTCAACATTGGATATGTTTTCAGAAAAAAGGATGGTGTTTAATGAAAGTACATTTGATTTTAAGTATGTACTTGCACTTGAATAAGGATTTTGAACCTGACCGGAGGTCATTTCGATACTTTGAGTACCAAAAATATTGAAATTGTTAAGGTCAACAGTGGCTGTTTGGGTATTGGGTAATACAACACCATCAACTGATACTGCGGTATGGGAAGCACCTAAACTACGGTAGGAAATTGTTTTTAATCCACCAATACCTCCATAGTCTTTAATAAATGTTCCGGGAATGTATTTTAAGGCATCTCCAATATCCTCAGCAATCAGTTCGTCAAGTCGTTCTTTGCTAATAATATAATGAGGGACATTAGAATTAATGATAGTGATCCTGAGTATAGAATCTTTTTCAGCGATAACATCAACAATTTTCAAGGTATCCGATTGTTGACAATAACCAGAAAAAAAACAGGTACATAAAAGAAACAATATGTTAGTTTTTAAAAGCACCTGTTTTCCGTTCTGATTCTAAATAATATTATTCTTTTATAATTTTAATGGTTTTTAAATGACCATTGTACTCAACTGACATGATATATAAACCATTTTCTAAATGACAGATATCCCATTGAGAGCCGTTGTTTAAAACTGGTTTATTCATAATGAATTGTCCACTAATATTGTATAGTGTTAATTGTGACCCAACCGGCGCATCAACAGTAAAGAACCCATTGGTTGGGTTAGGGTAACTGGAAATAGTTTCGCCTGAAACAGGTTGAATACTTGAAAAACTGGCAGAAAGGTTATCCATTGCAAAATAGGCTGGTGTATTCATTCCAAACATACCGTTATCTGATGAGGTTAGTTTGAAGTCCAGTCCGTGAACCAGTCCAAGAGAAGAAAGGTCAACCCATTCCCATTCGTTAACAAGGTAATCATCATTATTGTCAGCAAAACGGTAATCAGCTAAGTAAAAATTAACAGAATCTCCGGTATAAGAACTATCTGCATTAATACCATAAATAGTTAATAAAAACCAGTCTTCACCATTTGTACCGTCATCACTTCCGCTGGCATCAAGATTCGATCCAAACTGTTTCGCAAAACTATCACCATCTAACATTGATAAATAGGCATAAGTGGTGTTAGTAAAATATGCACCATAAGGATGGAATGCAGTGATTTCAGAATTAGTTGTTCCAAAAATTCTTGGATTACCATTGGTATAGCAAATACCAAATTGATCGGAAGATTGACCCGAACCTGTAATATTACTGAATTGATTACCATAACCAGCAGTGGTTACATCAGTAGTATTGGAGTATGCCCAGCCCTGAAATGACCCCCAAGCCGAATTATAATTGTTGGCAAACATAAATCCACCGCTGGTAAAAGTGGTGTCTCCATCAATAATCTGATCTTGCCCGAACCATGATGTGTCGGTTTGTGTCAATGAGTTTTCGAAGTCTGCTGTTTGTGCAATACCCTTAGCTCCTAAAAAAAGAGCAGTTGTAATGAATAAAATTTTCTTCATCCTTTTAAATTTTTCCCCAATTCGTTTTTTTAGCGGGGTGGTTAATAATTAAAAAGGAATAAAATCATAGAATAATGCAGGTGTATCGTATGAACCCGGCACTAAACTTTGCTTTTATCCCGAAAGCTACGTTTTGAATTGTGGCAGGTCTTCTGACTTACTCATTTCAGGTAAACCTTCCCATGTCTTCTTGATCGACACAGTGGTATTAATTACCTGAATTTTGAGCTTACAGCTGCGGGAACAGTTCAGGACTTACACCTGATTCCCATTTTAATCACGCCTTAAGCGTAAACCAAAATTCATTGCAAATGTAATGGATTCTTTATTTAAATAGTAAGGTTATCGGAAAATTATTGGATGAAATCAATTTTCAACCATTAAAAAACATGATTTCAATCTATGTCTGATCATATAATTTATTTGTCATTTAATTAGTTTGAAGGACAACCTGTAATGTTTTATTATCTTATTAATTTCGGACTTAATATTTATTAGTTTAAATTTGAACACTATTTTAAAATTTTAAGTGTAACTTTTCGCAAGGAGTGGCCGTCAGAAGAGTGCGCAATCAAAAATCATTATAAAATGAAAAAATACAGCATACTTTATCCCCTTATCTTAATACTTTTTACAGTTCTGTTGGATATTAGTGCGATATGCCAGTCGGATTTTAAAACTTATGAGAACGATCCCTTAAACCTGAAGGAAGCAGTAATGGAAAACGGGATGAAAGTTTACCTTGTTGAAAATCACGATAAACCGGAAATTTCAGGAGCAATTGTTGTCAATGTAGGTAGTAAAAATGATCCGGCAGATAATACCGGTATGGCTCATTATTTAGAGCACATGCTGTTTAAAGGGACTAAAGATTTAGGAACTATTGATTATGAAAAAGAAAAAGTACACCTTGATAAAATTGTCAGCCTTTATGATGAATTAGGTAAAGAAACGGATGAGGAAAAGAGAAAGGTTATACAGGGAAAAATAAATGATGAATCTAATCTGGCAGCAAAATATGCTCTGCCAAATGAGTTTGACAGAATTATTTCAGAAATGGGAGGAACGAGGTTAAACGCCTTTACCAGTGCAGATATGACCGTTTATTTAAATACTTTTCCACCAAATCAGATAGAAAAATGGCTGGATGTATATATACACCGGTTTAAGGATCCCGTATTCCGATTATTTCAAAGTGAATTGGAAACGGTTTATGAAGAAAAAAACAGGGCAATGAATGAGCCTTTGAATTTTCTGATTGAGCATTTTATGGCACAGGTGTTTAAGGGGCACCCTTATGGTGATCAAACTACTTTGGGAAAAACCGAACACCTCAAAAATCCTTCTTTGTCAACTATGTACAATTATTTTTACAAATATTATGTGCCTAACAATATGGCTTTGGTACTGGTGGGGGATTTTAAAAGTGAGGAGATTTTGCCGTTGATAAAAGCAAAGGTGAATGAATTGCCATTTAAAGAATTAAAAAAGCAGGATCAGTTTTCTATTGAGCCAATAAAAGGTAAGCAGGTAACTACCATAAAAAGTTCACCTATTAAAATGACCATGTTTGGATTCAGAGTGGATGATTCTGATGGTATCAGTCCGGCGCAATATGATGTAATGAGAACCTTATTGTCAAATGACGCTCAAACCGGATTGGTGGATCAGTTAAGCACAAATGGAGAGGTATTGGGTACTTTTATAATGGATATGCCATTTAATGATTTTAAAACTTTGGCAATTATTAATATCCCGAAATTGGTTGGACAATCATTTGAAGAAGCTGAAGCTTTATTGTTTTCAAGGTTAGATTCCTTAAAGAAAGGTAAGTTTGAAGAGTCATCTTTAAAGGCCATTAAGCAGGAACTGATGAAAAACAGAAGTTTACGTTTAGAAAGTAATCAGGAAATAGCAATGGAATTATATACGCACTTTGTTTCCGGTAAAGGATGGGATATGATAACCAATTATGAAGCTGACTTAGAAAAGGTAACAAAAGAGGATATCGTTAAACTGGCCAATTCGTTTTTTGGAGATGATTATATTGCTATTTACTCTAAAATGGGATCAACGCCATCTGAAAAAATGGTGAAGCCTGAACGTGATCCAATTATTGTAAAAAACAAGCAGAAATCGAAGTACTATCTGTCATTTCTTGATATAAAGGAAGCATTTTTGGAACCATCATATGTTAATTTTGAAAAAGATATAGATAGGGTAACACTTGAAAATGGGGCTATACTGAATAAGAACGAAAACCCGGTAAATAATATTTTCCAATTAGAGTACCGTTGGGGAATTGGTAATTATGATAATAACCTCTTAATTCACCTTACGGAATATTTAAATAGTGTAGGCTCAACTGAAAAAGAGTTCGAAGCGTTTAAAAAGGAACTACAAATGCTAAATAGTTCATGCTATTTTTCTTCTGACGATCGTTATTTTTATTTATTTGTTGACGGAGAAGATAGAAATCTGGAACCTACAGTTAAATTGTTAGCTGAACTGATCAATTCTCCGGCAACAGATGAAACCAAATTAAAAGAAATTGTTGAGTCAGCAACATCAGAAATTAAATTTGAAAAATCTTCACCAGGTTCAATTGCAAATGCTGTCAGGGAGTATGCCTTATATGGTGAAAACTCAAGAACATTGAGAAAGATAAATATTAAAGCGTTAAAGGCCATTACCACACAGGATTATTTATCATTGTTCGAAGAAGTAAAGAAATATCCGCTTGAAATTTCATATTCAGGTAATAGTTCGGAGTTAGAAAAAGCGTTAAACGAAGTATTTAAATCCAGATCGTCACTGACCCAAAAAAATGGTTACATCAACAGAAAAGAAGTTGAAAACAGTGAGAACATCATCTATTTTGTCAACCAAAAAAAATCAACTCAGGCTAATATACACTTCAACTTTCCTTTAGGAAAAATTCCTGTTAATGAATTTTATAAAATGAATGCTTTTAATGAGTATTTTGGTGGAGGTATGTCCAGTCTGGTATTCCAGGAAATCAGAGAGTTCAGATCTTTGGCTTATTCATCAGCAGGAATTTGCGTGCCAGGAAAAACACCAAAAAATAATGCTATGTTTTATGGCTTTGTTGGATGTCAGAATGATAAAACAATCGAAGCAATGGAAATCATGATGGGATTAATAAAAGATATGCCTGAAAAAGTAGAGAGAATTGATTATATCAGGGGAGCAACTGTTAGAAGTAGTTTGACCTCAGTTCCCGGATTCAGAGATTTAATTGAGCAGGTTAACAAATGGAAAGAATTAGGTTATGACAAGGATCCAAGTGAAAAGTTTAAATCTGATTATGAGAACCTGAAATTTGAAGATATCAGTGATTTTTACAAGTCCTATGTCAAAGGAAAACCAGTGGTTATTTCAATTGTTGGAGATAAAAAACAAATTGATTTCAAAGCGTTGTCTAAATACGGAAAGATCGTAGAGTTAAAAATGAAAGAAGTCTATGCTAATTAATATCCTCTAATACTGATTGTGTTTTATTGGATATAGTGTTGTAAGTACTTACGTTTTTTAATATTTTAAACTCCGTTGAGCCCATAATACTGTATTTTCTATCAATGTATCTTGACCACAGTGAATTGTCTGGTAAAATATTTAGGATGATTAATTTATTTTTATTAAATTTATTAATAACCCTAAGTCCTTCCCTTGAATGATTTTAAGTATAAGAAACGTTAAAAACGTTAGACTTTTAAAATTTATTTGTCTGATATTTTTTGCAGTAACATGTAGCTATTGTTACTCAGGAAATAGGATTGAAATTGTTGATAGTTCTATAGTAAATATTACCAGTAAGACATCTTTTTTTAGGGATGTAAACAGCAAGTACTCGATATCCTCAATCTCCGGAGTGAACTTTGAAGAGCATGATAATAACTATTTTTCATTAGAAACTGATATAAATTACCCAATTTGGTTTAAATTTTCAATAGATAGTAGAAGTAAAGTACCTGTTAGTCTTATGGTTGAAAGTAGCAGGATCATATCTTTAGACTTGTACAAGCTCAATAAAAATCATGAAGTAGCTAGTTACAAACACTATTCAGCTTTAGATGAGCTGAAGGATAAGACGTTACTTAAACCCATTTTAGGGTTGGAAAATAGTGGAGGAACGCATTTGTATTATGTTAGAATTGAAATGGGCTTTCCTCATCAATATTCTTTTTTTATTGGTAGCGAGCAAAATTTAATTGATAAGAATACTGATAGTAGGTTCTTTGGTTTTTTCTTTATAGGTGCCTTAATTATGCTCTTCTTATACAATGTGATATTACTTTTACACTGGAAATCCAGAGTTTATTTGATTTATTGTTTGTATTTGCCTTTTGTAGCTGTCACAGTATTATACCTGAACGAGTTTCCGGTTTTTAGAAGCATTATTGGTGAAGAATTAACATTTGTGTATCCTTTTACATGGGTTAGTATTCTTCCAATACTGACACTTATATTTTCGTATGAATACTTGAAGTTCAAAAATTATCCATGGATTAGATACATTTACATTTTACTGGGGAGCGCTTCAACCTTAATTGCATTGTCAAACTTTTTCCTTCCTGTTGGTAGGCTGGCTGGTATTTTTCAAGTCGTTTCTTCACTTATATTTGTTACATGTTTATCAACAGGTGTATATGCAGTTATAAAGAAGAAAGAAAATTCTGTTATTTACTTATTGGCTTCATCAATGATGATGTTTGGTGTTCTAATTAGTGCAGCAGTCATTAATGGTATTATTCCTTATACACCAAATATTCTAAACATATCGTATTATGGAACTCTTTTAGAGGTGATCATCCTCTCAGCGGGTTTGGCACAATCAGTTAGAAGAGAACAAGTAAAGCTGAACATGATGCTTAAGAGCTCCAACAAGAAATTCCAGTCATTAAACAAGTCCCTGGAGTCGTTTAATTATCATGTTAGTCATGATCTTAAAACTGTACTCTCTAATATTACGGCATTGTCCGAAATGGGTAAAAAATACTTAAAAAGGGATGAGTCTGATAAAATGGATGAAATATTAAGCCGGTTAAACAGAATTAGTAGTAATGGTACTGAAATGGTAAATGATCTGTTAAAAATAGCTCAGTCAGAAGATTACATTAACTGGGAAGATATGGTTTTAATAGACATCAGAATCTTCGTCAAAGATGTACTGGAAAATTATGGGTTGAACAATAAGATTGATATATTGTACAATAAAATGGAGTTTGAAGAAATTTATGTGCACCCTGTGTCTTTCGAAAGTGTGGTTTTAAACTTATTGACCAATGCAGTAAAGTACTCCGAAGAATCGCCAAGGATGATAATTAGTTGCAATCTTGAAAAAGATAATTATGTCATAAAATTTTCAGATAACGGCATTGGAATCGATATGGAAAAAAATGGGAACAAGTTATTTGAACCTTTTAGCAGAATAAAAAATAGTCTGAAGAAAGAAGGTACGGGAATTGGTCTGTTCATGGTCCAAAAAATAATTCGAGCTCATAATGGCTCTATTAAAGTTGATTCGGAATTAGGTAAAGGGACAACTTTCGCATTGCTTTTTCCTAAAAAGCATGAAGTAGTGATAAGTCCGTTATAAGGGAAGAAGAAATAGCGTAATATAATCCATGATTCTTAAATTCGTCAAGTGAGTAATTGTTTGTTATGTGTTTGAAATGATAAGATGTTATTTAATTTTGCTGGTTGTAGTAAGAATTGGACGGAAAGCCTGAGACCATTTGAATTGTTGGAGGTAAAAACAAATTAATCTCAAAACGTTGCCGAAATACAAAAAAAAACTAAAATGTGTGGCATTTACAGTAAGCAACCAATACCTCATTCGTACTACTATTTTGTTGATAATTTAATAATCGTGGTCCTGAGCAAAAAACTTAATCTTTTTCAGAGGTATAAGGTTATTAAAGTATCAATTAGGATTAATTCGTTTATTTTATTAAATTTATGGAAGGCCGAAGTTTAGTTCGGTACAATGTTTTGGTTTTAACAAGATCATTTGGAGACATCTGTAATATGGCCCCTATGAAGTTGCTTTGTGCTTTTATCATAATTCTGATTAGTTCCTCAACTTATGGGAACTCCTCACTGATACGGGTTAAAAATAACGAAGCCATAAATATTACAAATAGGGTTTCCTTTTTTTGTGATACGGAGAGCAGTTATTCAGAGTCAACCATAAGTAATGCAGAATTTACACATTTTACTGATGATTATTTTGCCTTGGGAAAAGCGGTTGATTACCCTGTGTGGTTTAAATTCTCCATTAATAGTCAGTCAAATGACCCGGTATTCCTATTGATAAAAAGTGCAAGAATCAGATTTTTGGATGTTTTTAAAACAGATAAGAATGGTCTGATTATGCATATCGATCAGTACTCGGCATTGGGTGTGGTAGAAAAAAGTTCATTTTACTACCCATGTTTGGAGCTACTTGACGCCAATGAAAATGGTGAATTTTATGTCAAGATTAAACAAAGCTCTCCTCATCAATATTTGTTTGAAATTGGAGGAGAAGAAGAGTTGGTAGAGGGTACATATTTTAACCGATTCCTAAGTTTTTTCTTTATCGGTGCTATAGCCATTTTATTTCTTTATAATCTTATATTGTTGTTTTACTGGAAAACAAAAGTTTACCTGATTTACTGTTTGTATTTGCCCTTTATTGTTGCAGTTGGAACTTATGTAAATGATTTTCCTATTCTAAGAGATATTGTTGGGATTGAGATTACTTTTAATTATCCGATTGCATGGATGTCCATTCTTCCGTTAATGACTCTGATATTTTCATATGAGTACTTAAATTTTAAGCATGACAGGTGGGTTAAAGTGCTCTATACAATTATGGGAACGGGGATGATATTGATTTCTCTTTCGAATTTGTTTCTTCCACTTGTTGTTATGGTGGGGCCTCTGCAAATAATGTCTTCTCTAAGTTTTCTTTCATGTTTAGTGGCAGCAATATATGCAGTCAGGGTTCAGAAAGAAAATGCAGTACTTTATCTTGTTGCTTCAGGATGTATGATTCTTGGTCTCTTAATTTCAATGGCAGTTATTAATGGAATAATTCCTTATGTTTCCGGTATTTTGAATGTGACATATTATGGAACCTTAATTGAGGTGGTGCTTTTCTCAGCCGGTTTGGCTCAGTCCATAAAAAAAGATCAGGTTGAACTCAATACCATGCTCAAGAGATCTAATGAAAGATACCGTTCGTTGAATTCCTCGCTCGAATCATTTAATTACCATGTTAGTCATGATTTAAAAACTGTACTTACTAATATTTCATCTTTATCTACAATGGCAAAAAAATACCTTGAGCGAGATAATCATGAAAAAATGAAGGAAATTTTGATGCGACTTGATAAAATAAGTTCAAATGGTATTGAAACAGTAAATGACTTACTCAAATTATCAGAATCCGAAGATTATATAAAGGGAGGAGAGATGAGTCTGATTAATATCAGGGCCTTTGTTGAAAACGTTACTGAAAATTATAATTTAAAGAACAAAATTGAAGTGGATTTCACTAAAATGGAGTTTGACGAAATATACGTACATCCCAAGTCATTTGAAAGTGTGGTTTTGAATTTGTTAACTAATGCCATAAAATACTCAAATAACCCTCCCAAGATGTCAATAAGCAGTTGTGTTAAAAAGGAAAACTATATTATCTCTTTTTCCGATAATGGAATAGGTATTGATATGGAAAAGAATGGTAAGGAATTATTTGTTCCTTTTAGTAGAATTAAAAATAATCTTAAAAAGGAAGGAACCGGTATTGGTTTATATATGGTTCAAAAAATTATTCAGGCCCATAACGGATCTATTCATGTTGATTCTGCCTTAGGTAAAGGAACAACCTTCGAATTGTTTTTGCCAAAAAAAAGAGAAGTTAATATCAGTCCTATGTAAATAGAGGATCTGGTTAGTTAATCTACTCAATCAAAGGACTTCCAATCTGGCAAATTTAAGTAATAATTGTTTGTTACCCGCTTTAGGAAAAAAGACTGTGGCCTTAGTAGGAGGTGTACCTTCTAGTGCGACAACTTTGCCTTTTCCAAAACGTTCATGCATGACATTATAACCAACTTTTAAGTCAAGTTTATCGGCAGTGTCGCCTGCTTTCGTTTTTGCCGGTGCATCACTTAATTTAGTGAGGCGTCGCTTTGGACCTGGACTGATTGATCGCCCGCCAGAAGCAGCTGATCGCCCGGTTGTTTTGTTCTTTAAGCTGGCATGATTGAGCGAACGTCCACCTGACTGATAAGGGTTTGATAATTCTAAAAAGTCAGAATCAATCTCTTCTATAAACCGGCTTGATTCACTGGTGATAAGATTTCCCCATCTGTATCTGCTGGTTGCAAAAGACAAGGTGCATTTCTTTTCGGCTCTGGTAATGGCAACATAAAACAGTCGCCTTTCCTCTTCTAATTCACTTCTTGAATTCAGAGCCATTTGGGAAGGGAATAAGTTTTCCTCCAGTCCTACCACAAAAACATATGGGAATTCCAGTCCTTTAGAGGCATGAATAGTCATCAAAGATATTTTGTTTTTATCTTCTTCCTTTTCCTCATCAGCATCAGTTAATAAGGCTACATCAACCATAAAATCACTTAAAAAAGCGGTTTCTCCTTCCTGAATATTTTCAGTGAATTCTTTGATACCAGCTAACAGGGCCTGAATATTTTCATACCGCGCCACACCTTCGGGTGATTTATCTGCATAGAGGTCTTTTAAAATTCCACTGGTGACCGCAATATGTTGGGCCAGGGTATAGGCGTCTTTCTTCTCAAGGTCAACAGCAAAGCTTTTGATTTGTGTTACAAATTGATTTAACTTGTTTTTTGTGGAGGCAGTAAGTTGTACACTGTACTTATTCAAATCCTCAATAATATCCCAAAGTGAAACACCGTGATGATTCGCTGCAACCACAATCTTTTCAATAGTAGTATTACCAATACCACGCTTCGGGTAATTAATAATACGCTTTAATGCCTCTTCATCCTGCGGATTAGCGGTTAATCTGTAGTAACCGAGGATATCCTTAATTTCCTTTCTTTGATAAAAGGATAAACCACCATATATTTTATAAGGTAGATTTAGTTTTCTTAAAGCTTCCTCAAAGGACCGTGATTGGGCATTAGTTCGGTACAGAATTGAAAAGTCTGAATTTTGAACACCTTCATTCTGTTTAAGCTCGTAAATCTGATTGGCAATAACCTTTCCCTCTTCATTATCTGTTAAGGTTCTGATGACCTTTATCTTTGACCCAATGTCATTACTGGTCCATACGTTTTTTTGTATTTGATCTTTATTTTTAGCAATGACACTATTTGCAGCATTAACAATAGTTTGAGAGCTTCTGTAGTTTTGTTCCAGCTTAAAAACCTTATTGTCGGGATAGTCATTTTTAAAATTCAAAATGTTTTGAATATTGGCCCCTCTAAAGGAATAAATACTTTGGGCATCATCTCCTACCACACAAATATTTTGAAATACAGATGCCAGTTTCTTTACAATTAAGTATTGTGAGTAATTGGTGTCCTGGTACTCATCAACTAAAATATACTTAAAACGGTGCTGATAAAAATGCAGGACTTCATGATGATCCCTAAATAAGATATTAGTTTTAAACAGTAAGTCATCAAAATCCATTGCTCCGGCCAGGAAACATCTTTTTTCGTAAGCTTTGTATATTTCAAATAATCTTGGACGACCACTTTGCCGATCTTCATTAATTATATCAGAATTACTCTCATAGGCAGCTGGTGAAATCAGGTTGTTCTTAGCAGAAGAAATTCTACCACCAACCATAGCCGGTTTATACACCTTATCATCTAATTTTAATTCTTTAATAATCGTTCTCAGTAAGCTTCTTGAGTCCTGCGTGTCATAAATAGTAAAATTAGAAGGGTATCCTAATTTTTCGGAATGATGCCTTAATATCCTTGCAAAAACCGAGTGAAACGTACCCATGGTAATATTTCTCGCATCAGTATCACCAATGATTGATGAAATTCTGGCTTTCATCTCCCTGGCTGCTTTATTGGTAAAAGTCAGTGATAATACATTAAACGGATCAACTCCTTTTTCTAACAGGTAGGCTATTCTGTATGTTAAAACCCTTGTTTTTCCTGAACCGGCACCGGCAATTACCATTGTTGGGCCTTCAGTATTTTTTACAGCTTCTAATTGTGCAGAGTTTAGAGTATCCAAATAATTCATGGTACAAAAATAATAAACAAATCAGCCGAAATTAACCCTGCAGGAAATAAGTTATTAAAAGGATTAAGTATTTTGTAAAGAATTGTATTAAGAACTGATTATGAAATGCTACAGGTGATAAAATCAATGTTTAATACACTTAAAAAGTTGATTGAAGATAACTTTCAGGGAAATAAGTAAATTGAGATAGATAAATTGAGATAGATAAATTGAGATAGATAAAATTTAAACCCCGAAAATATGAAGTTAAATTTACTTTTAGCCTTACTCTTTTTTAATGCAAGTTTAGGCATTGGCCAAAACGACACTTTATTATCAAATCTTGAAGCAAATTGGCAGTTTAACAATTATCTTATTGATGGTGTTACAGGAACATGGACTGGTTGGCAAACCAATGACATTTTAATCAATGATAGTATAATGTTTAATAATAAGTATTGGTATTCATTCTATGGCAATAGTAGTCAGTTTCGTACAGCCTATATTAATACTGATTCCGGGAAGGTATATGTGAAATTTCTAAACTATGATTTAATTCAGGATACAAGTTCAATACTCCTGTTATATGATTTCAATTTAAGTCAGGGAGATACCGCTTACTATGATGAAGTTAATTCCGGTAGTCCAATAACTGTTGAGAACATTTCAGATACAATCATTGCGGGAAAGGATCTAAGACATTTTAAGTTAAGTAATACGGATGAATGGTATTCTTCGATCGGAAGTATCCATGGTTTATTAACGCCATTATTTTTCCATCATAATTTGGGAGGTGAGAGAACCCTATGCAGGTATTCAGGCGAATATGTGGATTCAACAGGTGTGGAGTATGTGCTTGAGTTAGGGGATATAGCTAACTGTACAGCTCATCTGAATGAAGTAGATGCTGTCACCTATAAATTGTTATCTCATCCTGATTACATTGTTATTCAATCAGATATTTCAATGAGTTCCGGAGAAAGGTATGAATTGTTCAGTATAAATAGTAAAAGAATGGCAAAAGGAATCATAAACGACTCAAACCAGGTCTTGGACTGGAATGACTTGTCATCAGGAATGTATATTCTGAAAATTGGCGATACGGTTATGAAAACTGTAAGACCTTAATTTAAAAATTGACTACTACTGGTAGAATTGATGTTGAATTTTAAGTACAGCCTTAAGCATGTCTTTTTGACTGATCTGTCCAACCAATTTACCATCTTCAACAATTGGAAACCGTCTTTTTTTCTCGTTTAAGAACATTTTAATGGCATCAAATATATTCATGTTACCATCAATGGTTTTAACATTGGTAGTCATATAGTCTTTTACCTTTTTTTCAGTTTCAGGCATGTTGTAATATCTCGATTGTGTGATTTGCTTGAGGCAATCCCCTTCAGAGATTATACCAAGCAATTCATTCTTCTCGTTAACAACAGGCCCACCTGAAATTCGATTGGCCAAAAGTGTTTCAATGACTTCGTTTAATGTTTGATCCGGATGGAAAACCTTCAGACTGGTTTTCATGTAATCACTGACCTTTAATAGTGGTTTATCCACAAGGTCTTTAGGTGAAATTTTTGGTGTTTCAAAGCTTTTTATTCCCATAGAGTTTAGGTTTAGATGATTCTTTCATTATAGGGAAAATAAATGAATAATGCAAATATTCAGCTTATAAGAGTTGTTTGCCTCGTTTCAAAAACAAGAATTTTAAATCTGATTTTTTTAATTAAAAATAAAATCGAAGATTGTTTTTGTGATTAAAATTGCAGATTAAATTGAATCATTCAATTCAGTACTTTTTTACCCTTTTTTTTGTCCAATTTGATTTTCAACAGACTGTTGTGAAAAAAATCGAAAAAAAAATCCCGAAAAGTTGTAAAATAAAAAAAAGTCGTTACCTTTGCACTCCGAATTTTGACGAATTTGGAGTTATTGTATTGTATAAAATTAAGATAAAAATAGATAGTTAATATGCCAACTATTCAGCAATTAGTAAGAAAAGGAAGAACAGTAAATGTGAAGACCAGTAAGTCTGCAGCATTGGATTCTTGCCCGCAAAAAAGGGGTGTTTGTGTAAGGGTTTACACAACTACACCTAAGAAACCAAACTCTGCTATGAGAAAAGTAGCAAGGGTGAGATTAACTAACGGTAAAGAGGTGAATGCTTATATCGGAGGTGAAGGACATAACTTACAGGAACACTCGATTGTTTTAGTAAGAGGAGGAAGAGTGAAAGATTTACCAGGGGTAAGATATCACGTTGTTCGTGGAGCGTTGGATACTTCAGGTGTTGAAGGTAGACTACAAAGAAGATCTAAGTACGGTGCAAAGAGACCTAAAAAGAAATAAGGAAATCTAAAGTAAAATGAGAAGAAGAAAAGCAAAAAAACACGCCATTCTACCAGATCCGAGATTTAACGAGGTTTTGGTAACTAAGTTCGTAAACAACTTAATGTTACATGGTAAAAAAAGTGTAGCATATAAGATATTTTATGATGCGTTAGATATTGTTCAGGAAAAAGTTGAGGAAGAAACAGCTTTAGATACTTTTAAAAAGGCCTTAAGTAACGTAACTCCGGGAGTTGAGGTTAGAAGTAGAAGAGTTGGTGGGGCAACTTACCAGATTCCTACGCCTGTTCGTGATTCAAGAAAACAATCATTAGCCATGACATGGTTAATTGGTTATTCAAGAAAAAGAAACGAAAAATCAATGGCGCAAAGGTTGGCATTTGAAATTTTAGCAGCTTCTAAAGAAGAAGGTGCGGCATACAAGAAAAAAGAAGACGTGCACAGAATGGCTGAAGCAAATAAAGCTTTCTCACATTTTAGAGTATAATTTTTACACAATATTGAAATGGCTAAGAAAAGAGATTTAACATTTACAAGAAACATTGGGATTATGGCCCACGTAGATGCTGGTAAAACCACAACTACTGAGCGTATCCTTTATTATACTGGTGTAAGTCACAAAATTGGTGAGGTGCATGATGGTGCTGCCACTATGGACTGGATGGAGCAAGAGCAGGAAAGAGGTATTACAATTACTTCTGCTGCTACAACTTGTTTTTGGAAGTACCCAACAGTACAGGGGCAACCAGTTGATGGAACAAAAGATTACAGAATTAATATTATCGATACTCCGGGCCACGTTGACTTTACAGTTGAGGTGGAACGTTCGTTAAGAGTTTTAGATGGAGCCGTAGCATTAATTTGTGCGGCTTCTGGTGTTGAGCCACAATCTGAAACTGTATGGAGACAAGCTGATAAGTATAGAGTACCAAGAATCTGCTTTGTAAACAAAATGGATAGAGCTGGTGCAGATTTCATGAGATGTGTATCTGAAGTGAAAGAAAGATTAGGTGGAAATCCTATTCCTTTACAGATTCCTATCGGTGCTGAAGATGATTTTAAAGGTGTGGTAGATTTAATTACCATGAAAGGAATCATTTGGAATGAGCACGATAAAGGATCTACATGGGAAGAGATTGAAATTCCTGCTGACTTGGTCGACGAAGCTACTGAGTGGAGAGATAAGTTAATTGAGGCAGTTGCAGAATCAGATGAAGCTTTAATGGAAAAATTCTTTGAAGATTCAGATTCTATTACAAAAGAAGAAATGTTCGAGGCGATTAGAAAATCGACTATCGACATGACTATTCAACCAGTACTTTGTGGATCTGCATTCAAAAACAAAGGTGTTCAAACATTATTGGATTCAGTAATGGCATTCTTGCCTTCACCTTACGATACTGATGCAATTGAAGGAACAAACCCTGATACTGAGGAGACAGAATCAAGAGAGCCAAATCCTGAAGCACCTACAGCTGCTTTAGCATTTAAAATCGCGACTGACCCGTTTGTTGGTAGATTATGTTTCTTCAGAATGTACTCTGGTCAGATTCCTGCAGGTTCTTACGTTTTCAACCCAAGAACGGGTAAGAAAGAAAGAATTTCAAGAATTTTCCAAATGCACTCTAATAAGCAAAATGCAATTGATGTAATTGAAGCTGGAGATATTGGAGCAGGTGTTGGATTTAAAGATATCAGAACAGGTGATACTTTATGTGATGAAAAGAACCCTATCGTTCTTGAGTCAATGACTTTCCCTGATCCGGTAATTGGTATTGCTATTGAGCCTAAAACTCAGGCTGACGTTGATAAGTTAGGTGTTGGTTTAGGTAAACTATCTGAAGAGGATCCTACTTTCCAGGTTAAAACTGATGAGGATTCAGGACAAACTGTAATCTCTGGAATGGGTGAGTTACACCTTGAAATTTTGATTGACAGGTTAAAAAGAGAGTTTAAAGTTGAAGTAAACGAAGGAGAGCCTCAGGTAGCATATAAAGAAAAGATCGAAGGAACTGTTAAGCACAGAGAAGTTTATAAAAAACAATCTGGTGGACGTGGTAAATTCGCAGATATTATTGTAAATATTGAACCTCAAACAGATCCTGAGAAAGAAGGATTGGAATTTGTGAACAGCATTAAAGGTGGTAACGTTCCTAAAGAATTTGTACCATCCGTTGAAAAAGGATTCAAAGAAGCAATGAGAAACGGTGTTTTAGCCGGTTACCCAATGGACAGCTTAAAAGTTGAATTGGTTGATGGATCTTTCCATGCGGTGGATTCTGACCAACTATCTTTTGAATTAGCTGCAAAGCTTGCTTTCAAAAGTGCAATTCCTCAGGCTAACCCAGTGTTATTGGAACCAATTATGAAATTGGAAGTTGTAACACCAGAAGAAAACATGGGTGACGTTGTTGCTGACTTAAACAGAAGAAGAGGTCAAATGGAAGGAATGGATGATAGAAATGGTGCTAAAGTAATTAAAGCAAAAGTGCCTTTATCTCAAATGTTCGGATATGTAACTACATTGAGAACGATCTCTTCCGGTAGAGCAACATCAACAATGGAATTCTCAAACTATGATGTTTGTCCAAGAAACATTGCTGATGAAGTAATTAAAAAAGTAAAAGGTTAACGTAGATATAGAGTTTAGAAATGAGCCAAAAAATTAGAATCAAATTAAAATCATACGACTTCAACTTAGTTGATAAGTCGGCTGAGAAAATTGTTAAAGCTGTTAAAGCAACTGGAGCAATCGTTAACGGACCAATTCCTTTGCCTACAAACAAAAGAATTTACACGGTTTTGAAATCTCCACACGTGAATAAAAAAGCGAGAGAGCAATTTAAATTATGTTCTTACAAAAGATTGTTAGACATATACAGCTCATCATCAAAAACTGTTGATGCGTTAATGAAGTTAGAGTTACCAAGTGGGGTAAACGTAGAGATTAAAGTTTAATATAATAAATAAAGAATGCCAGGATTAATAGGAAAGAAAATCGGTATGACTAGCATCTACAGTGCCGAGGGCAAGGCAACGCCATGCACAGTGCTAGAAGTTGGTCCTTGTGTGGTTACACAAGTTAAAACCGAAGAGAAAGATGGCTATAATGCTGTTCAGCTTGGTTTTGGAGAGAAGAAAGAAAAGAATACTCCAAATGCCATGAAAGGACACTTTAAAAAAGCCAAAACTACTCCAAAAAGAAAATTAGTTGAGTTTGATGGATTTGATGACGCTAAGTTAGGAGATGAAATCACTGCTGATATTTTTGAGGAGGGTACTTACGTACACGTAATCGGAACATCTAAAGGAAAAGGTTTCCAGGGTGTTGTAAAAAGACACGGATTTGGTGGAGTTGGTCAGGCTACTCACGGACAACACAACAGATTAAGAGCACCAGGTTCAATTGGAGCTGCTTCTTATCCTGCAAGAGTGTTTAAAGGAATGAGAATGGCCGGGCAAACCGGAAACGCAAGAGTAATGCAGGAAAACCTGCAGGTTCTTAAAGTATTAACTGATAAGAATATGGTTTTAGTAAAAGGTTCTGTACCTGGAGCTAAAGGTTCTTTCGTAATAATTGAGCAATAAGATGGAATTGAAAGTTGTAAATACAAAAGGGAAAGAGACGGCCAAAGCGGTTAACCTTTCAGATGCAATTTTTGGAATTGAGCCTAATGATCATGCTATCTATTTGGATGTAAAACAAATTTTAGCAAACAAGAGACAAGGAACTCATAAATCTAAGGAGAGAGCCGATATTGCGGGAAGTACAAGAAAGATCAAAAAACAAAAAGGTACTGGTACTGCAAGAGCAGGTAGTATCAAATCTCCAATCTTCAGAGGTGGAGGTAGAGTTTTTGGTCCTAAACCAAGAAATTACGGATTCAAATTGAATAGAAAAGTAAAACAATTAGCAAGAAAATCTGCTTTGTCTTATAAAGCAAAAGAAAATGCGATAGTTGTTTTAGAGGATATGAAATTGGACAATCCAAAAACTAAAGATTTTAGTGCACTTTTAGATAGCTTAAATTTGTCTTTCGAAAAAGTATTGTTTGTGACAGCAGGAAATAATGAAAACATTTATAAATCTGCAAAGAACATTACCGGAACAAAAGTAGTAGCTGCTGATAACTTAAACACTTATGATATCTTAAACGCTAACAAAGTTGTTATATCTGAAGGTTCATTTGAAACAATTAACAATATACTTAACTAGGAGAGATGAGCGGAATAATTAAAAGACCATTGTTAACTGAGAAAGCTACAAACGATAGCGAACTTAACAATAGATTTGCTTTTGTTGTAGATCACAAAGCAAATAAACTTCAAATTAAAGCTGCCATAGAAGAAGTATATGGCGTTTCAATTGAAAAAGTACGTACAATGAGATATGGTGGTGGTAAAGCGAAAAGAAAATATACTGCTCGTGGAATCGCTGAACAAAGAGTTTCATTGTGGAAAAAGGCAATTGTAACAGTTGCTGAAGGTGAAACAATAGATTTATACGATAACATTTAAGATATAGATAATGGGTGTTAGAAAATTAAAACCAATGACTCCGGGTCAAAGACACAAAATAGCGAATGAAAATTCGACTGTTACTGCGTCAAAACCTGAAAAGTCTTTGTTAGCCACTAAGAAAAAGAGTGGTGGTAGAAATAATACAGGAAAGATGACCATGAGATATATCGGTGGTGGTCATAAAAAGAAATACAGAGTTGTGGATTTCAAACGTGAAAAATTTGGTATCCCGGCTACAGTTAAAACAATTGAGTACGATCCAAACAGATCAGCATTGATTGCATTATTGTTTTATGCGGATGGTGAGAAAAGATATATTATCGCACCGGAAGGATTAAAAGTTGATGATGTAATTGTTTCTGGAAAAGGATCAGCTCCTGAGATTGGTAATACATTACCATTGTCTGAGATTCCTTTGGGAACAATTATTCACAACATTGAGTTGAACCCCGGAGGGGGAGCATCTATTGCAAGAAGTGCAGGTGCTTATGCTCAATTGAATGCAAGAGAAGGGAATTACGCAACGATTAAGTTACCTTCAGGTGAAACAAGAATGGTATTAGTAACTTGTTTAGCTACTATTGGTTCTGTTTCAAACTCTGAGCATATGCTTACAAGATCTGGTAAAGCAGGTAGAAGCAGATGGCAGGGAAGAAGACCAAGAGTAAGAGGTGTTGTAATGAACCCTGTTGATCACCCTATGGGAGGTGGTGAAGGTAAATCTTCTGGAGGACATCCTAGATCAAGAAATGGTATTCCGGCTAAAGGATACAAGACAAGATCTAAGAAGAAATATTCGAATAAGTACATTGTTGAAAAGAGAAAGAAATAATAGGTTATGAGTAGATCGTTAAAAAAGCCGCCATTTGTACATTATAAACTACAACAACGAGTTGAAGAGCAACAGGCTGCACAAAGAAAGACAGTGATTAAAACTTGGTCAAGAGCGTCCACTATAACCCCTGATTTTATCGGGCTTACTATAGCAGTTCACAATGGAAACAAGTTTATTCCGGTGTTTGTGACTGAAAATATGGTAGGACATAAGTTAGGTGAATTTTCTCCAACGAGAACTTTCAGAGGTCACGCTGACAAGAAGAAAAAGAAATAAGAATAGTCTAAAAGAAGAATAAAATGGGGGCTAGAAAAAGAGAAAAAGCTGAAAAACTGAAAGCGGAAAAGTCAAAAGTTGCAATTGCAAAATTGAATAATTGTCCTATTTCTGCAAGAAAGATGAGATTGGTTGCAGATCTTGTAAGAGGAGTTGAAGTAAATAAAGCTTTGAATATATTGCAACATAATCCCAAAGAAGCGTCAAAACGTTTATCTACACTATTACGTTCTGCAATTGCGAACTGGGAAGTTAAAAATGAAGACAAAAACCTTGAAGATGAAACTTTAGTTGTGTCAATGATTAAAGTGGATAACGCTGGAATGTTGAAGAGAATTCAACCAGCACCTCAGGGTAGAGCTCATAGAATTAGAAAAAGGTCGAATCACGTAACTATCATTGTTGATAGCTTAAATTAATAAACGAATGGGACAAAAAACAAATCCAATAGGAAACAGATTAGGAATCATCCAAGGATGGGAGTCTAACTGGTATGGAGGAAATGATTATTCTGCTAAAATTGTTGAAGACGACAAAATCAGAAAATATTTGCTTGCTCGTTTAACCAAAGCTAGTATCTCAAAGATAATTATTGAAAGAACTATTAAATTGGTTACCGTTACTATCAATACTGCACGACCAGGTGTAATTATTGGAAAAGGTGGAAAAGAGGTTGATAAATTGAAAGAAGAGTTAAAGAAATTAACCGGGAAGGAAGTTCAAATCAACATTTTTGAAATTAAAAGACCTGAGTTGGATGCTCAACTTGTGGCTGACGGTGTTGCCAGACAGATAGAAGGAAGAATCTCTTTCCGTAGAGCTATCAAAATGTCAATTGCTTCTACAATGAGAATGGGTGCTGAAGGTATTAAGATTAAAATCAGTGGTCGTTTGAATGGTGCGGAGATGGCAAGATCTGAAATGTATAAAGAAGGAAGAACACCTTTGCATACTTTCAGAGCTGATATTGACTATGCTTTGGCTGAAGCTCATACTACTTACGGTAGAATTGGTATCAAAGTATGGATCTGTAAAGGTGAAGTATACGGTAAGAGAGATTTATCTCCTAACGTTGGATTACAACAAAAAAGATCCGGTGGAGGGAACCAAGGTAAATTTAACAGAAGAAAGAAAAAATAAGAATTTAAAAAAGGAGTACTATTATGTTACAACCTAAAAGAACTAAATTCAGAAAGGCACAAAAAGGTAGAAATACCGGGTTGGCTCACAGAGGAAGTCAAATCGCTTTTGGAGATTTTGGATTAAAATCATTAGAAGCCGGATGGTTGACATCCAGAAATATTGAAGCTTCACGTATTGCAGTGACAAGATACATGAAAAGACAAGGGAAAGTTTGGATTAGAGTTTTTCCTGACAAACCAATTACTGCCAAGCCTGCAGAGGTAAGGATGGGTAAAGGTAAAGGTGCACCGAGTCATTGGGTAGCTGTTATCAGACCTGGAAGAATTCTTTTTGAATGCGAGGGTGTAGATTTAGAAACAGCAAGGGAAGCAATGAGATTAGCTGCGCAAAAGTTGCCTTTGAAATGTAAATTTGTAGTTCGTAAAGATTACGTTGAGTAAAATAGAAGAATATGAAATCTGTAGAGTTAAAAGATTTATCAACAAGTGATTTAATCGAAAGAATTGAGGAGTTAGAAGTGAAACAAGAAAAACTGATTCTTTCTCACAAAATTTCTCCATTAGAAAACCCGCTTATTATCAGAACGGGTAGAAAAGAAATCGCGAGATTAAAAACAGAATTAAGAAAAAAGGAGCTTGAGGCTTAATTTTTCAAAAAAACAAAACTTTCTAGAATGGAAAATAGAAATTTGAGAAAAGAGAGAATTGGGGTAGTTACAAGTAACAAAATGGAAAAGTCAATTGTGATTTCCGTTGAGCGAAAAGTAAAACACGCCAAATATGGTAAGTTTGTGAAAAAAACTACTAAATTTGTCGCCCACGACGAAAAAAATGAGTGTAACATTGGTGACACTGTACGTATAATGGAGACTCGACCGCTTAGTAAAAGTAAGTGTTGGAGACTAGTAGAAATTGTTGAGAGAGCTAAATAATAAGATACAATGATTCAACAGGAAAGTAGATTAGCTGTAGCTGACAACTCTGGAGCAAAAGAGGTTTTATGTATTCGTGTTTTAGGCGGTACTAAAAGAAGATATGCTTCAGTAGGAGATAAAATTGTAGTAACAGTAAAAAGCGCTATACCAGCTGGCAACGTTAAAAAGGGTCAAGTTGCCAAAGCAGTAATAGTTAGAACAAAAAAGGAAGTAAGAAGACCAGATGGTTCTTATATTCGATTTGATGATAATGCAGTAGTATTACTTAATGCTACAGGTGAAATGAGAGGTACTCGTATCTTTGGGCCTGTTGCGCGTGAATTAAGAGATAAGCAATACATGAAAATCGTATCATTGGCACCTGAGGTACTTTAAAAATTAGGAAAATGCAGAAGAAATTACACGTAAAAATTGGAGACACTGTACAGGTAATTGCAGGAACTTCAAAAGGAAGTGAAGGAAAAATTCTTTCGATCGACAGAAAGAAAGATCGTGTTATTGTTGAGGGGGTGAACATTGTGAAAAAACATGTTAAGCCTAGTGCATCTAATCCTCAGGGAGGAATAGTTGAATCTCCAGCAGGAATTCACATTTCTAACGTAATGTTAGTAGTGAATGGTACGCCTACTAAAGTTGGTAGAAAACACGACGATAATGGAAAGTTAGTTAGATATTCTAAAAAATCAGGGGAGGTAGTTAAGTCATGAGTTATATACCAAGATTAAAAGAAAAGTACGATAATGAAATTTCAAGCGGATTAAAAGAGAAGTTTGGTTTCAAATCTAATATGAGAACTCCTAAATTAGAAAAGATTGTTCTAAGTCAGGGGATCGGAGCAGCAACATCAGATAAAAAATTGATTGAATCAGCTGTAAACGATATGTCATTAATAGCCGGTCAAAAAGCTGTTGTAACAAATTCTAAAAAAGATATTTCCAACTTTAAATTAAGAAAGGGAATGCCTGTTGGAGTTAAAGTAACACTAAGAGGAGACAGAATGTACGACTTCCTTGATCGTTTCATTTCAGTTTCTTTACCAAGAACAAGAGATTTTAAAGGTGTTAGTGAGAAAGGTTTTGATGGAAGAGGAAACTTTAACATGGGAATTAAGGAACATATTATTTTCCCAGAGATTGATATTGATAAAGTAAACAAAATATTCGGGATGGATATCACTTTTGTTACTTCAACTGATTCAGATGAAGAAGCAAAGGCTCTTTTTGATGAGTTCGGATTCCCATTCACAAAAAAGTAAGATATGGCTAAGGAATCAATGAAAGCAAGAGAGCGCAAGAGAATTAAACTTGTGGATCAACATGCTGAAAAAAGAGATGCTTTAAGAAAAGCGGCGAATCAAGGTGATTGGGATGCAATGATGGCTTTGCAAAAATTACCTAAAAACTCTATGAAAATTAGAGTACATAACAGATGTATGTTAACTGGAAGACCAAGAGGTTATATGAGACAATTTGGAATTTCAAGGGTAACATTTAGAGAAATGGCTTTAGCTGGTAAAATACCAGGTGTAACTAAGGCAAGTTGGTAATATTAAGAATAAAGCGAAGAGAGAAATGTATACAGATCCAATAGCTGACTATTTAACTAGAATTAGAAATGCACAGAGTGCAGGTCATAAAGTAGTTGAAATTCCAAGTTCTAAAATGAAAAAAGACATTACAAGAATCTTGGAAGATAAAGGATATATTTTAAGTCATAAATTTGATGATAACGGACCTCAGGGGACGATCAAAATTGCCTTAAAATATACAAACGATAAACAACCATCAATTAGAAAAATTGAAAGAATTAGTACACCAGGTCTTAGAAAATATTGTGGTGCGAACGAATTGCCGCGAGTATTAAATGGGATGGGTATTGCTGTAATTTCAACTTCTAAAGGGGTGATTACTGATAAAGAAGCAAGAAATTTGAATGTAGGTGGTGAAGTAATTTGCTACGTATATTAAAAAAAACTAAAGAAAGATTATGTCTAGAATAGGAAATAGCCCGGTTACATTACCAAGTGGTGTTGACTTCAAACTTGAAGGTAACGTTATTACGGTAAAAGGTGCTAAAGGAGAATTGACTCAGGAATTTGATGCAGATGCTGTCTCTATCAAATTAGAGGATGGAGTGATCTCTTTAGAAAGAGCATCTGATCACAAAGACCACAGAGCAAAGCACGGTTTATACAGAGCCTTAATTGCTAATATGATTGAAGGAGTAAGTGTAGGGTTTAAAAAGGTACTTGAATTTCATGGTGTTGGATACAGAGCAAATGCATCTGGTCAAATCCTTGAAATGGTAGTGGGATATTCTCACCCGATTCATTTGGAGATTGCCAAAGAAGTTAAAGTAACTGCCGAAACCCAAAAAGGTAAAGCGCCTGTGGTAACACTTGAATCTCACGATAAGCAATTGGTGGGACAGGTTGCCGCAAAAATCAGATCATTCAGAAAGCCTGAGCCTTATAAAGGAAAAGGAATCAGATATGCTGATGAATATATTAGAAGAAAAGCAGGGAAATCTGCAGCTAAATAAAAAATGAGATGTCATTAAGTAAAGTTGAAAAAAGAAACAAGATTAAAAGAAGAGTCCGTAAAAATATTTACGGAAGTTCTGAGCGTCCAAGATTGAGCGTGTTTAGATCGAACAAGCAAATTTACGCACAGATCATTGATGATGAAAATGGAGTTACTTTGGTTTCTGCTTCGTCTTATAACTCGAAAGAGGTTGAAGGTAAGAGCAAATCAGAGCAAGCTGTAATTGTTGGAAAAGCTGTTGCTGAAAAAGCAATAAAAGCTGGTGTAACTACAGTTGTTTTTGATAGAAACGGATACCAATATCATGGTAGAGTTAAATCTTTAGCAGAAGGGGCAAGAGAAGGAGGATTAAAATTTTAAGCGAAATGAAAAGTAACAAAGTAAGATCTACAGAAGTAGAATTAAAAGATAAATTGGTAGCCTTAAACCGTGTGACCAAAGTAACTAAAGGTGGTAGAACATTTAGTTTTTCTGCCATTGTTGTAGTTGGTGATGAGAACGGAATCGTAGGGCATGGTTTAGGAAAAGCCAAAGAGGTAGTTGAAGCAATCTCAAAAGGGGTTGATGATGCTAAGAAAAATTTGGTTAGAGTACCAATTATTAACGGAACCGTACCTCATTTCCAATTAGGAAAGTATTCTGGTGCACGAGTAATGTTAAAACCAGCTTCACACGGTACAGGTGTTATTGCAGGTGGTGCTATGCGTGCTGTATTAGAGAGTGCAGGAATTACAGATATCTTAGCTAAATCGCAAGGGTCTTCAAATCCGCATAACGTTGTAAAAGCAACATTCCATGCTTTAGAAGGTTTAAGAGATGCTGTTTCTGTAGCAAAAGACAGAGGAGTTAGTTTAGATAAAGTATTTAACGGATAAGAACATGGCAACTATCAAGATTAAACAAGTTAAAAGTGGAATCAACAGACCTAAGGATCAGAAAGCCACTTTAGTAGCACTTGGTTTTAAAAGATTAAACCAGGTTATAGAAAAAGAAGGTACACCACAAGTAATGGGAATGATTAATAAAGTTGCCCACCTTGTAGAAGTTGTAAAGTAAAAAATTAGAAATAAGTCAAGTGATGAATTTAACAAATTTAACACCAGCTGAAGGGTCGGTAAAGACAGAAAAGAGAATTGGTAGAGGACAAGGGTCTGGTAGAGGTGGAACATCTACAAGAGGTCATAAAGGACAAAAGTCTCGTTCTGGTTACAGCCGTAAAGTTGGTTTCGAAGGTGGTCAAATGCCATTGCAAAGAAGAGTACCTAAATTTGGTTTTAAAAATATCAACAGAGTAGAGTATAAAGGAATTAACCTTGACTCTATTCAGGAATTGGTAAACAAAACTAAATTGAGCGAGATTACAATTGAAACTTTAATTGAAAATGGGTTAGCTTCTAAAAAAGATAACGTAAAAATCTTAGGAAGAGGAGCGTTAACTTCGAAAGTAACAATTAAAGCAAATAAATTTTCTGCATCTGCAAAAGCAGCGATTGAAGAAGCTGGAGGAACAGCAGAAATGATTTAAATAAAACTTTGATGAAAAAGTTTATAGAAACATTAAAAAATATTTGGAAGACAGAAGAATTAAGAAAAAGAATTCTTTTGACATTAGGTTTGATTTTGATTTACAGAATCGGATCTTTTATTGTTCTTCCGGGTATTGACCAAAACATAATGGCAGCCCAAAACACTGGTAGTAATGCTGGTATTGCAGGGCTATTGGATTTGTTTGCAGGAGGAGCATTCTCTAAAGCATCAATTATGGCACTAGGTATTATGCCTTATATTTCTGCATCAATTATTATGCAGTTATTAGGTATGGCTGTACCTGTTGTTCAAAAGATGCAAAAAGATGGGGAAAGCGGAAGACGTAAAATTAATGGTTATACAAGGGTATTGACTATCATTATTTGTGCTTTCCAGGGACCTGCTTACTTAGGAATGTATGTTCCGAATGAAGCTATCATGGACAATTCGTTTATGTGGTGGACTATGGCAATGTTAGTATTAATTGCCGGAACAATGTTTGCCATGTGGTTAGGAGAAAGAATTACCGACAAAGGTGTTGGAAATGGTATTTCCATTTTGATTACTGTTGGAATTTTAGCTCGTTTTCCAGATGCGGTAGTAGGAGAGTTCGTGTTGAGTGATGCGGCATTCTTCTTACAAATCCTTAAAATAGTAGGGTTCTTTGCAATTGTGATGATAACCGTACTTATTGTTCAGGGTGTACGTAGACTACCTGTAAACTATGCTAAAAGAATAGCTGGTGGAGCAGGTGTTACAGAGCAATCGGCAAGAAGTTATATTCCATTAAAAGTGAATGCTTCTGGAGTAATGCCTATCATCTTTGCACAGGCTATTATGTCGGTTCCATTAATGTTAACCTATCAAACTGATAATGCTTTTTTAGCCGGATTAAGAGACATGTGGTCGTGGCCGTATAACTTAGTATTCGCTTTATTAATTATGGTGTTTACTTATTTTTATACTGCGATTACAGTTAATCCTAAACAAATTGCGGACGATTTAAAAAGAAATGGTGGATTTGTTCCTGGTGTAAAGCCTGGTACAGATACTGCAAACAGAATTGATGACATAGTATCAAAAATTACTTTACCTGGATCGATTTTCCTTGCAATTATTGCTGTTATTCCAGCCTTCGCAAAATTAGCCGGAATTGGAGATAACTTTGCATTATTTATGGGAGGAACTTCAATACTAATTATGGTTGGTGTGGTATTAGATACCCTTCAACAAATCGAAACTTATCTAATGAACCAACATTATGATGGTTTAATGGAAGGTGGAAAAATCAGAGGTAGAAGAGGTGTGAACGAAATGTCTTCAACAATATAAATATGGCAAAACAAGCATCAATAGAACAAGATGGCGTAATACTCGAAGCATTGGGTAATGCCATGTTTAAAGTAGAGTTGCAAAACGGGCATGTAATTATTGCTCACATTTCCGGAAAAATGAGAATGCATTACATTAAAATTTTACCGGGAGATAAAGTAAAATTAGAAATGTCTCCTTACGATTTGACTAAGGGACGAATTACCTACAGGTATAAATAATAGAAAAATGAAAGTAAGAGCATCTGTAAAGAAACGATCGGAAGATTGTAAGATTGTGAAACGTAAGGGGAGAGTCTACGTGATAAATAAGAAGAACCCTAAATTTAAACAAAGACAAGGATAATAATATATTATTATGGCTAGAATTGCAGGAATAGATTTACCTAAGAATAAAAGAGGGGTAATTGGATTAACTTATATCTTCGGGATTGGGTTAAGTACAGCTAAAAAAATCTTAGCTGAAAACGAAATTGATGAGAACATCAAAGTAATGGATTGGAATGATGACCAGTTATCTAAGATCCGTACTACGGTTGAGCAAATCAAAGTTGAGGGTGCATTGCGTTCTGAAATACAATTAAACATTAAGCGATTAATGGATATTGGTTGTTACAGAGGAATTCGTCACAGATCAGGATTGCCGTTAAGAGGGCAAAGAACAAAAAATAACTCTCGTACTAGAAAAGGTAAAAAGAAAACTGTTGCAGGTAAAAAGAAAGCAACTAAATAAAAAAGACAATAGTCATTAGAATTTAGCCGTTAGATGAATCTGTTTGAAATAGCAATGTTTAGGATTCTAACAACTAAAAACTAACAACTAGAAACTAAAAAAATATGGCAAAGTCAACTAAAGTTAAGAAAAAGAATGTGAAGGTAGAGGCAGTAGGTCAGGCTCACATTCATGCTTCATTTAATAATATTATTATTTCTTTAACAACTAATACCGGGCAAGTGATTTCATGGTCATCTGCTGGTAAAATGGGGTTTAGAGGATCTAAAAAGAATACACCATATGCTGCGCAAATGGCTGCAGAAGATTGTGGTAGTGAGGCAAGAGAACTTGGATTGAGAAAGGTAAAAGTTTACGTTAAAGGACCTGGATCAGGAAGAGAGTCTGCAATCAGAACTTTACACAATAATGGAATTGAAGTAACTGAAATTATTGATGTAACTCCTATTCCTCACAATGGGTGTAGACCACCAAAAAGAAGAAGAGTATAATAAATGGATATTAGAAATCTAAAATCTGGTATCAAGTTAATAAATAAGACCATTGGTTAACTGAGATGTTAACCACAGATCTAAAAAACAAACAGAAATGGCAAGATATACAGGACCTACGTCCAAAATTGCAAGGAGATTTAGAGAGCCAATTTTTGGTGAAGATAAATCATTAGAAAGAAAGAATTACCCTCCGGGACAACATGGTCCTAACAAAAGAAGAGGTAAACAATCAGAATATGCTATCCAGTTAATGGAAAAGCAAAAAGCCAAGTACACTTACGGTATTTTGGAGAAGCAATTCTCAAATTTATTTAAGAAAGCTTCCAGAATGAAAGGTATTACTGGTGAGCTATTGTTAAGCTTATGTGAATCAAGATTAGATAACACTGTTTTCAGATTAGGTTTAGCTAATACAAGAAGAGGAGCAAGACAATTGGTTTCACACAGACATATTACTGTAAATGGAAACTTAGTAAACATTCCTTCATACCAATTAAAAGAAGGTGATGTAGTAGGTGTACGTGAGAAATCTAAATCATTGGAAGTAATTAATTCAGCGCTGTCAACAAATGCAAACAAATTTGATTGGTTAGACTGGAATGGTCAGGCAATGCAAGGTAAGTTTTTAAGCATGCCAACCAGAGAAATGATTCCTGAAAATATCAAGGAGCAATTAATCGTAGAGCTTTACTCTAAATAAGATTAAACCGAACCTCTCGACTACGCTCGGGATAAGGTTAAACATATTTTCCGGATTCCTTACTATGCTAGAGGGGTCCGGAAATTTTAGCAAAATAGCATATAAACATATTGAAGTCTGGCCAAAGGGTTTGTTCGACCTTCTTCAATCCTACAAACCGCGCAACCAGATAACAATTAAAACGAAGATAAAAACATGGCAATTCTCGATTTTCAGAAGCCCGATAAGGTTATAATGATCGAATCTGACGATTTTCAAGGTCAGTTCGAATTCCGCCCACTTGAACCTGGGTATGGAATTACAGTAGGAAACTCTTTAAGAAGAATATTATTATCTTCTCTTGAAGGTTTTGCAATAGCATCAGTTAAAATTGATGGTGTAGATCATGAATTTTCTACAATCAAAGGTGTGGTTGATGATGTTACTGAGATTATTTTAAATCTTAAACAAGTACGTTTCAAGCAACAAATTGAAGATACTGACAGTGAAAAGATAGTAGTATCTGTTTCAGGACAAGATACATTAACTGCTGGTGATATCGGAAAATTCGCTACTGCGTTTCAGGTATTAAACCCTGATTTGGTAATTTGCAGAATGGATAAGAGTGTTAAAATTAACATGGAGATCGAAGTAATTAAAGGTAGAGGGTATTTACCGGCAGAAGAAAACAAATCTTCTAATGCACCTATTGGTACAATTGCTATTGATTCAATTTTTACACCAATCAAAAATGTAAAATATTCGATCGAAAATTACAGGGTAGAGCAGAAAACGGATTACGAAAAATTAGTTTTGGATATTACAACTGACGGATCGATTTCTCCGAAAGATGCTTTACAGGAAGCAGCAAAAATTTTGATTCACCACTTCATGTTATTCTCTGACGAAAGAATCACTTTAGATTCTGAAATTAAATCAGAGACTGAAGAATTTGATGAAACATCTTTACACATGCGTCAATTATTGAAATCTAAATTAGTTGATTTGGATTTATCAGTAAGAGCATTGAACTGCTTAAAAGCTGCTGACGTTGAAACATTAGGTGATTTGGTATCATTCAATAAGAATGATTTATTGAAATTCAGAAATTTTGGTAAAAAATCATTGACTGAATTAGAAGACCTTGTGGAAGCAAAAGGTTTAGCATTCGGTATGAATGTTTCAAAATATAAATTAGATAAAGAGTAATCTGAAGCTTTAGCGTAGGATTAAAATAAAATTTATATCTTTGTGCCCCGATTTGAGTGATCAAATCGGGGTATAATTTAAAAACGCATCTAATGATGTCTCCCAAAATCCTTGTGAGGGAGTAACAAAATATTAAGGTAAAGTTTTAACAAACAACATTCAGGTTCTATAGCAGGTCTGAATGAAAAATTAAAAAAATGAGACACGGTAAAAAATTTAATCATTTAGGTAGAAAAGTTGCCCACAGAAAGGCAATGTTATCTAACATGGCATGTTCATTAATTGAGCATAAGAGAATTAACACAACTGTTGCAAAAGCAAAAGCGTTGAGATTATTTGTTGAGCCGATTTTAACAAAATCTAAAACAGATACAACTCATAACAGAAGAACTGCATTTAAATACTTAAAAGATAAGTATGCGGTAACTGAATTGTTTAGAGAAATTGCACCTAAAATTGCTGACAGACCAGGTGGATATACAAGAATTATCAGAACCGGGAACAGATTAGGTGATAATGCTGAAATGTGTTTAATTGAGTTGGTTGACTTCAATGAAATTTATGGCGCAGCTAAACCTAAGAAAACGACTAGAAGATCCAGAAGAGGTGGTGGTAGTAAAACTGCAGCTCCTGCTGTTGAAGCGGCTGCAAAAGCTGAAGAAGAATAATTGGATTCACAACTAAAATATTGAGGGATAATGGAAACATTATCCCTTTTTTTATATTTATAACAATTTATAAACAATATACTTTTTTTAATAAGCTTATTTTAACTTTGTAAAAAAATTTCATATGTCAAATATTCCAGCTGTATTAGTACTAAACGACGGCACAGTTTTTAAAGGAAATGCTATCGGAAAAATTGGGACTACAACAGGAGAAATTGCTTTTAATACCGGTATGACCGGATATCAGGAAGTTTTCACTGACCCTTCTTATCAAGGACAAATATTAACAATGGCCAGCCCTCATATTGGTAACTATGGTGTTCATCTAACAGAGAAAGAATCTGATAGTATGAAAATTGCCGGGTTAATTACCAAGAAGTTTTCAAATATCTTTTCAAGGGATGCGGCTTATGATTCACTCCAGAATGAAATGGAGAAAGATAATATTGTGGGAATTTCAGATGTAGATACCAGGGCTCTCGTCAGAATCATCAGAGACAGAGGAGCGCAAAACTGTATTATATCATCTGAAATTTTAGATATTGATGTTCTAAAAGGTAAGTTGAAGGAAGTACCATCAATGGAAGGACTTGAATTATCTTCACGGGTAACCACTAAGGAACCTTATACTTCAGGATCTGAGACAGCTTCGTACAAAGTAGCACTTTTGGATTTAGGGGTAAAAAACAGTATCGTTTCCAATTTAGTAAATAGAGACTGTTATGTTAAGGTATTTCCAATGGATGCAACCCTGGAAGATTTTAAATCATTTGGAGCGGATGGAATTATGCTATCTAACGGTCCTGGTGATCCATCAGCTATGGAAAACGTAATTAAAAATGTTGGGGAGATGGTTGATAGTGGGATGCCAATATTTGGAATTTGTCTTGGACATCAGGTATTGGCGTTGAGTCAGGGGCTGAAAACAGAAAAAATGCATAACGGTCACAGAGGAATTAATCATCCGATTAAGAACTTAAAGACAGGAAAAGGTGAAATAACAACTCAGAATCATGGATTTGTTGTTACCAAAGAGTCTATTGACAGCAATGATAATATTGAAATGACACATGTTCATCTGAATGATCAGACAGTGGCAGGAATTGAGTTAAAAGATAAAAAGGTATTTTCTGTTCAATATCATCCTGAAGCATCTGCTGGTCCGCATGATTCCAGATACCTTTTCGACCAGTTTGTAGGAAACATAAAAACAAATCTCGTAAAAAAAGATAATGAGTTATATAGCAAGCATTAAAGCAAGACAAATTTTAGATTCAAGAGGTAATCCTACAGTAGAAGTAGATGTATATACCAGTAATGGAGTATTAGGAAGGGCAGCTGTTCCTTCAGGTGCTTCTACAGGGATTCACGAAGCTGTAGAATTAAGAGATAAAGACAAAAATGTTTACCTTGGAAAAGGCGTATTGAATGCAGTAAACAATGTGAATACTGTAATTAGTGAGGCATTGAATGGACAGTACGTTTTTGATCAGGCAGCTCTTGATAATTATTTGCTAAGTATTGATGGAACTGCAAATAAAAGCAAACTTGGAGCCAATGCTATTCTTGGTGTTTCTTTAGCGATTGCTAAAGCGGCAGCAACTGAATCCGGAACACCATTATACAGATATGTTGGTGGGGTAGGTGCTAATACATTACCAGTACCTATGATGAATATTTTGAATGGAGGATCGCATGCAGATAATAAGATTGATATTCAGGAATTCATGGTAATGCCGTTTGGAGCGAATAGTTTTTCTCAGGGATTACAGATGGGAACTGAAGTTTTTCACACGTTAAAAGCTGTATTGAAATCGAAAGGCCACAGTACTAACGTAGGAGATGAAGGAGGATTTGCGCCTAATTTGGGATCTAACGAAGAAGCCATTGAAGTAGTATTAGAGGCTATTGAAAAGGCAGGTTTCAGACCAGGTGAAGATATCCACATTGCGTTGGATGCCGCTTCTTCTGAATTCTTTAATAAAGAAAACGGGAAGTATATATTTGAATCGACCGGGGATGAAAGAACAGCAGCTGAAATGGTTGACTTTTGGGATGATTGGACAAATAAATATCCAATTGTTTCAATCGAAGATGGGTTAGCTGAAGATGATTGGGAAGGTTGGAAGGCTTTAACAGATAAAATCGGTCACAAGACTCAAATTGTTGGTGATGATCTTTTTGTTACAAATTCTCAAAGATTAGCACATGGTATTCAACATGGTATTGCTAATTCCATTTTGGTAAAAGTGAACCAAATCGGATCATTATCAGAAACCATTGATGCAGTTAGTTTAGCTACCAGAAACAGTTATACTTCAGTAATGAGTCACAGAAGTGGTGAGACTGAAGATTCAACTATTGCTGATTTAGCAGTGGCTTTAAATACGGGACAAATTAAAACCGGATCTGCATCACGATCAGACAGAATTGCAAAATATAATCAGTTGTTAAGAATCGAGGAAGAATTAGGTACTATGGCCTATTATCCTGGAAAGAACTTTAAGTTTTTATAAACAACCGAAGAAATTAGAATAAAAAGGTAGCTTAGAAATAAGTTACCTTTTTTTATTCAGGTTGATTTCATTTTCAGTATTTTAGGAATAAAATTTGATGGAAATTCGAGTTAAAAACTGAATTATGAAAAAAACACTACTTCTACTAACAGGCTTACTTTTCATTAATTTATCAATTGGGCAGGACATTCCAGGCTTAGAAATACTTTATAAAGTAAAGGCCATTGGAGAGGAGAATCCAATTCCTGAAATTAGACCAACAACTATACAGAACCGGGCTGCCGGAGATATCATTATTTCAGACGATTTTAGTAATAGCTCTAATTGGTTAAACTCACTGGATGCGAATGGCTATCAGTTCGAAATTCTGTCTACTACTCCAACAGACATGATTAACTTTATGGGAACAATGGTTTCTACCACTAACAATAATGGTTTTGCCGTTTTTAATGGTATTACATTACTATTAAATGCCGCAACTACACCATTTGGAACTCAAAATGCTGTTTTGGAGTATAACGCCCCGATAAATTGTTCGGGATTGTCGTCAGTTTTACTTGAATTTGAACAAAGATATAGAAGATTCAATAGCGATTCCTGTTTTGTTGAAGTATCGAACGACAACTTTGCGACATACCAAACCTGGCATTTGAATGATGATTTTACGATTGGAGGAAATGTAATGCAGGAAACCGAAGTGGTTAATATTTCTGCTGTTGCCGGAAATCAGTCAAATGTAAGTATCAGATTTAGATGGAAAGGAGGGGATGATCAAACTTTTGGTGCTGGTTATGGTTGGTTTATTGATGATTTCAAATTGATTGAAGGAGCACATTATGATGCAAAAATTGAAACAGCATCTTTTAATTCAAACGGCCTGGAATACTATATGGTGCCAACTTCGCAGCTAACCGGTATTGAAATGGTAGGGGAAGTTCATAATAATGGAGATTCCGTACATACAGGACTACATTTGGTTGGAACAGCAGATTTTGGTGGAAATGTATTTACAGGAACATCCACCAGTGTTGATTTACCTCCGGGAGTAACTGATACAATGGAAACTACTACTTTGTTTACTCCTACATCAGGAATTGGGACTTATGATTTGACTTGGACTTTTCTTGGCAATAATCCTGACGATATTGCTTCTGGAAATGATACACTTACTGATTCAATTCAGGTGACTCCCGCTCTATACAGTCGTGATAACAATATAGAAACCGGTACAATAAATAATTTTGCCAGTAATTCAGGTCTTGAATTTAAGATTGGGAATGTAATGGAAACCTTTAATCATGGGTACATGAATGCGCTTAATATTAAAGTGTCATCTAATGTTTCAAATATTGGTCAGTTAATATATGGAGAGGTTTATCAGTTAGTAGGGGCAAACTATGTTCTTGTGGCTATTACACCAGATTATGAAATCACAGCTTCTGATTTGGATACATTTATTCGATTTCAGTTACCAATTCCTGTGGAAGTAGATGCGGGAGATAATTATCTGATTTGTGCTGCACATTATGGTGGAACTCCTGAAGTTGAATTTTGCATGGCTCAGCCTACATATTTGTCATCAGTATTTGGTTTTGACGCAACAGGACAGCTGGCACTTTTACTTAATCCCCGGGCAATTATGATTCGGGCTGAAGTAACTCAGGATGTAACTCTGACTCAGGAGATCACTATTTGTGAAGGAGATTCCTATTCGGTTGGTAATTCTACTTATACTATATCAGGAATATACACTGATTCATTGACTACGTTTGATGGTAATGACAGCATTGTTAATACAACTCTTACGGTATTGCAGCCTTATAATGATACGGTTAACGTTAATATTTGTAATGGAGAATCATATACTGTTGGCGGATCTACTTATTTTAATGCCGGAACCTATACAGATTCACTCACTATGGTAAATTACGGATGTGATAGTATTATAACAACCAACCTTTCAGTAGCTTCACCAATAAATACTTTGGTAAGTGCTAATCAGTTTACATTGTTTGCCATTCTATCAAATGCAACTTACCAATGGGTTGATTGCGATAATGGCAATCAACTAATTCCGGGAGCTACTTTACAAAGTTTTGCACCACAGATTAATGGTAATTATGCTGTTCAGATCACATTCAATGGTTGCACAGAACAGTCCATTTGTCACCAAATTGAAGGATTAGATATTTCTGAATATGAAGAATTGGAGTTTTCAATTTATCCTAATCCTGTTCAGAATAGTTTCTTTATTAAAATAGAAGCGGAAATGGTTAATAATTGTCAGTTCAAAATAAGAAACAGTGTAGGGCAAATTGTTTGGGATAATGAAGTGATATCTTCAGTACACTATAAGGTAGACGGTCTGAATTTGGCCAACGGCATTTATTACGTTGAAATGATATCTGACCAAAAAAGCAGCATTAAGAAATTGCTGATACAAAACTAAAAAGGTTTTTACCGGTGGTAACTATTCTTGTGTTGATATTGTGGGTACTATCTCTATTATAATCTGATTAAAGTAGCAATCTATTTTTTTAAGTGTATAAAAAAAAGAGTGATCGGTGTTTTAAATGTTTGAGTATTTATTTGTTTTTGAGTAAATTCGTAAAAAATATTTTTAAAACGACGAAATGAAAAAAAAATTACTTACACTTTCCTTAGCTGTATTAACAGTTTTTGGATTGAACGCACAGGTAAACATTGTTTCAGGAATTCCTGCTAATAATGGATCTACTACACAGTTGAGAGCACCAAATGGTTCTACTTCTCATACTTCTTTCAGAGCACATATGATTATCCCTGCTGCTGAAATAACAACTTTGTCTAACGGAGATGCTATTTCATCTATTGGATTTTCTTTAGCCATAGGTGTTGATGGTGTTGCTGACGGAAATATTCAGTTTTATCTTGAGAATACCTCTGATGCCACTAACCTTAAGTCAACAACATGGGCTACAGCAATTACACCAATGACTTCAGTTTATAATGGTACAATGACTTTACCTAATACTAATACTCCAGCTAATATTGATTTAACTACAACTGGTGCATTCACTTATACTGGTGGTGGTTTATATGTTGCTTATGAGTATTCCGGAAGTAACTTTGTGCCACTTAATTCAATTGCAGGTTACTTATGTAACAATACAATTGCTGATGCTTTAAAAATGGACAGTACAAGTTCAACAACTCAGCCAGCTACATTAACTTTATCTTCTGCTTTCAGACCTGAAATCAGATTTGGTGTTGCAAATCCAAATGCAAATGATATGACAGTAAATGCTGTTCGTCCGGTGTATGGTAAAGTAAACAGAACGTTTACATCTACAACTGGTGCTTTGGCTTTTGTTACCAATACATCTAACACTACTTTAACTAACGTTGACGTGACACTTGATGTAACCGGAGCAAATATTTTTAATGACACTCAAACAATACCTACTATTAATGCAGGTGAAACTCAGGCAGTGCCTTTTACAGGGGTGCCAACAGCTAATTCAGGAACTAATACTTACACAATTACAGTTCCAAATGATGATGATAATGGTAATAACTCAGCTACTGCTGATCAGGAAGTAGGATGTGACGCTATGACTAATGCCCCAATTGCTGCCGTTACTGGTGGATTAGGGTTTAACCAGGGAACTGGAATTATGGCTAACAGAATTGATATACCTACCAGTACTTCTTTACCTGTAACAATTAAAAAAGTGGTACCAACAATTTCAAATGATGCTGCTACACCAGGTAATACAATAAAAGGTGTGTTATTAAATGCTGCCGGAACTATTGTTGACTCTACAAACAGCTATACAATTAATGCAGGTAATGCCGGAAATCAGGTAGAATTATCTTTCATTAACGGAAATGTAAATTACTCAGGACAAACTGTATATGTTGGTATCAGACAAACTGCTAACACAACAGGATACTTTCCTTTAGCAACAGCTGCTGAGTTCAACACATTGCCAAGTTCTTTCTATACATTTGGCCCAGGTGGCGGAGCAAGTACTGAGCAAACTGGTTTCGGTGCATTCTTAATTGATGCTGACCTTGCTTTTGGTGTAAATATTGCTAAAGCGGGTACTACTTTATCAACAACTACAACTGGTGCTGGTATGACTTACCAATGGATTAACTGTGGTACCGGAGCTGATATTGCCGGAGAAACAGGAATGTCTTATACTGCAACATCTGCAATTGTAACAGGAAGTTATGCTGTAACTGCTACATTTGAAGGATGTGAGGCAACTTCTCCTTGTGAAGTAGTAAGCTTTGTAGGATTAGATAAAGAGGAAAATGCACAATTAAGCATTTACCCTAACCCAGTAGTAAATGTATTAAACATTGATTCTGAATTAACAGGTGTTACTTCTTACTCAGTTTACGATATGGAAGGAAGAGTAGTATTAAGAAGCACAGTAACTAATGGTTCAGGATTATCAATGATTGATGCAAGTGATCTTGAGTCAGGAACTTATTTATTAGAGTTAAATTCTGATAAAGAAAGTGCAAGAAAAGTATTTGTGAAGCATTAAGTTGCTAATTAGAATATTTTGAAAGGCTCCTGCATTGCAGGAGCCTTTTTTGTTTTATATTCTTTTATTAAGTTCAATTACCTCCATGTTTTTTATATCGTCACCATCAATTACAAAACGAAGTAACGTACTGACTTTGTGAAAACCTTTTTTACCACATGCTCCGGGATTTAGCCAAAGTGCATTAATGTTCTTATCATATTGCACCAATAAAATATGAGAGTGTCCACAAACAAAAATATCTGGTTTGTGGTACTTAATCTGACCATATGAATTTTGTCTGTATTTATATGGCTTACCTCCAATATGTGAAATCAATACTTTTTTATTTTCGCACTCAAAAAATAAATGCTCGGGCCAAAATGAGCGGACTTCATGCCCGTCAATATTTCCAAATACACCGCGTGTTGGTTTAAATGCTTCCAGTGCTTCTATTACATTAGTATCCCCAACATCTCCTGCATGCCATATTTCATCAACATCTTTAAAGTAATCAAAAATTTTGGGATCCAAATAACCATGGGTATCTGAAAGTAATCCGATTTTTTTCATGAATTGAGCAAAATAATGTTCAAATATACTGCTAAAAATCAATGTTTGTAAAATCAAATGTTGTGCAATATTGTATTTATTTTGAACTAATTGATTTAATTTTTGTAAGTTTTTTTGATTTCAAACAACTATATTTGAGTATAGCCTAAAATTCGACTATTTTTGGTTATGAATCAGTACTTAGTTAATATCCGCATGAGTAAAGTACTTAACAGAATTCTTGAAAACCTCGCTACCCGAATAATTTTCATTATTTACCTGTTTTTTATTCTTGTAACTTCCTTCTTTATCATTTTTGGGTATTATAATGAACTGAACCTTCAAAAACAACGACAATTTGATAAGTTAAAAGGAATTGTTTCAAGTTTAGCAATTAATATTGATGGTGATGCTCACCAACGCATGATGGAAAAATATTCCGGAAATGTTAGGATGACAGATATAAGGGAGGATTCAATTTATTACTCTATTAATCAAAAATTGAATGAGGCGGTAATAAAAAATGATTTAAACAGCACCATATATACCCTGGTTTTAGATAAAAAACGGGAAGGGTTCTACTACGGCATAAGATCGGATGACTTTATTGATATAAATAATGAATATGTACAAACACCTGATATTCTGTTAAACCAAATGGAAAAAGGAGGTATAATTCCATTACATAAATCTGAAAACGGTATTTGGCTATCTGCTTTTCATCCCGTTAGAAACTCAAAAGGTGATGTGGTTGCGCTGTTAGAAGCTGACATTGAGTTTTCAGACTTTAAAAAAATTGTCAATAAACAATACCTTAAAGAAGCAGTTATACTTTTGGTAATTATAATTTCACTATTTGTTTTTTTTATTTTATATACAAGGAAAATTTTGAGGGATGAGGCGGAGCAAAAACGATTGCTAGCAAATCAGAAAAGGATTATTGAATATAAAAACAAGGATATAATGGACTCAATACATTATGCCTTAAAAATACAAAGGTCAATGTTGCCTTCTGCTAACGATTTCAGGGAAAATTTTAAAGACAGTTTTATATTTTATCAATCGAAGGACGTTGTGGCGGGTGATTTTTACTGGATGGAACAAATAGATGGAGAAGTGTTTATCGCTGTTGCTGATTGTACCGGGCATGGTGTACCTGGTGCAATATTGAGTATCATATGTGCCAACGCACTTGAAAAAGTAATATGCGAAATGTGTCTTAAAGATCCAGGTGAAATTTTAGATGCAGTGCGGGAAATAGTCATTAAATTTTTGACTAAGGGAGACCACGAAATGAATGATGGTATGGACATAGCATTATGTAAGATCAATTACAGAAATAATGAATTAACCTATTCAGGAGCCTATAATCCAATTTACATTGTACGAAATAATGAGATGATTATCACTGAGCCATGCAAACAACCGGTAGGAAGATTTGTGCTTCAGGAAAGTTTTACAAGTTCGAACTTTAAAATTGAGAATGGAGATGCTATATATCTATTCACTGATGGTTATGCCGATCAGTTTGGAGGACCGAAAAAGAAAAAATTTAAGTATAAACAGTTTAGAAATTTGCTTCTTGAACATTCACAAAAAGGAATGGAAGAACAGAAGGATATTATCGTTGAAACTTTTAATAGTTGGAAAGGAATTGAGGAGCAGATTGATGATGTTTGCGTAGTGGGAATCCTGATGTAAATAGTTTGTTTGAACTTAAGGGCAAATGATTACTTTTGTAGCTTATGTTAAAACGGTATTTTGTTAAACTTTCATATGATGGAACGAACTATAGTGGTTGGCAAATTCAGCCCAATGCACATACTGTTCAGGCCGAACTTCAAAATAACCTTACTAAATTGAATGGTGGTGAACCGATAAAGATTATGGGGTGCGGAAGAACAGATAGTGGTGTTCACGCCAGAAATTTTTATATGCATATGGATTATTCACCCATTGAGGATATTGATCATTTTATCTTTAAACTCAATCATATGCTGCCTGAGGACATTGTTATTCATGACATATACGAAGTATCGCCTAAGTCTCATTCAAGGTTTGATGCTATAGAGCGAACCTATAAATACAATATAAATACTGAAAAATCGCCTTTTGAACGCTATCACTCCTATCACTTTTATGAAAAACTGAATATTGAAAAAATGAATGAAGCAGCGGCAATTTTACTTAAGCATGAAGATTTTGAAGCATTCAGTAAGGTCAAAACAGCGGTCAATACATTCAATTGTGATATCCAAAAAGCGGTTTGGGTAAAGAATGATCAGGGACTTGAATTCACAATAAAAGCAAATCGGTTTTTAAGAAATATGGTCAGAGCAGTTGTTGGGACTTTATTGGAGGTGGGAACAGGGAGAATTACGATTGCCGAATTTGAAGAAATCATTTTATCAAAAAGCCGTGCGAAGGCAGGTAAATCTGTTCCGGCCCGGGGATTATGCCTTACGGATGTTAAATATCCCTTCAATTTGATAAGAAACTAGCCGGTTTTAGGATTTGATTGACGATTTATTCCGTACTTTTGTAGTACATGAAAGCTTTAATTATCATATTATGCTTTATTCCATTGGTTGTAAACGGGCAGGAGTTGGCCGATACAACCTACGGGAGGCTCTATCCGCATAATTACAGCGTGGGCATTACTTTTAATACATCCGGTTGGGGATTTTATGGTGAATATGGGAGACAGAAAAACTACAAGTACTTTAATACTTATAGTTTAAGTATAACCAATATTCATCATAAGAATGAATTCAAAATCAGAGGTATTACAGGAACAAGATCGTATTACTACAAAAAAATCAATTCGTTGGTCGTACTCAGGCCGGCATTCGGAGGGAATTTAAAACTTTCAGATGCTAAAAGAGAAGATGGTATTGAGATTGTTTTTAAATGGAAGGTCGGACCTGCATTTGGTTTTGTTAAACCAGTGTATCTTGATATTGTTAAACAACAAGGAATTGGGGCAAGCTCAATAGCTGAAAAGTATGACCCTGAAAAACATGAAAATATTAATATTGAAGGTAAAGCCAACTGGACGAAAGGAGTTGGAGAGGGAAATTTTCAAATAGGAACGTCCACAAAAATGGGGGTTAATTTTAATTTTGCAAAAGATAAGAGTTCTATTTCCGGAGGGGAGATTGGCTTTATGGTTGATTACTTTCCGATTAAAGAGATAGAATTAATGTACGGAACAGATAATTTCAGATTGTTTGGTGCATTTTATTTACAATTCGAATTGGGAGGCAGATTTTAAAATGGAAGTAAAAGAAAGGGTAAAAAAACCCAAATGGTTACGCGTTAAGTTACCTACTGGGGAAAATTATAAAAAAGTAAGGTCTTTAGTTGATGAACATCAACTGCATACGATTTGCGAAAGTGGCAGTTGTCCTAATATGGGCGAATGCTGGGGAGAAGGAACAGCTACCTTTATGATTCTGGGTAATATTTGTACCCGTTCATGTGGGTTTTGTGCAGTAATTACCGGAAAACCACTGGCAGCGGATCTGTTAGAACCGGCAAAGGTGGCACAATCGGTAAAACTGATGCAGGTAAAACATGCAGTAATTACATCAGTTGACAGGGATGATCTGGAAGATGGTGGTTCTGAGATATGGGCCAGAACAGTAAGGGCAATCAGAACAAAATCACCTGGTACAACAATGGAAACATTAATCCCGGATTTTGGAGGTAAATGGCAAAATTTGCAGAGAATAATTGATGTTGCACCTGAAATTGTATCTCATAATCTGGAAACTGTTAGAAGACTGACTAAGCAGGTCAGAATACAGGCAAAGTATGACCGAAGCCTAGAAGTTTTGATGAGACTTAAGAAGGGTGGTATGAAAACCAAGTCGGGAATTATGCTAGGTCTTGGTGAAACAGAAGAGGAAATATTTGAGACGATTACCGACCTTGCAAATGTTAAATGCGATATCTTAACAATGGGACAATATTTACAACCTACCCCTAAGCATTTGCCGGTTGCAGAATTCATCACACCCGAAAAGTTTGATGAGTATAAGGCTTTTGCATTAAAAAAAGGTTTCAGGTATGTCGAGAGTGGTCCTTTAGTGAGATCATCTTACAGAGCAGAAAAACACTTGTTTTGATTCTAGAGATGCATATAATTGACTTTTTTTGTTAAATAAAAGTTAATTTTTCCTAATTTCTTTTAAGAAGAATGTTGTATATTAGTCGCTCAAATTGTGATATTATAATCGATTGAATTATGAAGAATAGAAAAATTTTGTTTGGTACGCTAGGTGTAGCTGTCATGGCTTCGTCTTTGTTTCTGTTACCTGCCAATAATGATACGGAAGCAGGATTGTACTCAAGTAGAGTTAAAAAAAATAGTGCGGATGCAGAGTTAATCTCAGGGGCATTTGATTATTATAGGTTAATAAGAACGAATGTTGTTACCGGTGAGGTAAGCGCTGAAGACTATCAGAGAGCGAAGGCAGAGGTTGGTTTAATGGTAAATAGCGGTAACCGGTCTGGTTTGGAATTTAAGAATCACGGACCGGATAATGTTGGTGGTAGAACCAGAGCTATTTTGATCGATAAAAACGATTATAAGCACATCTATGCAGGTTCTGTTTCAGGTGGATTATTTGAATCATTTAACAGAGGTAATACCTGGAAAAAAGTTGAAGGATATGACGCTAACTTTGGAATATCATCAATGTGTCAGACAGATGATGGTACTATTTATGTAGGTACAGGACACAGTGAGGAAGGTTTTAACGGCTCAACACAATCAACTGGTTTTAATGGAAATGGGGTTTACTATTCTAATGATAATGGTGCTACCTTTGAGCATATTGATGGAAGTGAAGACAATACTTTCGTTAATGAAGTTGTTGCAAAAGGAAATAGTGTTCTTATTGCAGGTAGTGAAGGTTTAACAGAGTATGATAACGGAACCTTAACTGATTTTACAACAATATCAGGAGTTTGTAAGGCAGTTGCGATTTCAAATGATTATCAGGTAATCATTGGTTCTTTCTCTACACAAAGAACATGGGTGTCTACTGATGGAGGAGCAACATTTACTGATGTATACGGTAATGGAGCTACTGAAATTCCTGGAGGTAAGAGTAGAGTAGAATACGCAATATCACATGAAAGAATCGCTGGAGATTATCATATTTATGCTTCAATGTCTGCCGGGAATGGCGGAAGTCTTCACGGTGTTTACAGGTCAATCGATAATGGATTAACATGGGAGGAAATTGCTCCTGAAAATAATGGTTCACCAGGTTCTTTTGCTCCATTTGATGCCGGAGGACAATCACAAGGGAATTATGATCAGATTATGACAGTTGTACCTGGTGATCATGAAACATGCCTTTTAGGAGGAATTGCAATTCATGGTAAATCAGTAACAGGAAACTGGGAAACCAGATCATCAAGATTAGTACCTCAAACTAATCCATTATATGTACACTCTGATCAACATGAAATGCAATGGGATTCTCAGGGAAGACTTTGGATTGGAAATGATGGAGGTGTATTCTATTCTGATGATGCCGGTCATACGTTCAGAGAGGCAAACAGAGGTTATAACGTAACACAGTTTTACAGAATTGCAGCTTCTGCTCATGGTGACGTAATGGGGGGAACTCAGGATAATGGAACTCAGGCTAACTACCATGACAATCATACATACAGAGAGCATGATCAGGTTAATGGAGGAGACGGTTACGCTTGTGATTTTTCTTTTATGAACAGAGATGTTATTTTTTCAAGTATCTATTACGGTGCGTTTTACCGAAGTGGTGACAGAGGGTTAAATACAACTCAGATTATTCCTCAAAATATTCCTGCAAGTTTTGGTACACCTGGTGGATTAACTAATGGTTTGGGATCATTTTTTACTGTCATTGAATTATATGAAAATCCTAATGATATTGCTTCTCAGGATACTGTTGTTTATGCAGTATCAGAGTCTTTACCACAGGGAACAGAAATTCAGGTACCATCTGCTACCAGTCAACAATTTATGAGTCACGTTTTAACTGAGGATGTAACATTCCAGGACTCACTTTATGCTAATGCAGCATTAACTATTGAGGATACTACAATTGTTGATACTACAGGAACTAATGTATCATTCAATTTATACTATGAAGACTTTACTTATGTGTTCGGTTCGGCACCAATAAGTATTGGAGATTCATTAATGATTAATGGAGAGGTTTATGGTGTGGATTCTATGCAGATTCAAAATCACTACTTTGGAACAAATCCTGGTGAACCAGGAGAGGTGGTAGATATGGGATTCTATGACTTTTTAGAAAACATTCCATGGGATACTGTAAGAGTTCAGGACGTTTATCAGTCATGGTTGGCCTTTGGTCTTGGAAGTGGTGATGGATTATGGTTATCAAGAAACTCTTTGAGATTCTCTGCTTTACATGATGGTTTCTTGCAAGCAGGAGGAAACATTAGCGGACAGGTTACTGAAATGGAATTCTCTAAAGATGGAAATTATTTATTCGTAGGAACATCTAATGGAAGCTTTTACAGATTAGGAAATTTAAATAGTGTGTACACACCAAATCCTACTTTAGGTACAGGTGCTGGTAATGTACCGGATACATTAATTACATGGAATGGAGATGATCCGGATCCGACATATACTACTGAAACAACTTTTGAATTAATTAATAATTTTAGTGGTCCTGTAACAGGAATAAACGTTGAAAAAGGAGATCCTGATCACGTAATGGTTACATTAGGAGGTTTTGGTGTTAATGGAAGAGTTCAGGAATCAACAGATGCAACTACTGGTGCAAACTTTAGCTCAATTCACGGAAACTTGCCTAATATGCCATGTCTGTCAATTGTAATGGATAGAAATGATCCTAACATTGTATTTGTAGGAACAGAATTTGGTTTATGGAGATCGGAAGCAGGAGGAACAAACTGGGAATTCTGTGACGGACCATTCGGGCAAACTCCAATTTTTGACTTAAAGCAAAACTGGAGAACATGGAATGAAGGATGTCATAAACCGGGACAAATTTATATCGGTACTCACGGTAGAGGAATCTGGACAACAGATGAATATTTATCTTTACCTGAGCTACAGGATAATACTGGTATTACTGCTGCTATTTCAGACTTATTATTATTCCCTAACCCTGTAATTGATAATGCTACTATTGCTTTCAATGTAAAAGAAGCAGGACAGGCAGCATTAAGAGTTTATAGCTTGACAGGAAAATTAGTTCAGGAAAACAATAATGTTAATTTGGTTGAGGGAGAGAACAAAATTGCTCTTGCTGCTGATGAATTGGCTCCGGGAACATATATTGTTAACTTATCTACTGGAAAAGATTCTAAAACAACTAAGTTTATCAAACAATAATAAAGAAGTATTTTTATTCAAAAGCCCTCGGTTGACCTGAGGGCTTTTTGTTTTTATAGGGTTTAGACCTGTATAAATATCAAAACATTTAGAGGATAAAAGCACGTACTTGCTTTAATAGGTTCTGTTTTAATTAAATATATTTAGTCAAAAGAGTATTTAATAAACCAGAATTTTATGAAAGCGTTAAAAGTAGCATTAACATTATTCCTGTTGGGAGGTTCTGCTTATTGGTTTGTTTTAAAAAACGAACCGGTAGAGGGAAGATATAGTAGTAGGGCAAAGTTAAAGTCTGATTCGAAAAACGAAATATCCGGAGCATTTGAGTATTACAGATTATTAAGATCAAACGTAGTTACTGGAGAGATTGACAGGGAAGATCAGTTCAGGGCAATTACTGAAGTAGAGGGGATGATAAATTCCGGCAGTAGGGCGGATCTTGAATTTAAAGATCATGGACCGGCCAATGTTGGAGGAAGGACCAGAGCAATACTGATTGATAAAAATGATATTAACCATATTTATGCAGGATCTGTTTCAGGAGGCCTGTTTGAATCTGTCAATAGGGGGAATACCTGGTCTGTGGTAGAAGGATTTGATGATAATTTTGGTATTTCCTCTATGTGCCAAACAGATGATGGGACTATTTATGTGGCTACTGGCCATGGTATTGAAAGTTTTGACGGGACTAATCAGGATAGTGGACTAAATGGGAATGGAGTGTATTATTCTAACGATAATGGTATTACCTTTACTCATATTGGGGGAAGCGAGAATAATACATTTATCAATAAAATAGTAGCCAAAGGTAATAGTGTTCTGATTGCCGGTAGTGAGGGACTGACAGAGTATTCCAATGGAACTTTATCCGACTTTACCACAATTGGAGGTGTATGTAAAGCTTTGGCTATTTCAAATGATGGACAGGTGATTGTAGGGTCTTTTTCTACACAGAGAACATGGGTGTCTACTGATGGTGGTACCAATTTTACTGCTGTTTACGGTAACGGACCAACTGAAATTCCAGGAGGTAAAAACAGAGTTGAATATGCAATTTCACATGAAAAGGTAGGTGGAAAATATTATGTATATGCTTCAATGTCACAGGGAGGTGCATTACATGGCGTATACCGGTCCATAGATAATGGCCTGACCTGGACAGAAATTGCTCCGGCCAACAATGGTTCACCTGGTTCATTTGCACCTTTCGGAAGTAATCAGCAAGGGTGGTACGATCAGGTTATTTCTGTTGTAAAAGGTGATCCTGAAACATGTTTATTGGGAGGTATAGGTATCCATGCAAAATCGAGTACAGGAAACTGGGAGGCAAGAACCTTATCGGGAGCGCCAAATATCAGTCCGCTATACGTTCATGCAGACCAACACGAAATGCAATGGGATGCTGAAGGAAGACTTTGGGTAGGAAATGATGGAGGTGTATTTTATTCAGATGATCAGGGACATACTTACAGGGAAGCCAACAGAGGTTATAACGTAACTCAATTCTACAGAATATCTGCATCAGCACATGGAGATGTGGCCGGAGGAACACAGGATAACGGAACACCTGGAAATTACCATAATAATCATACTTATCAGGATCATAAAAGTATAAGTGGAAATGATGGTTTTGCTTGTGATTTTTCATTTATGAACAGAGATATTGTTTACTCTACATCACAGTTTGGAAGAATATTCAGAACAGGTGACAGGGGAGTAAATTCAGTAATTATAGAACCACAAAACATTCCGGCATCATTTGGAACACCTATGGTTGATTTAGGACCATTTCATACAGTTATTGAATTATATGAAAATCCAAATGACACAGATTCGGAGGATTCAGTAGTATTCGTACCAACCCGATCATATAGTCAGGGAGAAGTAGTGCAGATACCGTCAGCAACAAGTCAGCAGTTTATTACACATACATTAACAGAAGACCTGACTTTTCAGGATTCATTGTATGCAGACCCAGGCTTAACAATAACAGATGATGTATTTAAAGATGAAACGGGTGATACAACCATTAACCTTTATCAGATTAATTTCACGTATGCATTTGGTTCCTCTCCATTGAGTGTTGGTGATTCATTATTAATAAATGGTGTGGTTTATGCGGTTGATTCATTATGGACACAACAACACTATTTTGGAACAAACCCGCTTGAACCTGGAAAGGTTTATGACATGGGAGAATATGATTTCCTCGAAAATATTGCCTGGGATGTTGTTACAGTGCAAGACCCTTATCAGTCATGGCTGGCATTCGGAATGGGTGGGGGAAGAGGTTTATGGTTGACCAGAAATGCCCTGAGATTTGGTGCAGAACATGATGGATTTCTTCAGGCCGGAGGAAACATGAGTGGTAATGTAACTGAAATGGAATTTTCCAAAGATGGTGATCATTTATTTGTTGGAACCTCTTCAGGAGCGTTATACAGGTTAAGCGGATTGAATATGGTGTATTCTCCAAACCCAATTTTGGGAACCGGAAACGGAAATATTCCGGATACCCAAATTAGATGGGATCCTAATGACAATTCATATACGACCGAAACAACATTCGAACATATACATACTTTTACAGGGCCTGTAACAGGTATTACTATTGAAAAAGGAAATCCTGATAATCTTATTGTATCATTGGGTGGGTATGGAGCCGGAGATCGGATACAAAAAACAGATGAGGCCGTTTCAACTTCAGCACCAACATTTTATTCTATTTCCGGAAACTTACCAGAAATGCCATGCTTATCAGTATTAATGGATCGAAATAATCCTGATATTATATTTGTTGGAGCTGACTTTGGTTTATTTAAAACAGAAGCAGGTGGAGGCAATACATGGGAGTATTGTGATGCGCCATTCGGTAAAGTACCGGTATTTGATCTGAAACAAAATTGGAGAACCTGGGATGAAGGTTGCCATAAGCCAGGTCAGATTTACATAGGAACTCATGGAAGAGGAATCTGGACAACAGATGAATATTTAGCCTTACCCGAGTTTCAGGATAACATTGGTATTACTGCTTCTATTTCTGACTTGCTATTATTCCCTAACCCTGTTATTAATAATGCCACAATTGCTTTTACTGTAAAAGAGGCAGAACAGGGAATATTAAGAGTCTATAGTTTGACAGGGAAATTAGTTCAGGAAAACAGTGATATTAATTTGGTTGAAGGAGAAAACAAAATTGCCTTGGCTGCGAATGAATTAGCTCCGGGAACTTATATTGTTAACCTTTCAACAACCAAATATTCTAAAACAACCAAGTTTATTAAACAGTAGTTTAGTAATGCTACTACTTACAATGTCAAAGCCTTCGAAACTGTTTTTCGGAGGCTTTTGTTAATTTGGAAAGCGCTAATTTGAGTCAAAACATTATAAGAATAAAAAAGGAGGCATTCCGCAATGCCTCCTTTTAATTTGTTAGATATTTTATATCTTATATGTTTTCAATCACCATTGCAGAGGCTCCACCACCACCGTTACAAATTCCGGCAGCACCATACTTACCATTATTTTGCTTAAGTACGTTGATCAGGGTTACAATGATTCTTGATCCTGAATTACCAAGTGGGTGACCCAATGAAACAGCTCCACCATTAACATCTACTTTACTCGGGTCTAATCCTAAAGCTTTAATATTAGCTAATCCAACAACTGCAAAAGCCTGGTTTAATTCCCAATAATCAATATCTGAAACTGATAAATTGGCTTTGCCTAATGCTACAGGAATTGCTTTTGAAGGAGCCGTGGTGAACCATTTTGGTTCATGAGCAGCATCACCATAACCTACAATCTTCGCAATAGGGGTTAAATTATGCTTTTCAACAGCTTCTTTTGATGCAATAATTAAGGCAGACGCCCCGTCATTTAATGTTGAAGCATTTGCCGCAGTAACTGTCCCTTCTTTATCAAATACAGGTCGGAGTTGAGGGATTTTTTCCATTTTAACATTTTTGTACTCTTCATCTTCAGATACAATAATGGCATCTCCTCTCCTTTGAGGAACTTCAACTGGTACCACCTCGTCATTGAATTTTCCTTCACTCCAGGCTTTAGCTGATCTGTTGTACGATTCTATTGCAAAGGCATCCTGCTCTTCTCTTGAAAAATCATTTTCAGTGGCACAAGCTTCGGCACATACCCCCATATGAACTCTGTTATATACGTCGGTTAAACCATCTTTAACCATACCGTCAACCATCTTTACATCTCCCAGTTTCACAGCATTCCTTACATTATAATAGTGTGGAACGGCACTCATGTTTTCCATACCTCCGGCTACAACAATATCATTATCTCCTGCTAATATAGTTTGAGCAGCTAAACTAATTGATTTCATTCCTGAAGCACATACCTTATTTACAGTGGTACAAGGCGTGTTTTCACTAATGCCTGCAAAAATTGCAGCTTGTCTGGCTGGTGCCTGACCCAGGTTGGCTTGCAATACGTTCCCCATAAAAACTTCATCCACCTTATCGGCTGAAACTCCCGCTTTTTCAAGAGCGCCTTTTATAGCCGTTGCACCTAGTTGCGTAGCAGAAACACTTGATAATGCCCCGCCAAAACTCCCTATAGGAGTTCTTACAGCTGAAACTATATATACTTCTTTATTCATATTGTATGTCATTTTTGCTACAAAAATATAAAAAGATTGATGGATTTCTTAGCTTAAAATTAATTTATGCAGGTAAATATTCAATTGCATAAAAAAAATAGCTAGTTTTGTGCAACTAGTATTGAAGCATTTTCGTTATTAAAAAGAGAAGTTTTGTCAGACTTTCAAGTCTGTGTAGTTTCTTGATTGTAAATAAGGATACTTTAATATGCAAGGAAATTCAATACAAGTAGACTTTTTTGCAATGCAAAAATGATAAATAAACTAGAACAAAATAAACTAAAATGAGAGTGATTAAATCGTTACTAATTATTATTAGTCTGGTTGGAATTAATACTGCGATTGGACAAAGTAATTCTACCTGTGCGGGTATGGAGCCAATTTGTACGGATTCCGTATTAACATTCAATATTAATGCCAATTCAGGAACAGGAGAACCTGGAAATAACTATGGTTGTTTGGGTACTCAACCAAATCCAAGTTGGTTTTATTTCGAAATTTCAAATGCCGGTGATATTAACATGGAGTTAACTTCCACACATGATATGGATTTTATCATTTGGGGACCATTTAATAACCTGTCTGCTGCACAGAATGCTTGTGGTAACTTAGGTAATGCACCAAACCCTTTAGGTAATGTGGATTGCGGATTCTTGGGAGGAACTGTAGAATATCCTGATATTACCGGAGCTTCTGTTGGTGAGGTATATGTAATGATGATTACTAACTTTTCTAATGTATCAACAACATTTTCATTAGCGCAAATCGGAGGTCTTGGGGCAACAGACTGTTCAATCGTACCAAATGCTTGTCTATCTGATCCGGGAACTTTTACCTTATTGAAGAATGGTGCACCTACTACAGCACCAATTAGTTTATGTGGAGGTGAAACTTTTGCCATGTTATCAATGGATGATTATGGATTACCTTTAGATACAATTGCAGTAGCTGATGGAGGAGATGGGATCTTTACTTCACAATTAATGATTTTAGTATATGATGCTCCCCCAACAGGAAATGACCCTGCCGTTGATCCGGGATATACAGGATTTATTCTACCAACTGATACACTTGCTGATATAAATGATGCAACCAGTTTATTAATCCAAAACCTTGGATGTGGAACTTACTATTTTGTACCTGTTGCCGGAGATGATGGTGTTGGAGCAAATAATAATGTTCCTGGTATTAATGATAATGGTCAACTACACTGGGATAGAGATGGAAATGGATGCTTTGTTCTTGGTTCGGCAATTGAAGTGACTTATGCCTGTGCATTTGTGGCTACAGACCAGGTTAACTGTGCCGGAGGTAATAATAATGTTGATATTACATTAACTGGTCAGGCAGCCAACGTAAATTTTGTAAACCTGGGTAGTGGTATCTTAAGTGCTACGAACTCAGCCGTTCCTGGTACAGTAACATTAAGTAACTTGGAAAATGGCGATAATTATCAGATTCAGGTTACTGATCCGGTAAGTGGTTGTCAGCAAACATTGAATGGTTCTTTCAGTACACCTCAATTTGTAGATGTATCTTTAGTACCTGCAACAGGATGTCAGGGGAATGGATCTGTTTATGTTCAGGGTGATCCGGGATCCGGTAACGGAGGATTAGCTTCGATTATAATTGAAGGTGTAGTTGAAACGATTACAACACCATTTGACACAGCTCATTTGCCTGCAGGAACGGCGGTTGATATTACTTTAGTAGACGGATCTGGATGTACAACTGATTCATCAGTTACAATTCCGTCAGCCAGCCACGATATTCAAATTAATGTTTACCATATTAATGCAGTTTCGTGTAATGGTCAGTCAGATGCCTCTGTATGGGTAGATGCTTACGGATACGATCCTTCTAACGGGAACCCTGATGGCGTTGCCATTACTGATATTACCTGGACATACATATCTACAAACCAGCAGTTCCCTGGAGATGAGACTAACGATACTATGACTAATATGCAGCCTGGACTATGGTTGGTAACTGTAATGGATGCTTTTGGATGTGAAAGTTCTCAGCAAATTCCGATCAGTAATACACCGGCACTTAGTGTTCAGGTGGTGAGTGCGGGAGACCCTAACTGTTACAATGAAAGTAATGGTTCCATTACTGTTGGATTTACAGGTGGTACACCGGGAGCCGGAGTTTCATATACCTGGAGTCATGATCCTACGTTGAATTTGAATACAGCGAACAGCTTACCAGCTGGATTATATAACATTGAAGTGGAGGATGTCAATGGTTGTACAGGCTCTGTGAACTATACGCTTAATAATCCACCACAAATTCAAGCAAACTTCAGTTTGGCACATATTAACTGTTATGGAGACAGTACCGGTAGAGTTGTGGTAACAGATGTTTTAAACCTGCAACCTCAGGGTACCAGTATTAACCCACAAACGAATCTTAATAATGTAAACTTCTATGCATGGGATTTACCAGGTTTCCCTGATCCTCCGTTATCTGATAATTTCGCAGGAGATTTACCAGCAGGAGACTACTCTATTATTATTGGAGATGATGCAGGTTGTACCGCTTCATTCGATTTTACTTTAACGCAAAATACACCGTTAAAGGATTCAACAGGAACTGTACCTGCTTTTTGTAGAACTGCTGATTTCCAACAAGGGAACGGAGTAGTTTACTCTTCGGCATTATTTAAAGAGAATGAGTATGGCGGAGCAGGTAACTGGACTTACGAATGGGTAAATAATGAAACAGGTGAAACAACGGATTTAACAACATGGAATGGATTGGAACCAGGATCTTATACTGTTACAATTACTGATAATGCAGATTGTACTTTAGAAAGAACGGTATATCTTGATTCTGTTAATCCGGAAGCATCATTTATTATTGAGTCTGATGGTTTCGAAGGACCTGGAAAATATGAAGGAACTGAATTGTTAGATATTGAATTGATCAATACATCTAAGCACTTCTCAGATCCAAATTATTTATTATCCGATTCAACTTTCAAATATAATATGGAAACTAATCGTCCTGGTGGTGGTAAATGGGTGTTTAACTATGGCTATAACGTAACAAAAATTGACACAACACTAAATGGAGAGTTTGATTATCAGGTTTGCTTGGTAGCTAAAAACTTTAATGATTGTAGAGATACATTTTGTGAAATAGTGAAAGTACATGAGTTCCCTGGAATAGTTGCACCGAATGTATTTACACCAGGTGATAATACACCAAACAACGAGTTCTTCTTCCCTGCTACGGGTATTGCAGAATTTGACTGTAGTGTTTTTAACCGATATGGTGTTGAGGTTTTCCATTTTGACAGTATAGATGACAAATGGAACGGACAGAATAAGAATACAGGTGGTGATTGCAGGGATGGTGTATATTTCTATACTTATTCGGCCATGTCAACGAACCGAACACCTTTTGAAGGTCAGGGAACGGTCACGATTTTAAGAGGCAAAGATTAGATTAGTAAATGTAATTCAAATATAGTGAGCCCCGGCATAAGCATGCCGGGGTTTCTTTTTTATAGATATTAAGGTTGAATAGAAATTCAAAATGAGTACCTTTGCAAAAAAAAATTACTATGGCACTAAAATGTGGTATAGTTGGGTTGCCAAATGTTGGTAAATCAACTTTATTTAATTGTTTATCTAATGCACGGGCACAGTCTGCCAACTTCCCGTTTTGTACAATAGAACCTAATGTTGGAACTATCACTGTTCCGGATTCAAGGTTGACAGAGCTGGAGAAGATAGTGAGCCCTGAGAAAGTTATTCCAACAACAATTGAAATCGTTGATATTGCCGGATTAGTAAAAGGAGCACATAAAGGAGAAGGTTTAGGTAACCAGTTTCTTGGAAATATTCGGGAAACAGATGCCATTATTCATGTGTTAAGATGTTTCGATAATGACAATATTGTACATGTTGACGGATCAGTGGATCCGATAAGAGATAAAGAAGTCATTGATTTCGAACTTCAGTTAAAGGATTTGGAAACTGCAGAGAAACGAATTAACTCTATTGCAAGAGCAGTTAAGTCAGGAGATAAGGAAGTTGTAAAAGAGCATAATTTACTGCTTAAGCTTAAGTCACTATTAGAAGAGGGTAAATCGGTAAGAACTTATGAGGTTGAAAGTGAAGATGAAGAGCGCATTTTAAAAAGTTTGCAACTGATTACATCAAAACCGGTTTTGTATTTATGTAATGTAGATGAATCGTCTGCTAATTCCGGAAATAACTACTCTGATAAGGTTAAGGAAGCTGTAAAAGACGAAAATGCCGAGGTTTTGATTATCGGTACACAGATTGAGTCAGAAATAGCTGAATTGGACTCTTATGAGGAAAGAGAAATGTTCCTTGAAGAATTAGGACTTGAGGAACCAGGGGTTAATAAATTAATCCGATCCGCCTATAAATTACTGGATTTACAAACCTATTTCACATGTGGACCTAAAGAGGTAAGAGCCTGGACTGTTCCGGTTGGGGCAACAGCACCACAAGCGGCAGGGGTAATTCACACCGATTTCGAAAAAGGATTCATTCGTGCTGAAGTAATTAAGTATGATGATTATGTTTCATATAAATCGGAAGCTGCAATTAAAGATGCCGGAAAACTAGGTGTTGAAGGAAAATCATATGTAGTTGAAGATGGTGATATTATGCACTTTAGATTTAATGTGTAAATATTAAAATAAAACATTACCGTTTAAACATATTTTATATATCTTCCTAGTTCATATTTGTTACTCATCACAAAAGAATTGAGTGCAGTGATCTAATGGACTATATTTGATATATGTTATCTGAAATTAAAAAGAATTGGTTGTATTGGGTTGTTCAGCTGGTAGGCTGGGGGTCGTATAACCTGATTTTTTTCGTTTTGGTTTACCTTAACGGAGGAATTATTTTTACCAGGAGTCTGGTTTTGTATTTCCTTTTTTCTGTGGTAACAGCAATCTTTGTTACCCACATTGCCCGGTATCTGATTATTCGGTTTAACTGGCTTAACCGATCAGTAATGCAAATCATAATGCTAACCATTGTTGGGGCTATTGTATTTTCAATTCTTTTTGAGTTGATGCAAATGGTTTATACTTACTATTTAAGTACTCCGGATTATTATGTCAGGGAATTGGATTATAACCTGTCGCAGTTTTATGTTAATGTATTCATTACATTCATTGTAATGGCAGTGTGGTATGGTTTTTATTATGCTTACCTGTTTATTGAACGATCCAGAAAACAAGAGATTAAAAATTTAAAATTTGAAGCCTCAAGAAATGAGATAGAGCTCAAAAATTTAAGGGCCCAGATTAATCCGCACTTTTTGTTTAATTCACTAAACTCCATTAAGGCGTTGGTGGAAATTGATAAGCAGGAATCCAAAAAAGCCATTACCAAACTATCCAATCTGCTAAGGAGCTCAATTCATTTGAGTAAAAACAGGTTAATTACATTAGAAAAAGAGCTGGAATTAGTGACCACATACCTGGATTTGGAGAAGATAAGATTCGAGGATCGCATTCAAATAGAATTCAATATTAGTAATGAAAGTAAGCAATGTAAAGTCCCTCCTTTGATGTTACAAACCATCACTGAAAATGCTATCAAGCATGGCTTGTCTAAATTAATTGATGGCGGCCGGATTTTTATCACCGCTAAGGTGGAAGATAATATGTTATTGCTTCAGGTGACTAACTCAGGTAGTTTAAATATTTCAGAAGATAATGAGGGAATAGGCATTGAAAATACCAGAAAAAGATTAGCAATAATCTTTGGAGATGAAGCTCATTTTAATTTGTTTGAAGCGGACAATATGGTGCATGCGCATATTCTAATTAAAAAAATTGTTGATGAAGATTAAGACGATAATAGTTGATGATGAAAGGCTGGCGAGAGAGGAGTTCAAGTCAATGTTGAAGAATTATCCTGAGATTGAAATTATTGGAGAGTACAGGAACTCGGAAGAAGCGGAGAAAGGTATTGTAGAATTAATGCCGGATTTACTGTTTATAGATATCCAAATGCCAGGTGAATCAGGCCTTGAATTGGTTGAACGTTTGGAAAATCCGCCCAGAACAGTTTTTGTAACAGCTTATGATGAATTTGCAATAAAAGCATTCGAATTAAATGCCTATGATTATTTGTTAAAGCCTTTGGATGACGAAAGATTATCAGAGGTGATTGGTAGAATAACAGAAGAGCACAGGACGCCAGAGGCAGTAGAAAAATCATCAAAGCTGGAGGCAGGCGATCAAATTTTTATTAAAGATGGAGAAAAGGTTTGGTTCGTAAAAATAGATGATATCCGCTATTTTGAGTCTGATGGAAATTATGTTAAGGTTTTCTTTGACAAATTTCACCCTCTTATTTTAAGATCACTTAACAGCTTAGGTGACCGTATTGATCCAAAATTATTTTTCAGGGCAAACAGAAAATACCTGATTAACCTTCGCAGAGTGGTTAAAATCGAATCCTGGTTTAATGGAAGCTTACAGGTTGAGATGGACTGTGGTACCAGAATCGATATTTCAAGACGCCAGGCCATAAAATTTAAGGATAAATTTAGTTTATAATCAAATTAAGATTCCGGTTACAGTAAATTAAGCAGTTTCGGTTACCTTTGTGGCAAAACACTTGTCATGAACAAAATGTATTATTGCTTATTGGGCCTGTTTGCATTGTCCTGTGGAAATCAGAAAAGTGAGGATGTGGATACTACTCAATCTGACAGTACAATAATTCAGGAGATTGAAGTTGATACAACACCTCCATTTATCGGTATTGCTTCGAATTTTGAAACCCTTGGTCTTGAACTTCCTGAGGGGTTCACCTATACAGTATTGTTTTCAGAAAAGGACTCTGTTTTAAGAGCAGATGGTTTAAAGTTTCCAGCTAAGGGATACCATGATTTGTCAGTATTTATTCCGGATGATAAAAAACCAAATACAAAGGGTTGGCTATACATCAGCCATGAAACGAAATATAAAGATGATGGACTTGGAGATGGTGGAGGTGCTACAATGTTCGAAATAGAGTATATCAACAACAATTGGGAAGTTATAAGTGATTTTGAACATATTGATTTTTCCGGAGTAGGGTACACCAACAGAAACTGTGGCGGAAGTTTAACACCAAATGGGACAATCTTTACCTGTGAAGAATCATGGAGTAAAAATACAGATTACCTCTACATGAATGGAAATGGATTAAGAGATACTTCTTGGGTAAATGGCCGGCCCGCCTGGCAGAATATGGGGTATATTGTTGAAGTGGATCCTGTGTCAAAAAAGGTGATTAAAAAGCACTACCAAATGGGAAAATATGTTCATGAAGATGCACATTGTTCAAAGGATGGAAAGGCAGTTTATCTGACTGACGATATGAATCCTGGCATATTCTATAAATTCGTTCCGGATGTACCATACAATTATAATGAAGGAAAACTATTTGCATATCAACAATCAAATGATGGTGAAACCGGTACCTGGTTAGAAATGCCAAATGATACCTTGTCATGGATAAATGTAAGTGATATAGCTTTAAGAAAGGGTGCAACAATGTATATCAGACACGAATGGATTGAGGAAATAGATGGTAAGCTTTATATTTCGGAAACAGGACAAGATCATTACAACCTGACACAATCTCATGAAAAAGGAGGAATGTTTTCGAATTATGCAGTTGATAGATTGAAAGTTGGTGATGAAGGAGAAAATTTTGATGATCCATTCGGAAGGATATTGGAGTTTGATCCGCAAACAAATAAAATGAGTGTCTATATGGAGGGAGGAATGATGAAGGATAGTATAGGTTGTTTCTCAAATCCTGATTGTAATACCAGTGTAACTATTAAAGGTAAAACATACCTGGTATTAAGTGAAGATATTATAGGTACTGACCGGTTACGTTCAGGTACAAATCCAGTTGGTTTTCACAATGAATTATATTTTTTGGATATGTCAATTAAGAATCCAACACAAGATGATTTACTGCGGTTTGCTGTTGCCCCTAAAGATTCTGAGACAACAGGAGTTGTTTTTACGCCGGACGGTAAGCATATGATACTAAATATTCAACACCCGAACCCTGCAAATCCTGTTCCTTTTAATAAATCATGTACAGTTATAGTAAGCGGATTTTAATATGCTAAGGGTAGAAAAGCTTTCTTTTTCTTATGACAATGGTATCGTATTAAAATCAGTTTCTTTTGATCTTGAGAAAGGAGAACGAATTGTATTGGTAGGAGAAAGCGGTTGTGGTAAAACCACTTTATTAAAAACAATAGCAGGCTTTCTTCAACCCAAATCCGGAAAAATTTATCTGGATGACGAAAAGGTACTTGGTCCAAAAGAACAATTGGTTCCGGGACACAAAAAAATCAAATTGGTTAATCAGGATTTTGGTTTAGACAATTTTCATACTGTAGAGGAGAATATTCGCCTGAGGTTATTGCAATTTAATAAATCCTATATTACATACAGAGTCGAAGAACTGCTTAAGGTAACCGGACTTGAAAAAAACAGGAATTTTGTTGCTCATCAGCTTTCCGGCGGACAAAAACAAAGATTGGCAATTGCTAGGGCTTTAGCAGATGAACCAGAACTATTACTTCTTGATGAACCGTTTAATCAGCTCGATTATTTCCTAAAACAACGAATTGAAACCTATATTGATGAATATTTAACCCGGAATAATATCAGTGTCATTTTAGTTTCTCATAGTAGTGAAGAAACAATGCGGTGGGGGGATCGGGTAATGTTTTTGAAATCTGGTAGAGTAGTCAGAACTGATACAGCAGAAAATTTTTATAATTATCCCTCGAATAAAAAAGAAGCAGGATTTTTTGGGGAGATTAATACCGTGTTTATTGATGGAAAGTATGAATCATTCAGGCCGAATGATTATGCATTTTCACAAAACAACGAAATGACTGTAGAATTATCAGTAATTTTTGTTAAAAGTGTTTACAATGGGTGGTATGTTGATAACCTTTTTAAGGTTGGAAACAGGATCATTCATTTGTATAATGGAGAACACCTCTCTGATACCAAAACTGTATTTATTAAACCAATGTTTAGGGATTAGACGAAGTGGATTTTTTGATAAATGATGTCGTGTGTATTATACTTGATATTAAAAGTAAAATCCAGGGTAAGCCATGGAATAATAAATCAAACCAATCCATAAACTGCATTGGGTGATCACCTGAAATAGCACCACCGCCTGTTATCCACTGTATTTTACCCCAAATATGAGGAGGATTAAAAGGAGCCAGACCCAGGGTCAGTGAAGCAATAAGGAACAATTGCCATCCCGATTTTAATGTTTTAATCATGCTGACAAAGGTAAAAGAACAAATTCCTGTTTATTGTATCTAATGTCACAATATCGTTAAACATCAGGGTTTTTAAAAAAGATGATTATTTTTGTACCAAAAATAAACGAATGATACTACCAATAGTGGCTTATGGTGACCCTATTTTAAAAAGGGAAGCAGAAGAGATTGATGAAAACTATAAGGATTTAAAAGAATTGATTTCAAATATGTTTGAAACCATGTATGAGGCAAGTGGTGTTGGATTAGCTGCTCCTCAGATTAATAAATCTATCAGGTTGTTTATTGTTGATGCCTCTCCATTTGCTGAGGTAGAAGAGGGGGAAGAGCCTGACCCTATGGCAGAGGGACTTGAAGATTTCAAAAAGGTGTTCATTAACCCTATTATTGAAGAAGAAGAAGGAGAGGAATGGGGATTTGCTGAAGGTTGTTTAAGTATTCCAAAAATAAGGGAAGAGGTTTTTAGAAAACCTAAAATTAAGATCAGTTATTTTGACGAAAACTGGCAGTTTCATGAGGATGAGTATGAGGGATATGCTGCCAGAATCATCCAACATGAATATGATCACGTTGAAGGGGTATTGTTTACAGATCATCTGTCACCTTTAAAAAAGCGGATTTTAAAGAAGAAATTGGTCAATATATCTAAAGGTGATATAGATGTACAATATCGAATGAAGTTTCCAGTTAATAAAAGAAAAAAATAAAATGAAGAGAACGGTTTTAGCATTGATAATAATTGGTTTGGTTGTATCATCTTGCGGTAATTCTTCTGTCGAGGTGAAAGATCAGGTGCAGGAAGAGGTATTTGACACAGCTGCTTTTATTCAAAAGGTTGAAGATATCGACAGTAAATTAGCAACATCTTCTCCAAGTAAGAAAGATTTAATTACTGCTATCGGACTATTTGAAGATTATGCCTTAATGTATCCAGGAACGGAAAAATCCGCTGACTACTTATTAAAAGCATCAGATTTTTGCTTAGCAATTGACAGGGTTGAAAAATCGGTTTTCCTTTTATCCAGAATAATTGATCAGAATCCTGATTATTCAAGGTTAGAGGCAGTATATTTTAACCGTGCCAATCACACTGATTTAAATCTGAGAGATACTTCATTAGCTAAAACCTACTATAAGGAGTTTATCGAAAAATTTCCTGACTCAAAGTTGGTTAATGACGCAAAAATCAGAATCGAAACAGTTTCATTATCATTAGAAGAAATGGTTGAACGATTTGAAGAGATGAATGATGTCAATTAAACCGTTTAATTGAAGATCTATTTAACATACGATTACGAACTTTTTTTTGGGGATCCTACCGGAACGGTTGAGAATTGTATCATCAAGCCGACAAATTTTCTTAGAGCCATAGCACAGCGTACAAAAGCCAAAATGGTTTTTTTTATTGACGTTGGCTATCTAAAGAAAATGAAAGAATTCATTCACTTTCCTATAGTAGAGCGTGAATATAAATTAGTAACTGATCAAATCAAAAATTTGGTCAGTGAAGGGCATGACTGTCAACTTCATATCCATCCTCATTGGGAAGATTCTTATCATGATGGAAAGCAGTGGGTAATGGACGTTTCACGATATAAACTGGTAGATTTTGATGAGGGAACAATTGTTAAAATAGTCCAGGAATATAAAAATATCTTATTTGAGTTGACTCAAAAACCAATTACTGCTTACAGGGCCGGAGGTTGGTGTTTACAACCGTTTTCAAAAATTAAAAATGCATTTGAAAAGGCAGGGTTGAAAGTAGATTCCACAGTTTTTCCTAAAGGAAAAAATAAGAAAGGGAATTATTTTTATGACTTCTCCAATGCTCCGTTAAAGGATACATGGCAATTTTCTGATGATTTGTGCCTGGAGGATGTGTCCGGACCGTTTACGGAGTATCCCATCTCTTCGTACAGGTACTCCCTGTGGTTCTTTTGGCGTTTGTTTTTATTGGGAAGATTAATTCCCGGAGAACATAAACCAATGGGAGATGGTTATCCAATGCCTTCGCCAGGGTTAAGAAAAGAGATGTTGACAAGGGGGAAATTATTGTCTGCATCAGCAGATGGTTACTTTGTTACTAAGTTGAATAAGGTTATTTTGGCTAATGAGAAACGCAATTTTAAGCATACTGTAATTATAGGTCATCCAAAGGCTTGTACAGGTTTTGCGTTAAAACAACTCGAAAAATTTATATTACTCCAAAAATCAAAAGGACATTCTTTTTCAGGATTTAGTAGTAAATAAAAAAGAGTAATCCTGTAAGTGAATTACTCTTTATGAATAGCTAAACCCATGTTTGGAGATTGTATATTTTACTTATTGATAAATTTTATCGGAAGATCGTATTGAGTTTTAATGGCACTTCCATTTACTATTCCGGGTAGCCAGCCTGGCATTTTATTTAAAACATTCAGAACGGCCAGATCCTGTTCAACACCTAAACCTTTAAGGATTTTTACACTACTGACTTCTCCTGTTTTTTCTACAATTAATCTGGCATATAATGTACCTTCAACTAAACCGGGTAACTGTGAAAGATCAATGTTTTTTGATATCCACTGGTTGAGACCATTAATTCCTCCTGGAAATTCCGGCATTTTTTCAGTAAATTCTGCAAAGTAGACCGGGTGTTTTTCTTCAAAAGAAGGTTCAATAGTTTTTGCCTCGTAATTCATGGCAATTTCTTGTGATTCATAAGGAAATTCCGATTGTGAGATGGCGGCCAAATGAAACATAAATCCAAATAATAATACTGCGTATTTCATAATACAAACTTTAAAAATTAACAAAATTAATATTAGAAGTAATGAGCAAATATTGGCCAATATCATGTTTTACTTCAGATCCAGTAAAGCAATATTTACTGTTCTTGTCTGTATGACGGAGAAGGGTTTAAAAAGTTACACCAGATAAATGGGTTTAAGGTTAAATTGCTTTAAAACAGTTTGTTGAAGCAGTGAGGAGATATCGGTTCAGGTGAGCAGAGTATCGGTTTGGACAAATTATTTGTATTGATAATATTTGAAATAATACCTGAATAACTGGTTTAACTTTTAATTGCAATATGAAACAGGGCTTTTCCCTGATTGACAACCGGTTTGTTGTCATGCCCAAAAATATAGGCATCATATTTTGATATAATTTTAGTTTTTTTGGAGGAATAAGGGTCAGTAATATAACCCAGAACATCATTTTTTTTAACGTTATCACCTGTTTTCTTATCAGCAATAAAAATACCTGAAGTCGAAGCCCTTATCCATTTGTGCTCAGAGAATACCTGTGTTTTTTGCTTTGCAACTTTTTCATCTGTCATTTTGAAATGGGCCAGAATCCGTTTAATGCCTTTAATGCCTTCTTCAATTGAAAAATCATCCAGCCTTAACGATTCACCTCCTTCATATACGATCATGGGAATATTTTTCTTAAAACATTCTTTACGGAATGATTTGGGAATTAGTCCTGTTTTGATAATTAAAGGTGGCGAAAAAATATTAGCAAGGCTAATGCTGGCATCATCTTCCTTATTGACACGGATTTGTGGATAGTTATAAATGCTGGAGCCACCTGTATGAAAATCAACCCCATAATCTACCAATGGTAAAATATGACGTGTTATGGTATGCGCCACTCTTGAGGCCAGGGAACCGTTTTTCGATCCCGGAAAGCTCCTGTTAACATCCTTTCCATCCGGAAGGTCTCTTGAAAAATTGATAAACCCAAAAAGGTTAACTAAGGGAATGGCAATAACAGCCCCACAATTCAGATTATTAAACAATCCGGAATCAACAGCACGCCTTACAATTTCAACACCGTTAATTTCGTCTCCATGTACACCGGCAGCAACCAGAATGGTTGGTCCCGGATTCAAACTGTTAAATACATGGGCATATAAGCTGATTGGTGTACCTGAAACCAACTTGGAAACATTTAGTTTAAGAATAGTATTTTCTCCCGGGAGAATGGTTGTATTATTAATTTCCATGTTCAATGTATTTAATAATGGTTTGAGCAATATTAATTTTTGTGGTTTTTTCAATCCCCTCTAATCCCGGAGAGGAATTAACTTCTAATACTAATGGACCTTCTTTTGAACGGATAATATCAACACCTGCAATTTTTAGTTTTAAAATTTGACAAATTCTGATGGCCATTTCTTGTTCCCTATGACTCAAAACTATCGATTTTCCTTTTCCGCCTCTGTGAATATTTGATCTGAACTCATTATTTTGAGCAACACGTTCCATTGCACCTACCACCTGATTGCCAACAACTATTATTCTGATGTCACGACCAAAAGATTCAGCTACAAATTTTTGCAACATTACTTTATGCCTTGAATCGGAGTACAGGTCAAAGTAGCGTTGAGCTGTTTCTTCATCACTGATTAAAAAAACACCTACTCCCTGTGTACCTTCTATTAATTTTAAAATAAATGGATAACCTAAATGGTTTTTCACGATTTTCTCAGCTTCATGGAGGTCATCAGAAAAATAGGATGTAGGAACGGATATCTCATGTTCAATTAAGTATTGCATGCATCTGAATTTATCCCTGGATATCAGTAAACCGGATGATGAGGTCAGTGTTTTAACTCCCATTTTTTCGAAGTGCCTGATTACCTTTTCACCAAAATTTGTAACATTGGCACCAATTCTGGGAATAATATAATCCGGTTTAGGCAATATTTTGCCCTCATAATAGATTTGATATTGATTATTGACAATCATCAAATCACAGTATAAATGATTAATGACTTTAACGGAATGTCCCGCTTTTTTACCTTCAGTATAAATTCTTGAAGTGGAGTAGAGGTTTACATTTCTTGATAAAATATAAATGACCATACTTATTGGATAATAATTTCATCCGTTTCAGACAGGTTGCTGAAATTAAGTCCTCTATCCATAATTTGGAATTTATACATGATAGTGTCTGATTGGTCAGAAGCTGTATTATAAAAGAGTGAAAAATTATATTTTATAGTACCTTGTATACCCTTAGATTGGCTGTATGGAAGAACAGGATGCAGTCTGAAATTAAAAATAATAGGATTACCATCAAAATCCTTTCCCTTTACCCAGCCCTTTTCGTCATCTTTTTCGTAGTAATGAAGAAACAGATTGTAATAATGGTTTCCATCAAAGTTGAAAGGCGGAAGTGTATCACTGTCAAGCATGCCAATATCACCGTCACCATCAGTAAAGTCGATTAAAATCTGGGCGCTGTCATTATCACCGAAAATAATAAAGTCACTAAAACTAACTGCAGGGACCAATGGATATTCCTCTTTTTTAAAACAAGAGTTTAGTGTGATACCAACTAATACCAAAAGAAAAATATGATGTACCTTTGTCTGCATTTTCTTATATTAACGCCACTTTTAGAGCAAATATTTGAATTAATAGTAAAGATAAATAAAATAAAATTATACTGTGCATACGCCTCCTGATTTTCATACCGATATCCTGAACATACATTCGGATACCGATTTCGAAAAAATGGCGATTAAAGTATTTAATTATCAGTATGCTAATAGTGAAATTTACAGAGAATACTGTCAGTTACTTGGTTTGAATCCTGCCAGGGTCACTACATTAACTGATATTCCTTTTTTGCCTATTTCTTTTTTTAAAACGCATAGAGTGGTTACCGGAAAATTTGATCCGGAAGTCAGTTTTTCGAGTAGTGGAACAACAGGTTCGGTTACCAGCAGGCATAATGTAAAGTCATTAAGGGTTTATGAGTCTTCTTTTCTTGAAGCTTTCAAATTGTTTTATGGTAGTCCTTCCGATTATATTGTTCTGGGACTTTTACCTTCTTACCTTGAAAGAGAGGGGTCGTCGCTGGTTTATATGGTTGACCAGCTCATTAAGAGGTCTAATCAACCGGAAAGCGGATTTTATTTGCACAATCTGGAAGAGTTAGCTTCATTCCTGAAAAGTTATCAGGGCAGAAAAAAAATATTTCTGATAGGTGTATCCTATGCTTTGATTGATCTGGCTGAAAACCATGACCTGAACTTATCAGAAGCCATAGTAATGGAAACCGGAGGAATGAAAGGTAAAAGGAAAGAATTGACGAAAGATGAATTGCATGCTAAACTTAAAAAAGGATTGAATTTGAATGAAGTTCATTCTGAATATGGAATGACAGAGTTATTGTCACAGGCTTATGCTGGTCAAAATGGCCTGTTTTCATGTCCGCCATGGATGAAAGTCCTGATCAGAGAAACCAATGATCCATTTTCATACACATCAGTTAAGTCAGGGGGAATTAATGTGATTGATCTGGCTAATATTCATTCTTGTTCATTTATCGCTACCCAGGATTTAGGTCGTTATGAAGGTGATTATTTTAAAATATTAGGTCGTTTTGACCATTCTGATATTAGGGGTTGTAATTTATTGGTTGAGTAATATTGTTATCTTTACTGAAGATTAGTCAAATAAGGAGTCCATACATAATGATTGAATCAGAATTATCTCCAAAAATGTATATGTATAAACGGGTGGTTGAGGCCAAACTTTATATTGATAATTCCTATCATGAAAAAATTGACCTTAACAAGATATCCGATCAGGCTCATTTTTCAAAATACCATTTTTTAAGGTTGTTTAAAAGTGCTTTTGGTAAATCGCCACATAAGTATTTAACTGAGGTAAGATTATTGGCAGCGAAAAAAATGTTGACTGAGGGGAAATCAATTAAAGCAACTTGTTTTGGAGTTGGATTTGATAGTGTGCCCTCTTTTACTATACTATTTAAAAAACATTGTGGACTTACACCTAACGAGTTTGTCGACAAGGTCAGAACCCATGATCTTGACAAACAGCAAAAGCCTTTAGCCTTCGTTCCAAATTGCTTTATTCAAAGTTACGGCTGGGATAAATAGCAACTTTCGATAATTATTTCAAATAGAAAATTAATCTATTTGTAAAAAACAAAAATTATGATTACAAAATTATCACATGCCAGTGTATATGTACTGGATCAGGAAAGTGCTTACGATTTTTATATTAACAAATTAGGTTTTGTAGAAAAAATGAAGATTCCTATCGGAAATGATGCTTATTGGCTAACGGTTTGTCCTGCTAACCAGACAGAGTTGGAAATTACTCTGATGCCGATCAATAAGGGTGGAATGTTTAATGAAGATATAGCAGCACAACTGTCAGAGCTTGTCAAAAAAGGAACTTTTGGTTGCGGCGTATTTGAATGTGTTGACGTTTTTGCGACCTACCAGGAATTGAAGGAAAAAGGCGTTCATTTTACTAAAGAGCCTACTGAAGAATTTTATGGTATCGAAGCTATGTTTGTAGATGATTCCGGTAATTGGTTTTCATTAACTCAATTTAAAAAAGAATCGTAATGAAAATAGCATTAAGAATAAATTGGGTATTGACTATACTCCTGAGCATTGCTACAGGCGTATTTAAATTATTACAACAACAAGCTGATATTGATTTGTTTAAAGCGATTGGGTTTAGTGTGTTGGCAGTCACTATTTTGGGAGCAATACAATTATTGGGGGGTATTTTGTTAATCCCCTCTAAAACCAGAAGATATGGTGCTTATATTCTTATTCCAACTTATATAATAGCTTCAGTTGCTGTGTTTGCAAATCAGATGGTTGTATTTGGTATTGTTTCAATACTGTTTATACTAATGGTCTGTTTAGTGATTTTAATGGAGAATAAATATCCTTTAAAACTGGCTGGATAAGTTAAATTTCATAGCCGGAGATTAACCCAAAATTAGGGATTGTAGAAGTGCAATTTATTGATTCGGTAACATTGGTTACCTGAGAAATATTTATATTCGCGCTATGGAGTTATTCAATCGGGAATTAAGCTGGTTATCCTTTAATGAGCGTGTTTTACAAGAAGCTTTTGATAAAACAAATCCTCTTATAGAGAGAGTTAGATTTTTAGGAATTTATTCAAATAATCTGGATGAATTTTTTAGAGTGAGGGTGGCAACTGTGAGAAGAATGGTGGCATTAGGGACCAAGAAAGTTGAAGGATTTCAGGGAGGGGCTGAAGGCCTGCTGAGCGAGATAAAAAAAGTAGTACTAAAACAGCAGCAGCAATTTGAACTGGCTTATCAAAAATTACTGATTGAACTAAAGGAAAATGGTATTCTACAGGCCAATGAAGAAAACTTGAAATCATCAGAAGAGGATTTTATATCAGATTATTTTCAGGACGTCATCAGGCCAACCATAGCCCCTATCATTTTATCAGACAAACAACCTTTTCCACATCTGAATGATGATGCCATTTACCTTGCGGTTAAAATGGTGGAGTTTAATAAGAAAAAGGTTCGGTATGCCATTATTGAAATTCCTAAAAATCTGGACAGGTTTATTGTCTTACCAACCAGTCATGAAGCAGAGAAAAAAGTAATGTTGATTGACGATATTATTCGTTTCAGACTAAAAGATATTTTCTACATTTTTGATTTTGACCAGATTGAAGCTTATACATTTAAAATAACACGTGATGCTGAACTGGACTTAGATGATGATATTTCGAAGAGCTTCTTACAAAAGATGAAAAAAAGTGTAGAAAACAGGAAGATAGGTGATCCTGTGAGAATGGTGTATGATGCTTCTATCCCGATTGACTTATTACATTATTTGATTGATTCGCTTGATTTATTGGTTGGTGAAAATATTATTCCCGGAGGGAGATATCACAATTTTAAGGACTTTATGAGTTTTCCTGATTTTGGGAATAAAAAACTGAATTTTCACAAGTTAAAATCGTTAAAACATCCAATATTAAGGGATTCCAATAAATCTATCATAAAAACGATTCTACATAAAGATATTCTGATTTCATACCCTTTTCAAAAATTTCAGTATATAGTTGATCTTTTACAAGAGGCTGCTATTGATCCCAAAGTTCAGAGTATCAAAATTAACTTATACCGGGTTGCCAAAGAGTCTCAGATTATTAATGCATTAATTTCAGCAACAAAAAACGGGAAAAAGGTTTTAGTGGTAATAGAATTACTGGCCAGATTTGATGAAGAGAATAATATTGAATGGGCAAAATTCCTTGAAGCACATGGTGTTCAGGTCATCTTTGGTGTTCAGGGCTTAAAAGTGCATTCCAAATTGATATTAATTAAGCGTAAATCAGGCGATAAAATTCAATCGATAGCACATATAGGTACTGGTAATTTCCATGAGAAAACTGCGAAAGTTTATACGGATTATGGTTTACTTACAGCGGATAGTTTAATTGCAAAGGAGGTTGACAAAGTATTCAAAATATTCAAGTCGAATATTGACCGAAGTTTGTTTAGAGAATTGATTGTCTCACCTTTTAACTCAAGACGTAAATTGAATGCTTTGATTGAAAATGAAATCAAAATTGCCAAGGCAGGAGAGGATGCATTTATTAAATTAAAAATCAATAACCTTGTTGATTCAAAGTTAATTGAAAAACTTTATGAAGCTTCAAATGCAGGTGTTAAGGTACAATGTGTTATTCGTGGTATTTGTTCTTTGGTTCCAAATGTTAAAGGGCTAAGTGAAAATATTGAGGTCCGTTCGGTAGTGGGACGTTTTTTAGAGCACACTCGTCTTCTGATTTTTTCGAATGGAGGACGGACAAATTATTTTATTTCATCAGCAGATTGGATGGAAAGAAATATTGACAGGAGAATTGAAGTAACCTGTCCTGTAAAAGACAAGGATATCCAACAGGATTTAGACTTTATGTTTGATGCTTACTGGAAAGATAATGTTAAGACCAGATTAATAGATCAAAGTCAAAAAAATAAGTATATTTCGTCTGGAAATGATGATCACTTCAACGCACAGGAAGAGATTCACGCTTATTTTAAGAAGAAATTAAAGTAATGTAAATCACGAAGTTGACATACATGCTTCTTTATCATCTTACCAAATAATGATATGGAAGTACTATCTGGCTTTGTGAAAACAAAATTATAGATACATGAAATTAGGGGCTATTGATATAGGTACTAATGCTGCACGTTTGTTGATTGGTGAAATTGAAACAAATTCCGAGGGATTCACCTTTGTAAAAAAAGTGTCTTATACCAGGGTGCCGTTAAGGTTGGGAATGGATGTATTTGAGAAGGGGAAAATTACTTCCAGAAAAAAAGATGATTTTATTAAGACAATAAAGGCTTTTCAACTAATTGCAGATGTTTTCAATGTAAAGGATTTACGGGCGTGTGCAACTTCAGCCATGCGGGAAGCAAATAATGGAAAAGAAGTTCAAAAAGAAATCAGGAAAGAGACCGGTATAGACATTGAGATTATTGATGGGAATGAGGAGTCTAAACTTGTTTTTTCAGCCTTTTTTCTGTTAGAAATAGAAAAAAACACACCTTTTGTAGTGATTGATGTAGGTGGAGGAAGTACAGAGGTGTCTGTTTTTCAGGATGGTGAAAAAATAGCGGCAAAATCATTTAAAATAGGAACCATCAGACTTATAAAGGGAAAAGTAAGTAAAACCATTTGGCAGGACATTAATGATTGGTTGAAAAAGAATACTGATACCGACCGCAAGTACAGAGTTTTTGGAATAGGAGGAAATATCAATAAGGTACACAAACTACTCGGAAAACGTGATATGCAGTCTATTTCTTATGAAGAGATTCAGGGACTACATGATATGATGTTACCCATGTCAGTGGAAAAAAGAATCAAAAAATTTCAATTGAAGGAGGACAGGGCTGATGTAATAGTGCCGGCGATTTCAATTTATGCCGGAATTATGTCAAAAGTTAACGCTAAAAAGATGTATGTACCAAAAATTGGTTTGGCAGATGGAATCATTTACGGGCTGTATCAAAATATCAGGGAAGCGCAGATTGTCAGAAAATAATAGCACTTAATAAAAAGAATATCTGTTTTTTCAGTGGTCCGATATTTTTTATTAACCTTAAAGTAAATCTTTGATGTTTATGAAAAATAGTGTTGAAAAACCTAAGAACAGAAGTCGGTTAAGAAGGGTAGTTGGCAAAGAGTTTTTCTGCTTGAAAAGAAAGACTTCATGGTATTTTAACAATACTAATTGGGCTGGTGAAAGAGATACGATTCACCTTCCGGAAGTATTAACAATCCATCGCTCTTTTTTATTGAGGCCATTAAAGGATGTAGATATGTATCTGCAACACAATAAAACCAAAAATCTGGAAATTGCCATTTCAAAAATTAATGGTATTGTCATTAAACCTGGTGAGACATTTTCATTTTGGAAATTAGTTGGCCGACCTACCCGAAGAAAAGGGTATCTTGATGGATTAGTATTGTCGAATGGTCAAATAGGGAAAGGAGTTGGTGGAGGATTATGTCAGTTAGGAAATTTAATTTATTGGATGACGCTTCATACCCCTTTAACAGTCAAACAACGGTGGCGTCATAGCTATGATGTTTTCCCGGATGTTAATCGTAAAATTCCATTTGGAAGTGGTGCCACTTTATCCTACAATTATATTGATCTTCAAATTAAAAATGAAACGACTCAACCTTATCAAATTAATCTCTGGCTGGAAGATGAATATGTTAAAGGAAATATTGCAACTTCAGAAAGCCTGAATAGTACTTACAGAATATATGAACTGAACCATAAGTTTGAATTACAATGGTGGGGAGGGTATACCAGACACAATCAAATTTGGAGAGAAATCAAACGAAAAGATTCCGAAGATGTAAAGCAGGAGTTAGTGACGGAAAACCATGCAATAATGATGTATAACCCGCTGGTTGAAGCGCAGGGTTAGTTGAAGGAAATTCTACTCCTGAATTAACTATATATTATTAGTTTTGTATCATTATGGAAATGGAAACAGAGATTATTGACAGGCCGCTTGCTGAATATATTATTGGGAAAGCGGATGAATGGCTGACCCAAATAGGGGTTGGAAGTGAATATCTTGACATCATAAGAACAATTAGTCTGTTTGTTGCTGTTGTTGTATTTATTTTCCTGCTATGGTGGGTGACCCGAAAAGTTCTGATCAATGTATTACATATTGCGGTTAACAGGTCTAAAACAAAGTGGGATGATTACCTGTTAAAACACCGGTTTTTTGCTATTGTGTCTAACCTGGTACCTCTGGTTTTTATGGATAGTTTTCTGTATACCATATTTTCGACCTATCCAAGAATAAATACCTTTTTAACCAAGGCCACTGATGTGGTTATCTTATTTGTCATTTTGCTAGGACTGATCAAATTTTTGTCAGCTTCAAACGAAGTACTGGCGGAACGTGATAACCTGAAAGATAAACCTATTCAGTCTTATTTTCAACTGGCTAAAATTTTGGTTACCGGTTTTATGATTATCCTTGGTTTATCCATAGTTAGTGGTCAGTCACCACTGTATTTTTTGACTTCTTTAGGTGCGGCAACGGCTATTATTTTGTTAGTTTTTAAGGATACAATTCTAGGTTTTGTAGGCAGTATTCAATTGGCTGCAAATGATATGGTCAGATTGGGTGATTGGATCACAATGGATAAGTATGGCGCTGATGGTGATGTGGTTGAAATTACCCTGGCCACCGTTAAGGTTCAAAATTTTGATAAAACCATTACCACTATTCCGACCTATTCTTTTATTTCCGATTCTTTTAAAAACTGGAGAGGGATGGAGATGTCAGAAGGGCGCAGGATAAAAAGAGCCATAAGTATTGAGATTAATTCGATTAAATTTTGTGATAACGAACTGCTGGAAAGAGCAAAGAAAATTGACTTTTTAACCAATTATGTTGATGAAAAAGAGAATGAAATTAAGGCTTTTAACTCAGACAATAAGGTTAATTCTGATGTATTGCTAAATGGCAGGAATCAAACCAATATTGGTTTGTACAGATATTATATTGAACAATATTTACGGGCGAATCCAAAAATTAATCAGGAGATGACTTTGATGGTACGTCAACTGTCACCTAATGAATATGGTGTTCCGATTGAAATTTACTGCTTTTCTAAAAGTAAGGATTGGGGAATATATGAAGGTGTATTGGCAGATATTTTTGATCATTTATTTGCAGCAACTGCATACTTTGACTTGACTGTCTTCGAACGGCCTTCAGGAACTGATGTGCTAAATATTGGTCGTAAAAAGGACGTTATTGAATAGAATCGGCTTTTGGAAAGATATTCTCAACCAATTTATTTCTTTTATAAATACCATGATAAACCAGGTTTCCCTTTTCATCAAATAGTTTTTGATGCCCTGTTACCAATCCTTTTTCATAGGCGGTGATTGACTTTAGTGTACCACTTTTGTAGTATAGTTTATAATCGCCGTGATATTTTCCATCCTTAAAGTAAGCTTCTTTTTTTAGAAAACCACCTCTGTAAAAGTCTTTACATAGTCCGGTAAAGGGTTGTTTAGGGTCTCCCTGATGAAAAACATTATAGGTATGATGGTGGTGAAGTTCTCTGCAATCACAAAAAGCTGGTTTTTCAGACACGATTTGCTCTTGTCCTTCCTGACAGGACAATAATAAAAAAAGGAGTAGGGCAGGTAAATATTTCAACATGATGAATCAGGTTAATTTTTTTATAATACTTTGATGTTGTGGAAAACGATTGATTAATTCTGCTTCATTAAACAATTTAAAGTCCCTGAAGTCAAAACCAGGTGCTACCGCGCAACCGACTAATGAGTACTGATCAGCCTGGTCAACTGTTGAACCAAATATAGTTCCTTTTGGTACAATAGCCTGGAATTGTTCTCCTGCACTAAAATCCGGACCTATTTTCAGTTGATAGTAATTACCATCAGGTTCAATACAATGAACAGTAAGTGCAGATCCGGAATGGTAATACCATAGTTCATCACTTTTAATGGTGTGAAATTTTGATACGTTTTGGTCAGTTAAAAGAAAATAAATGCTGGTTAGAATCTGGCGTTCCTCATTTTGATCATTAAATAGATTATGGTCTGATCGGTAGGTTTCCTTAAACCATCCACCTTCCGGGTGTTCTTCCAGTTGATAAGATTTGATTAATTCGGTAATAGTTTCCTGCATAGGATAAAGATAAGAAATACTATGGTGTTCAAAATTAAAAACCCCGGCAATTTGCCGGGGTTTTATTATATAGAGTCGTCCAATACTATCCCCGTGTTAAATAACCGGGGGAAATATCGGTCGTCTGTAAATTACATCATTGGCATTCCGCCTCCACCCATTGGTGGCATAGCAGGCTCCTCTTCAGTAATATCAGCAATTACAACTTCGGTTGTTAATAGCATTGATGCAATTGATGCTGCGTTTTCTATTGCAATTCTCGTTACCTTAGTTGGATCTACAACACCGGCTTCAAATAGGTTTTCGAATTCTTCTGTTCTGGCATTGAAACCAAAATCAGCTTGACCTTCTTTAACCTTTTGTACAATAACGGCACCTTCATTACCTCCATTAGCAACAATTTGTCTTAATGGTTCTTCAACAGCCTTTTTTACTATCTCAATTCCGGTACTTTCATCCTCATTCAAACCTTCAACATTAGAAATGGCTTCAATCGTTCTGATCAATGCCACACCTCCACCAGGTATGATGCCTTCTTCAACTGCTGCTCTGGTTGCTGATAATGCATCATCAACTCTGTCCTTTTTCTCTTTCATTTCAACTTCACTTGCAGCACCAACATAAAGTACTGCAACACCTCCTGATAATTTAGCTAATCTTTCCTGAAGCTTTTCTTTGTCATAATCAGAAGTTGTAGTTTCAATCTGAGCCTTAATTTGGTTAGTTCTGGCCTTGATATCTTCAGTGTTACCTGCACCATTTACAACTGTAGTATTGTCTTTATCGATATCAACTTTCTCAGCAGTACCTAACATTTCAACGGTAGCGTTTTCCAAAGTCATTCCTCTTTCTTCAGAAATAACAGTACCACCGGTTAAGATTGCGATATCTTCTAACATAGCTTTTCTTCTGTCACCAAAACCAGGTGCTTTAACAGCAGCAATTTTTAATCCGGCTTTTAGTCTGTTAATGACTAGAGTAGATAAGGCTGTTCCGTCAATATCTTCTGCTATAATTAAAAGTGGTTTACCTTGTTGTGCAACCGGCTCAAGTACAGGTAAAATTTCCTGAATATTTGAGATTTTTTTGTCACAAATTAAAATATATGGTTGCTCTAATTCAGCAATCATTTTTTCAGTGTTTGTTACAAAGTAAGGTGATAAATAACCTCTGTCGAATTGCATCCCTTCAACTGTTTTAACTTCAGTAGAAGTTCCTTTAGCTTCTTCAACAGTGATTACACCGTCAATGCTTACTTTCTTAAATGCATCAGCAATCAATCCTCCAATAAATTCATCATTATTAGCTGATATTGTAGCGGTTTGTTTAATCTTGTCATTATCAGAACCAACTTCTTTCGAAATTTCTTTAAGGTGACTTACAGCAGCAGTAACGGCTTTGTCAATACCTCTTTTCAGGTCCATTGGATTTGCACCTGCTGTAACATTTTTTAAACCATTTGTAACAATAGCCTGAGCCAATACGGTTGCTGTTGTAGTACCATCACCAGCAATATCAGCAGTTTTAGAAGCTACTTCTTTTACCATCTGAGCTCCCATATTTTCAATAGGATCCTGTAATTCTATCTCTTTTGCAACCGATACCCCATCTTTAGTAACGTGTGGTGCACCAAATTTCTTGTCAATGATTACATTTCTACCCTTAGGTCCTAAAGTAACTTTAACTGCATTTGAGATTGCGTCTACACCTTTTTTTAGCTGATCTCTTGCTTCTGTATCGAATACTATTTCTTTTGCCATTTTTTATTAATTTTTTTAAAGAATTCCGTAAATGTCAGATTCTTTCATTATCAAATAATCTTTTCCTTCCAATTTAATTTCAGTACCTGAATATTGTCCGTATAAAACAGAATCACCAACTTTAACTGTCATTGGTTCATCTTTTTTTCCAGGACCTACTGCTATAATAGTTCCTTGTAATGGTTTCTCCTTTGCAGTATCTGGAATAATGATGCCACTTGCGGTTTTGGTTTCAGCTGGGGCAGCTTCAATCAAAACTCTATCTGCTAATGGTTGTAACATAATTTAATATTTGTTTAGTTAATAAGATTTTAATTTTTACTTGGTTCAACTGGTCATAATTTGTGCCAAATCTACCTGACGATCTTTTTTCTGACAAATTGAATATTTTAAATAAATTATTGCAAAAAAAATGTCAGTATACCGTGACATACTGACATCCTTTTAATATTTTAATTATCCTTAGCTACTCTTCCGTAGGGATGTCGCTTACGCTACTTTCAATTTCAGCAGCTTTTTCTTCTCCGTCAATATTACTTAATGGTTGGTAGTTAGTAGCAGCAAGTACTAAGCATAGTAATGCAATACCTATAGCTAATCCCCATGTTCCTTTTTCAAGAATATCTGTTGCTCTTTTAGCACCACCCAGTTGAACAGCCGAACCAAATTCAGAATTAATCCCACCACCTTTAGGGTTTTGAATCAATACAAAAAGTATAAGTGCTACACTTACAATTGCAATTAATATTAAAAATAACGTACCCATATCTCTATCTTATTTTAATTCTTCTTTCTTAATTTTTTTAATTTGATTTGCAAAGAAACTCTTTTTTTTCGGATTAAGCAAACTTAATTGCTCGTAAGCTTTAATTGCTTTGCTATAATTTTTTTGCAAATGGTAAATTTTTGCCAAAGTTTCACTGACTAAAACGTCTGATTCTTCTAGACTTTCCTTCGCATTTTTTACCGGATTATAAAAATCTTTCTTCGGTCTTGAAATTTTAGGCTCCTCCTCTAAAAATTTATCCAAAAGGTGATTGATTTCGCTTTTGGTCAGTTTAGGCTCTTTAGCAATTTCCTCCTTAGGGGCCTCAATGGCTTCCGGTTCTTCTTCTTTTACCTTTTGAGTAACTTCTGGTTGACTGGTATGACCTTTACTTTGTTTGTATTTTAACCACTGTGTAAATGACATTGATTCAATATCAACCTCAGTTTCTACTTGCTTAATATTACTATCCTGAACAGATTCTTCGTCTACTTCATTTTCCGAATCAGGCTTTTCAACAACCTTACCGGTGAAATCAAGTTCTATATCCGTTTCTATTTCATCTATGGTTTCTGAAGGAGGGAGAGCATCTGATTCTTCCTGTGTAATATTTTCAACATCAAATATTAAAGCGGTTTCAATTGCACTTGAAAGAATATTTTCTTCTAATTCCGGAGCTATTGTCTCTTCTTCATCAATATGCTTACCTTGGGCTTCAATTGTATTTTGGGAATCAGTATCAGAAGGTAAGTTCGATTCTGGGAGGATTTCTTCTCCTGTATTTTGCAATTCTACGGATAAATTTTCAACATCTGGTTGAATCTCTGTAGTTTGAGTATCAATAAGAGGAGATCGGTCTGATTCAGCTGACCCTTCTTGTGTATCCATTGGTTCAGTAGCCGTATCCTTTGAGTTGGGGTGAGCTTCTGTAACAGCGGTTTCAACTGATAGATGTCCCTCTGTTTTATCATGAATAATCTGAAATAACCGTTCCCTGTCATTAACATGAATTGAAGTGAATTTTAGTGCGTCTTCAAAATTAATGTCACTTGTATTGGCAAGGCCTTTAATGTTTAACAAGTGAAGGGTACTACAGTAGGGGTATTTTTCAATTGCAGACTCTAAATCTGATAAATCTGTTTTGGAAATTGATTCCGGATGGGCAATATATCTGGCTAATTGCTGAGTATCCATTACCAATTACTGGTTAATTTATTAATGATATCCTGTCCCAGTTTAGCGTTTATATCATCAAGAAGTTCACCTTCTACATTTGACAGATCACTGGAAGAAGAAAAGTCCGAGAACTGGGAAAAACGTTGTTCAAAACTTTCTTCCGGAGTCTTATTATTTATTACTGAAACTAGCATTGTGATGGTCAGCCTGTTTTGAGCTGCAGTTTCATTCGACTGTACAGCAACGGGATTGACAGAGTACCCGGTAATTTTTCCACTAATTTCTATGTCAGGCTCAGCCGTTGTTAATTTTAAAGCTGATCTGCTGATTATAAAGTCCTTCAGATATTCTGTAAATTGGCTACCATAACCAACGGGAGCATTAGCAGCTTGTTCTTCAAAAATGGAAACTGAGAAGTTCTCTGCATCAATACTTCCATCAATTACCGAGTAGTTAAAGCAACCATTAAAGGCCAGGCTTACCAATAAAATTCCAACAAATTTCCACATTGTATTCTAACGTATTATAAAGGTAATTATTATAAACTGAATTGTCTAATCGTTCAGGTTATATTCTTTTATTTTTCGATACAAGGTTCGTTCCGAAATACCAAGATCCTGAGCAGCATATTTCCGTTTACCATGATGTTTGGAAAGTGCTTTTGTAATCAACTCCTTTTCTTTGTCTTCAAGCGATAATGATTCTTCAATTTCAACCACGGGTTCGTATTCCTCTGGTTGTGTTAAAACAGCGGTATGTACTTCTTTATTTTCCTGTGGTGGTAAATCGGAAGAGTAGTGTGGTAACAGATTTGAACTATCAGGATTAATTTCCTGATAGAGTTGTGCAATAATTTTTGTTTTTTCTTCAGAGCTGATTGCACTGTTATCGCTCTGGAGAATTTGAACAACCAGTTTTTTAAGTTCGTTCAAATCCTTTTTCATATCAAACAATACCTTGTACAAAATATCACGCTCTGAAAAATCCGACTGATCGGGTTTAGTAACAACAGGTACACTTGAAGAAGGCGAAATTTTGGGCAGATACAGGTTGAGTACTTCAGAAGAGATAGTTCTCTCCTTTTCAATGATCGATATTTGCTCAGTTGTATTTTTTAATTGTCTGATATTACCTGGCCATGAATAATGTGACAATGTGTAAATGGCATCATCAGTTAAACGGATGGTAGGCATTCTATACTTTTCAGCAAATTCGCTGGCAAACTTTCTGAATAGTAAATGGATATCATCACTTCTGTCTCTGAGTGCCGGTAGCTGGATGGGTACAGAACTTAGCCTGTAAAATAGATCTTCTCTGAATTTTCCATTTTTAATGGCATCCTGAAGATTTTCGTTTGTTGCCGCTACTACACGAACATTAGTTTTAATCGGTTTTGAAGATCCTACCCTAAGAAATTCACCCGTCTCCAAAACCCTAAGTAATCTGACCTGAGTCTGGGTTGGTAATTCAGCAACTTCATCCAAAAAAATGGTTCCGCCATCAGCTTCCTCAAAATATCCTTTTCGTTTATCATGCGCTCCGGTAAAAGAGCCTTTTTCATGACCAAATAACTCCGAATCAATTGTACCTTCAGGAATAGCACCACAGTTAACCGCAATATAGGTAGCATGTTTTCTGGCACTCAGATTATGGATTACCTTAGGCATGTTTTCCTTTCCGGTACCACTCTCACCGGTAATTAAAACGTTCATGTCGGTTGGGGCAACCTGAATGGCAATGCTTATTGCGCGGTTTAACGCAGGTGCATTTCCTATGATCCCAAATCTTTGCTTTACTTGTTGAATATCCATGGCTTATACAATTTCACCAATTAAAGTGGTAGTGGTACAATCATTAACTTTTACATTAACATAGTCTCCTGTTTTGTGATTTCCAATAGGGAAAATTACTGTTACATATTGTGAATTTCGTCCATAAGCGTCCTGATCAGACCTTTTAGAGGTGCCCTCAATCAGAACTTTAAATGTTTTTCCAATGTCTTTTTTATTACTCTTTAGGGAGAATTCATGTTGGAGATCAATTACCTTTTGTAATCTGCTTTTTTTAACCTCTAACGAAACGTCATCTTCAAATCTTCTCTCAGCAAGTGTTTTTGGACGTTCGGAATAAAAGAACATATAAGAGAAGTTATACTCAACTGCTTTGATAAGTGAGACTGTATCTTCAAATTCGGACTCAGTTTCACCACAAAAACCTGTGATTATATCAGTCGAAATGGCGCAATCAGGCATTATTCTCTTGATAGCAGCAATTCGGTCAAGGTACCATTCTCTTGTATAGCCTCTGTTCATCCGCTTTAAAACATCAGAATTTCCTGATTGAACCGGAAGATGTATGTATTTACAGATGTTTTCATACTTTGCCATTGTGGTTAGTACTTCATCAGTCATATCTTTTGGGTGAGAAGTTGAAAACCGTACCCGTAAGTCAGGATTAACCAATGCTACTTTTTCAAGAAGTTGGGCAAAGTTTACCGTTTCCTGATTAGCATCTATAATTTCATCCTTTTTTGTAATATTCCATCTGTAGCTGTCAACATTTTGTCCCAAAAGTGTTACCTCTTTATATCCCTGGTTGAACAGTTCCTGAGCTTCACTTACAATAGTTTGCGGATCCCTGCTCCTTTCTCTTCCTCTAGTAAAAGGTACCACACAGAATGAGCACATATTATCACAACCTCTCATGATAGAGATAAAAGCTGTTACGCCTCCTGAACCTAACCTGACGGGTGAGATGTCAGCATAGGTTTCTTCACGGGAAAGTAAAACATTAACTGCTTTTTGACCACTTTCCACTTCTTCAATTAAGACAGGTAAATCTCTGTAAGAATCGGGACCAGCTACCAAATCAACCAGTTTTTCCTCTTCCAAAAGTCCCTTTTTAAGTCGTTCAGCCATACAACCTAAAATCCCAATAACTAATTTTGGGTTGTTCTTTTTTTGTTTTTGATATTGGCTCAGTTTGTTTCTAACCCTTTGTTCGGCATTTTCCCGAATTGAACAGGTATTCATTAATATAACATCTGCAGTACTTGAATCTTTAGTTGTCGAATATCCTTTTTCAATTAAAATTGACGCTACAATTTCGCTGTCCGAAAAATTCATCTGACAGCCATAGCTTTCCAAATATAATTTTTTACCATTCTGTACTGAGTCCAGCATAATTGCCTCTCCTTGTTTTGTCTCGTCAATGGTCTTATTAAAGTCTGTTACTTCCCTCATGGTGTTAAATATCCTGCAAAGTTATAGATTAATTGTTTTCTGCCAATATGACAGGTCAATATTTTTCTGTTAAAAAAACTGAAAAATATTATTATTATATAATAATAGGAGAGAAAACAAACTTAAGCCTGACAAAAAAGTTTATTTATTGAATACCTTTTTATAACTTTGCACCCTAAAAAATCGGGCAAAGGATAATAATTCTATACTTATTATGGCAAAAAATTTAGTGATAGTTGAGTCTCCGGCGAAGGCAAAAACAATAGAGGGGTATTTAGGAAAAGATTTTATGGTAATGTCTAGTTATGGGCATGTTAGAGATCTTGGTAAGAAAGAAAATGCTATCGATATTGAGAATGATTTTTCACCTAATTACGAAGTATCATCTGACAAGAAAAAAATTGTTGCGGAATTAAAAAAGTTAGCAAAGAAAGCAGAAACTGTTTGGTTAGCAACTGATGAGGACCGTGAGGGAGAGGCTATTTCATGGCATTTAAAGGAAACATTAGGGTTAAAAGAGGATGGTTATAAAAGAATTACCTTCAATGAAATCACAAAAAATGCAGTTGTGCATGCCATTGAAAATCCAAGAAAAATACATTATAATTTGGTAAATGCCCAACAGGCACGACGGGTTTTAGACAGATTGGTGGGGTTTGAACTTTCTCCGGTATTGTGGAGAAAAGTAAAACCATCTCTTTCTGCGGGAAGAGTACAGTCTGTTGCAGTTCGATTAATTGTTGAACGTGAAAAAGAAATAGAAGCGTTTAATGCTAAAAGCTATTTTAATACGGATGCTGTATTTAATATTGATCGTTCAGTATTAAAAGCAAAACTAAATAAAACATTAGAAAGTAAAGACGAGGCAGTAGGATTTTTAGAGGCTTGTAAAGATTACGATTTTGAGATTTTAGATGTGGTTAAAAAACCAGCTAAAAAATCTCCAACTGCACCGTTTACAACATCTACCCTACAACAGGAAGCCAGTTTAAAATATGGTTTTTCTGTATCTCGAACAATGTCAGTTGCTCAACGTTTATATGAATCAGGTAGAATTACATATATGAGAACTGATTCGGTAAACTTATCTGAAACAGCGATACAGGGAGCCGTTAAAGAGATTAAATCGGCATATGGTGATGATTTTGTAAATGTACGAAAATATAAAACCAAGTCTTCAGGTGCACAGGAAGCGCATGAGGCCATCAGGCCTACTGACTTTTCTGTTCATAACATCAATGGGGAGTCAGATGAGGAGCGTCTTTACCAGTTGATTTGGAAAAGAGCAATTGCATCTCAGATGAGTGATGCTCAGTTAGAAAGAACAACTATTAGTATTAATGCACCTAAAGGGTTTGAATTTCAGGCTAAAGGTGAAATTATAAAGTTTGAAGGTTTCTTAAAGGTTTATCTGGAATCAAAAATAGATGAAGAGGAAGATGAGGTAGAAGGATTGTTACCTGAAATAAGTAAGGGAGATAAACTGTTAAGAGATAAAATTCAAACGGTGGAGCGATTTACAAGACCACCTGCGAGGTATGTCGAAGCCAGTTTGGTGAAAAAACTGGAGGAATTGGGGATCGGACGTCCTTCCACTTATGCACCAACCATTTCAACCATTCAAAAAAGAGGGTATGTTGAACGGGGGATACATGAAGGAGATGACAGAAACTATATCGTAATTTCATTGGGAGGAAATGAAGTCACCGAAACTAAGCAGAAAGAAAAAACAGGAAGCCAAAAAGGGAAACTGGTACCTACGGATATAGGAAGAGTAGTGACCGATTTTCTTGTTGAAAATTTTGGCCGTATAATGGAGTATAGCTTTACTGCTAGTGTTGAAGAAGAATTTGATGACATTGCGAATGGCTTGAAGAAATGGACTGAGATGTTGAAAAAATTCTATACACCATTCCATCAAAATGTTGAGGATACATTGGAGCATTCAGATCGGGCAACAGGAGAAAGGGAGCTTGGAGTTGATCCTAAGAGCGGAAAGCCTGTGATTGCCAGAATTGGTCGCTTTGGTCCAATGATTCAAATTGGTGTACAGGATGATGAAGAAAAACCAAGGTTTGCCTCACTCAGAAAAAATCAGAATATTCACTCAATAAGTCTGGAGGAAGCTTTGGATTTATTTAATTTCCCAAAAACATTAGGTGAGTTTGAGGATAAAGTAGTGAAAGTAAATATCGGAAGATTTGGTCCTTATGTTCAACACAATGGAAAGTTTGTTTCGATTTCAGAAAAAAATGGTGACGATATTGAAACCATTACACTTGAGAGAGCAATTGAGTTGATCATTACGAAACGAGAAGAAGATGCCAAAAAGTTAATCAAAACTTTTCCGGAGGATGAAACCATGCAACTCTTAATAGGCCGATATGGCCCGTATTTGAAAATAGGGAAAAATAACTTTAAACTACCAAAAGATGTAGAACCGGCAACATTGACTTATGAGCAATGTATTGAGATTTCAGAAAATCAACCGGCGAAAAAGGGTAGAGGAAAAGCAAAGAAAACTACGGCCAAAAAGAAAACATCAACAAAGAAAAAATAATTGGATATATTTGCTTCGAGGCTTAAAAGCTGTGTAATGCCTGTTTGTTTTTTTGTTTAAAAAGGTGGTTTTACAATGCTTTATATGGTCGTAAATCACTAAACGAATGAAATGACCATAATTTTGGGAATGCTAAAGATTTATACATTGTCTATTAAGGTATATGCTAGCATGGTTAAAATTTTGGGAATTCCATCTGATATTTGAAAAAAAATTATTTGCAGATGAAAGATATTTCTATCTATTTTAATCCAATTGAGCTGGAAAAAGAATTTGAATCTGGTCAGTTAGGAGGAAAAATTCAAGCTTATTCAGCAGGAGATGAAATAGTAAAAGAAGCATTAGCTCTGATTTTTGTAGGAGAGTACAGGAATAGTAATGTTGAGACAGTCGGGCATTCAAACGCAGCTATTTTAGATAAAATTTGTGCTTTACAGTCTGGTGATTGGCATTCTCCAATGTATTGTCTTGGTGAAATTTTACCTGGCGATACTCCTGAAGACACCTTTTCAGCCTTGAAGGAAGTTGTGTTTGAGTTGGTGAAAAGTGACGTTTTTCCTATCGTCATTGGGGGATCGCAGGATTTGACACTGGCTATGTATCAGGCTTACGAAAAGTTGGAGCAGACTGTTAATTTATTATCAATAGATTCTCATTTTGATTTAGGTGATCCGGAACGGGAGATAACAGCTGACGGATGGCTTAATAAGATCATCCTGCACAAACCAAATTTTTTGTTCAATTATGCCAATATTGGTTATCAGAGCTATTATGTAAATGCTGATGAAATTGAGCTTTTTTCCAAAATGTACTTTGATGTCCACAGGTTAGGTGAATATTATTCTGACAGCACGGTGGCCGAACCACTGGCAAGAAACTCTGATATAGTAAGTTTTGATCTTGATGCTGTAAGGGCATCTGATTACCCGGGAAATTCGAAACACTCTCCTCACGGTTTTTACGGTGAAGATGCCTGTAGAATTATGAGGTACGCCGGAATTAGTGACAAATTAACAAGTATTGGAGTGTTTAATTTTAACGGACATCATGAAAGTCTTAATCAAAATGCCAATCTTGTTGCTCAAATGGTCTGGTATTTTATAGAAGGCTTTAATCAACGTAAGCAGGACTACCCTAAATGCACTAAGAAAAATTATATTCGGTACAGAGTGACTATTGATGACTTTAAGGATGAAATTCAGTTCTACAAAAGTGATAAAAGTGGGCGTTGGTGGATAGAAGTACCATATCCTAATGTTGACAGGCTTAAATTTCAAAGGCATTTGCTGGTGCCCTGTACCTACAAAGTTTATCAGGATGCCATCAAAAATGAAATGCCATCTCTCTGGTGGAAAACTTATCAAAAATTGATTTAACTATCTGTTTATAAGTTGGTAGTAAAGTAAATAATAGCTGTAAGGTTACTTTTCAGTTGGACTGACATACAACGTGTGAATATGTTCAACTTTTAAAAGTATACCTATGAAGAGATTTTTTTTACTTGCGTTTTGTATTTCTTTTTTTAACCTCTCTAATTCACAGGATGATAAGCAGCTGACAAACTATATGTTTGATAGGATTTCTTTTAATCCGGGAGCAACAGGACTGGGAGGTTATACATTTACTTCTATAGGCCAGTTTAAGCGTGTAGTGCAGAACTATAGAAACAATGCATTGATTAATCTGCAAGGAGATTTAAGAAAGATTAACTCCGGTTTGGGGTTAACTTTGTACCGCAAAAATATCGGTTATGCCTATATGACTGACTTTAAACTAAATTATAGCAGATCAATTAATGTTAGGGATATCGGTATTTTAAGTCCAGGTATTGGAGTGGGACTGGTTAGAGTGAGGTCTAACCCTGAATGGATAACAACCGGAATCCCACCGGTGCCACTTGAAATGTCTGATATTAGGCCCGGCGTAAATCTTGGTTTTTATTGGAAAGGTACCAACTATCCATATTATTTTGGGGTGTCTTCTGCAAACATTAATCAGCCTTTCCTGAAAGAACTGGGTTTTATGCAGCGTCGACATAATTATATTACTGCAGGATGCGATATTGCATACGATATATTGCCTGTACTTCCTGATTTGATTTTAAAGCCTTCATTGTTGATCATTAATGATGAGGTAAACACAACGTTTAACCTTACTTTGATGGGGGTAATGAAAATTACCTCTGGAAAATTGATGCACTTAGGGGTGTCGTACAGGAAAGATGATGCCGTATCTGCCTTAATTGGCTTTACTGGGTTAAAAAGGAATAAAAATAGCGTAACCAGCACTCCGGGAGACCTTCCTGAAAGATGGTATATTGGTTATTCTTATGATATTATCATAAGTAATATTAATATATATGACAGAGGTGCTCACGAAATTGTTTTGAGATATAAGTTGTTTAGTAAAGAGAAATAATCAAGGTACTAAGAACAGATATTAATAATTAATCTTTTTATTTACTCTATGTAAGAGGAGTACAGAGACCATCTTTGGTGTGACTGTATTTGGTTCCTTAGATAAGGAAACACCGTTCTGTATTGTTAATACTTTAATTGAGCAAATAAGTTGAAACTTATTTGTTGTTCTTACGTTAAATAATGTGGTTTTCGCGGTTTGGAGAGAATTGTGTAAATTTGGTAGTAACTATCTTGTTTAAAAAGGGTGGTAGAGGGAGAATAGGATAAGATTTAAAGAAACTTATTAGAAAAAAGGTTACTTATTAAAGAGCGCAAACATTAATTTAATATTAACCTTATCACGGAAACTATTATTGAGGTGTGTTAATAACGAACTAAATCAATTCCTTAATAAAAGATAAAAACAGGGAAAAATTTAGTCGTTAAAAAACGTAATTTTATAAAAAAAAAAGATGTATTTTTAAAAAAATATATTTACTTTAGCCACCGCATGAACTGTTTTTCGTGCAAAAACTACTATTATATGAAGAAGATTTTACTACTGACAATTTGTTATTTTTCTGTTAATTTAGTGTATTCGCAAAGCGATAAACAATTGACTCACTACATGTTTGACAGGATGTCGTTTAATCCGGGGGCTACTGGATATAAAGGCTACTGTGGAACTATCATTGGTAGGGAGCAATGGGTGGCAACTGATAATGCTCCCAGAACTATTTTAGCAAACTTCGAAGGTAATTTACAAATGATTAACGCAGGGGTAGGTTTATCCTTCTCAACTGATGCTATTGGATTTGGCCGGGCATTAGATGTAAAATTAAATTATGCTCAACACTTAAATTTCGCTGGTTCAGGTATTTTGAGTCCTGGTATTGCAGTCGGGATTACAAGTATGGCTTTTGATCCAACATGGATTGCACCGGAAACAGGAACAGATGTTTCTTTAGATCCAAATCTTCCAATCAGTGCAAGTGAAACAGGACTTGATATTGGTTTTGGATTATTTTGGAGAGGTACCAGTCAACCATATTATCTTGGTATTTCAGCAACACATCTAACGCAGCCGTTTTTAGAAACCGTTAATTTCAGAAAAGCAAGACATTATTACATTACCGGTGGTTTTGATATCGGATACAACATGTTGCCTTTGGCAAATGGGTTGACATTAAAACCTTCGTTTTTAGTAATCAATGAGGGTGTAACAACATCTTTTGATTTAACTTTATTAGGTGATTATGAAATTAATCCGGTACAGTCTATTTATGCCGGGTTGACATACAGAAGAAAGGATGCAGTAGCTATTTTAATTGGTTTTACACAGTTACACACTGGTCCTGACGGAGAGAGTGGGCCGATTTTTGGAAAAGGTTCTCCTCCAAGCAGATGGAATATTGGTTACTCTTATGATATTACAACAAGTAGTATTAATCAGTACAGTAAAGGATCACATGAGCTGATGTTTAAATATTGCGCATTTCAACCGGACCCTTCCAGAGCAAGGCATGGAAATGTTTTTATCTTACAATAATTAACAAAAATAATTGTAACAAAAAAAGTGAAGTTTCGTTTATAAACTATAAAACTAACCCTTATATAGCTTAGTCGAAATAAAATTGGTAGCATGAAAAAAGTATTTTTTGGAATTTTAATGATAGCGTTAGTGCTTGTCGGGTGTGATCCCGGTACAGGTCACCTAACAGGAGTGCAGGGCAGAAGAATTTTTTATCCTGAGGTACCTTTAGGGATGGTTTATGTTCCTTCCGGGTCATATACTATGGGACAAAGTGATGAAGATGTCCCTTTTCTTCATCAGTCCAGATCTAAGGTAGTATCTGTATTTGCTTTTTATATTGATAATACTGAAATAACTAATAACGAATACCGTGAATTTGTTAAATGGGTAAAAGATTCAATGATGTTGGATCGTATTTATGAAAATGCTCAGAACTTAAATGTTGACGGGATTGTAGTTAAAGATGAAATAACTGAACAGGAATTAGGCGGTATGTTAAAACATAATGATGCCTATTTTGATGAATCTTCAGGAGAATGGAAAATATGGGAAGACGAATTTGACCCTACCGATCCTTATTTCAGAGAAAATTTCCCGTTAAGTTGGACAACTAAAGGGATTACTGACTACCAGGTTGTACCACTTATTGCTGATTTATATTTAAAGCCTAATGAAAGATGGTATAAAAGAAGAGAAATTGATGTTCGACAGCTAAACTTTAAGTACTACTGGGTTGATATTCAGCAGGCAGCTAAAAGAGGAGAGGTAAATATTAAAAGAAACGGATTTAAACCTGAAAGTGGAGGAAGTACAGGGGAGCCTACAAATTTATCGCTTGACCCTCAACACAGGGATTTGAAAACACCTTCTACAAATTTCCAGGGAGAAAGAATTGGACTGGATGAAAATTACGGATGGTTCAATACAAAAGGAGAAAACAACGCTATCAGAGGACATAGTGACAGAGGAAGATTTATTATTGAGGAAGAAATCAGAGTATATCCTGACACTTTATGTTGGGTAAGAGATTTTACTTACTCATTTAATGACCCAATGGTTAATATGTATTTCTGGCATAATGCGTACGATAATTACCCTGTTGTTGGTATTACATGGAAACAAGCAAGAGCATTTGCACACTGGAGAACTCAAAAATTAAATAACTGGCTAAGTCGTCAGGGATTAACATGGGTTCAGGATTTCAGATTACCTAGTGAGGCAGAATGGGAGTATGCATCCAGAGGAGGATTGAAACAAAGTCAGTTCCCTTGGGGAGGACCTTATATTAGAAATACAAATGGATGTATGTTAGCTAACTTTAAGCCAATGCGTGGTAGATATGTTGATGACGGTGGTTTTTATCCTGTTAAGGCTTTTTCTTATAACCCTAACGGATATGGACTGTTTTGTATGTCAGGGAACGTTGCAGAGTGGACTGAAACAGCTTATGATGAGTCTGTTTACGAGTTCTCTCACGATATGAACCCTGAGTACAGATACTATGCTTTGGATTGGGATCCACCTGCATTAAAAAGAAAAGTAATCAGAGGAGGTTCATGGAAAGATATTGGGTACTACTTACAAAATGGTACCAGAACTTACGAATATCAGGATACTACCAAATCTTATATTGGATTTAGATGTGTTCAAACGCATATCGGAAGAGGAGGAACTAATTTTGAAGCAGAAGGAGGAGACGAAGAGAGATCAGATATAGAATTATAAAATATTGAAAATTATACTAACCAAAAAACGAAAGTTAAACTAAAAAACAAGGAAAATTATGAAACCAGGAAGTAAAAAGTGGAAAAATTTTATGGCAAAACTGTACGGTATTGGTGCAGCCATTGTAATTGTTGGTGCTCTTTTTAAGATTATGCACTGGCCAGGGGCTGGATTGATGCTTATCATTGGTCTGTCGACGGAAGCAGTAATATTTGTCTTTTCTGCGTTTGAGCCGCTTCACGAAGACCCGAACTGGGAGTTGGTGTATCCTGAGTTAGCATTGGCACATGACGAAGAATTTGATGTACATGCTTACATATCAGAGAAGGGTGTTTCAGGTGCCGTAACCGGAGGCGGAGGCGGATCCGCAACAGGAATTACTGAACAATTCGATAATTTGCTGGAAGAAGCAAAGATTGATGCTGAATTGTTAAACAGATTAGGAGATGGTATCCGATCTTTAAGCGAGAATGCAGAAGGATTAAAAGCCGTTTCTGGTGCAGCTGCTGCTACTGACAACTATGTTGCCAGTTTAGAAGAAGCTTCAGGACAGGTAAAAAGCTTATCAAATACTTATGAAAGAGCATCTGAATCAATACTAGGATTAACCGCCGGTACTGAAGAAGGAGCGACTTTTGGAGAGCAAATACAAAAAGTATCTACTAATTTATCTGCACTTAATAGTGTATATGAATTGCAATTAAAAGGATCTTCAGCACACTTAGAGGCTACTGAAAAATTCCAGGAGCAAGTTGTTGAAATGATGACTAACTTAAGTGATTCTGTTGAAGACACTAAATTGTACAAAGAGAATATGGCAATGCTTTCCCGAAACTTAACAGATCTTAACCAGGTATATGGTAATATGTTAAAAGCCATGACAATTACAAGAGACTAATTTTGTAATTGACTATTAATTAATATAAAAACTAATTAAAAAATGGCAGGAGGAAAAGAAACCCCAAGACAGAAGATGATCGGGATGATGTATCTCGTTCTTACGGCCTTGTTAGCCTTAAATGTATCAAAAGAAGTAATTGCTGCTTTCGTTACTTTGAACGATAAGCTTGATGCTAGTGCGGAAATCATTAATGATGGAAACATTGCTAATTATGACGCATTTGATAAGAAATATACTACAGCGAAATCACTTAAGCAAGACACCAAAATTGTTGAATACTGGATGGACAAAGCACATGTTGTGCAGGATTCAACAAAAGTATTGGTAGATTTTCTTTTACGTGAATGTAATGACATGTTAAAGGAAGCTGAAGGAAAAGAATGGTATGGAGATGAGCACAAAGATGAGAATGGATTGTTATTTGACTTAAAGCCTTTATCTGAAGTGCAAAACATGGACAACTATGATATTCCAACTAATTTCTTTATCGGTGGAGATCCTAAAAAACCAAAACCTAGAGGAACTAACTTAAGAAAACGTGTAATATCATACCGTAACGCAGTTGCTGAATTAATTGCAACGTATAAAGATCCTAATGGTAGAGATGAGTATTCTTTAAAGATGCCGGATGATATGAAAGACTTACCATTGGCGTTGAATACTTGTAATCCTGAAGATACTGCTTTATTAATGAGCTTTATTAAATCTTTAGATTACCCTGAAAACGTTACAAGACTTGTACATGGAATTGAGGAAACTGATCCTTGGCCTTCAGTAATGTTTGACCATGCTCCTATTGTTGCAGCTGGTGCTATGTTAACTGCTATGAAGCTTGACGTTAAAAATGCTGAGTCTATGGTAACTGAATTTATGTTAGGTAAAGTAGATGTAGATGAGTTCAACTTTAATAAAATTGAGCCACTTGCATTTGCCAGAACCGGATACATTAACCAGGGAGATTCACTTAATTTAAGAATTATGGTAGCAGCATATGACTCTACTGAAATTCCAAAATTAAGCTGGGCTATGGATGCAGACTCTTCAGATCGAGCAAAGTGGAAAGATGTTAAATCAAAAGATGGGATTGGACTTTTTGGAAGTTCCCCAGGAGAGCATAAGGTAAATGGTGTAATTTACGTAAAGCAAAGAGGTGTTGAAGTACCGAAACCATGGTCGTTTAAATATACTGTTGGACAACCAATGGGAGTTGTTGCATTACCTGATATGAGAGTATTGTATAGAGGTTATGACAATAGAGTTGAAGGAACCGCTTCAGGTTTCCCACCGGATAAGGTATCATTAAGCGGAAGCGGATGTAGTTTATCTAAAAGTGGTAAATTCTGGATTGCTAAAGTTGGAAGTGGCGTTAGAGAAGCTAAGATTAGTGTTGTAGGGAAGAAAACCGACGGAGGATCAGTTAACTTAGGATCATTTGTATTTAAAGTGAAGAAATTACCACCACCGAATGTATATTTAGGAGGTATCACCAATGGACAAACACCAGGATTATCAACCGTAAAAGCAAACGCTAGTGGTAGAGTAACCTGTAGATATGATGAATCTATTCCATTAACTAATGTATCATTTAGTGTGGTATCAGGAACTGTTGTTGCTGAAGGTATTATGGCTAAAGGAAGAATTAGCGGAGGTGGAAAACTAGACAATAATGCCAAAAGAGTATTGGCTCAGTCAAGAGGAAAGCAAGTTACAATTATGGTTAACTTCCGTGGACCTGACGGAGTGACTCAAAGAGGACCATTAGTGTTTACACCTAGATAGAAAATTTAAAGAAGAGAGTGATGAAAAAATTAAGTATTTTATTAATCTGCTGTCTGATTGGGGGATTTGGTATCGCCCAGGATGATGATGTGAGAGGACCAATATCTTATCCGGCACCTGGTGTTATGGATGGGGTATACATGGAGTCAAGTATTCCTACTAAAAAGGTTGTACCATACGAATTTGTTCGTGAGGCTGACGTAACCTGGAGTAAGAAAATCTGGAGAGTGATTGATTTAAGAGAAAAATTTAATCATCCGCTTTACTACCCTCTTGATGCACTTGAGGACGGTAGATGGAAAAAAAACACAACCAGATGGAGTTTATGGACAATTATCCGTCATCATATAATGACTGGTGATTTAACATTATATTCTCCGTTTAACCCGCAATGGGAGGACTGGAAAGATGGAGATTTATTTAAGTATCCTATCACGTCTAATATTGCAGGAGGAAATTACTACAATGACAAGGATTTAAGAGAGCGTTTATTCATCTATATTGGTGAAGAAAAAGTAGACGCCTTTGCTCCACCGTTGAAGAGTGTGGTTTTTCCAGATGAGGATAGTGTAAGGTTTAATCCTGCTACTGGTTATGATGAGTTAGTTTACCCACCAAGTGACACTATTTGGTTCAAGTCAGAAGATATTGTTCAGTACAAAATTAAAGAACAAATTTTCTTTGACAAAGAGCGATCAGTTCAGGAGGTTAGAATTTTGGGTATAGCACCTGTTATTTATCTAAGAGATAATAATGGAAATATTATCGGTTTCAGAGAGTTGTTCTGGTTATACTTTCCACAGTGCAGATATGTATTCCAAAACTTCTTTGTTCAGTCATCACACAATGATTCGCAAAGAATGTCATTTGATGATTTGTTCTGGAAAAGAAAATTCAACAGTTATATTGTAAAAGAGTCAAACCTTTACGATAGAGATATTGATACGTACAAAGCTGGTGTGGATGCACTATTAGAGGCAGAACGTATTAAAGAAAGTCTGTTTAACTTTGAACACGATTTGTGGAGTTTCTAATTTGAACACACTGATAAGAATTTAAAAACGGGAGGTATTTGTACTTCCCGTTTTTTTATTTTATTCCTATTTTTGCTGAAAATTTCAAACTGTTATGATCCGGTTAAACAATCTGTCTTATCACTTACCTCAGGGATTTCTGTATAAAAATATCTCAATGTTCATTGATCGTGGACATAAAATTGGATTAACCGGTAAAAATGGGGCAGGTAAATCGACTTTGTTACGGTTGGTTGCCGGAGAAATTAAACCGACTGAAGGAACAATAGTACGAAACAAGGAACTTAATATCGGTTATTTAACCCAGGACATTATAATTCAAAAGGATGTAACGATCAGAAATTATATTGAACAGTCTAATCGAACCATTACTGATTTAACAGCACAACTCGAAGAGGTTAATGAGGCCTTGGTGTCACGAACCGATTATGAATCGGAGGCTTATATGGACTTAATTAATAAGGTCACAGAGATTAATGATCGTCTGACATTTATGGAGGCCCATCAATTTGCTGAACGAATAGAGTCTGTGTTAAAAGGACTGGGTTTTAAACAATCAGACTTTGACAGAGATATTGGAGAGTTTAGTGGAGGATGGCAAATGAGGGTTGAGTTGGCAAAGTTGTTGGTTAATAATCCTGATGTATTGTTAATTGATGAGCCTACGAATCATTTAGATATTGTGTCTATTCAATGGTTAGAGGATTATTTAAAGAGCTTTAAAGGAGGTTTAGTACTCATTTCGCATGACAAGATGTTTTTGGATAATGTAACAAATAGGACTATTGAAATTGCCAATCAGAAATTGTATGATTACAAATGTAATTATTCTAATTATTTGATATTACACCAGGAGGAGCTTGAACGTGTCATGCAGACAAAGAAAAATCAGGATAAAGAGATTGAACGAACTCAGGCATTGATTAATAAGTACCGCGCAAAAGCTAATAAAGCAGCTTTTGCTCAAAGTTTAATCAAAAAGCTTGATAAAATGGAGGTAATTGAGGTTGATAGTATTGAGCGGAAAGCCTTCAATTTAAAATTTCCGGTACATCAGGCATCCGGGAAAGTAGTTTTAGACATCAAAGGGCTCAGTAAATCATATCAGAGCAATACTATTTTTAAAGACATTGATATATTACTGGCGAGGAATGAAAAAGTGGCATTACTCGGCCCCAATGGAGTGGGAAAATCAACGTTATTAAAATGTATTACAGAGACCATTAAGTATGACGGAAGTATTGAGTACGGACACAATGTTAAAATTGGTTATTTTGCTCAGGACTCTGCCGAGAAACTGGATCCGTCAAAAACTGTTTTTGAAATTATAGATGATATTGCTGAAGGAGATAAACGAAAGGAGATCAGGTCAACTTTAGGTGCTTTTTTGTTTAGTGGCGAGGACATTGATAAAAAAGTCAGTGTTTTGTCTGGTGGGGAAAGAACCAGACTGGCGATCTGTAAATTATTATTTTACGACTTCAATTTCCTGATACTTGATGAGCCTACTAACCATTTGGATTTAAATTCTAAGGAAATCCTTAAGGAAGCATTAAAGGCTTATGAGGGTACTTTGCTACTGGTTTCTCATGATAGAGATTTTTTAGATGGGTTGAGTAATAAAATATGGGAAATTAAGGATTACAGATTGAAAACGCATTTGTTTGATGTTAATGAGTTTTTGAAACGTATCGGTAATGATTTTTATGATAAGCAAAATCTTTCAGCATTAGATAAAACCAAATCTGAAAAAAAGGCAAAACAACCAACTAAAAATAACTACGAAGTCCAGCAGAAAATTAAAAAAACTGAAACCAAAATAAGGAGTTCTGAAAAACGGATAACTGATTTGGAAGAATCTTTAAAATCACATTTGGAAGTATTAGAGCAAACTGACTACAATGATTCAGAAAAGTATCAAAAGGCTTTGAACGAGTACGAGGAGGTAGAAAAACGTTTGAATCAGGAGGTTGAAAATTGGGAAAATCTTGAGCTAAAACTGGAGGAGATCAAGGCCGAATTATAGCCTTTTAAATTCTCTTTTTATACTCAGGAAATAAGATTCTACCAAATTGTAATACAAGTTGCTAAATACCAAGGTAAGGACAAAAGTTGCAAGCGGAAATAGTATTTTAATCAATGGTGATTCAATTCCGCGATCAAGTGACTCAAGTACAGTGAGTAAAAGCACAGCAACAATTGGAGTAAAGAGTATCAGGCCATAACTGATTCGACCTAATCTGGAAATAAACTTATAGTTCCTGAACTTAAATGCTGAATGCTTTGCAAATGTCTGTTCAAGTATAATAAATGCATAAAAAACAGAGATCAGTATATTCAGAATTTTAATAATTTCCGCATTTCCCGTAAAGGTGTATAATGAAAGGAAACTGAGTAATAAAGTAACATAGATAAGTTGTATTTGCGTAGTGGATAATTGCTTGACCCAATTAATTATTCTGTGTTTATCTGACCTAACTGCTTTTGCCAATAAAATACCTAAACCAATACTGGTACCATAATAAATAATGTTCAAATTAAAGTCATTAATTTGATGAGATACATACAGTTTATAGAACAGCCCTACACATAATAGTAGCACTCCTATATATGGAATAATACCTTTTAGGTACTTAAGAATCAAAGCCAGTAAAACATAAAGCTGACAGAACATTAAAATAGTCCACATAACATAAGTGTAAATGAAGACTTCAGGAGATAAAGATTTATAATAATATGGAAATAGGAAAAGGGCCTTTACGGGGTTGATGTTTTCTTGCGGAGTCAGCTTGAGAACGCTAATAATGAATGGATGGAGCAAAAAATAGAAAATTAATGCAACTAATAATACAGATCCAATTCGTAAAAAACGTCTGATAAGAAAGAGGCGAATAGAAAATTTGTTTTTGTATTTATACTCCCGTAACCCCTGTGTAACAACCAAAAAACTACTTAATAAAAAAAAGAATTCCAGGCACACTTCCCTGACCCGGCTACCATACTTAAGAAAGCTGTTTGCTGTAGATGAAATGTCATCCTGATAAATTAAAAAACTATTTATAAAAATGAACGCTCCAAGAAATGCAAAGAATCTGAAACCATTTAAATCTTTGTAATATAAATGTTTTATACGTGCCATAAAATAGGGTAGGGTTATCTCAAAAATAACAATATTTTTTTCACAAGGTGTTTATTATCAAAATAATATTAGATTTTGGAAATGTACTCTGATTAATTAACTATTTCCATTTATATTTGTCGGATGGAAATATCTTACATCAGGTATCTGGGAGTACTTATTATCAGTGGTATTTTGATGGGCTTAAGTTTCCCTTACAGTGCCGGGATTTTCCCCTTAATATTTATTGGATTAGTGCCGTTAATTTTCTTTAATGTTTCCATCAATAAAGTCAAAAGGTTCAGGTTTTTAAAGCATTTTCTTGGAAATTACCTTTATATGATTATGGTTAATGTTGTTGCAACCTGGTGGATCAAAAATGCTTCGGCGGAGGGCGCAATTATGGCTTTTTTCAGTAATTCAATATTAATGAGTATCCCTTTTTTCTTTTTTGGCTTTTTTACCCGAGTTCTTGGAGAATCTAAAGGGCTAATAGGCTTGGTATCTGCATGGATTTCATTCGAACTTGTACATCACCATTGGGATTTGTCATGGCCCTGGTTAAGTTTTGGAAATACGTTTGGTAATCACCCGGCTCTGATTCAATGGTACGAGTATTCAGGGATTTTAGGAGGAACATTATGGGTGCTCTTAGTTAATATCATAGTTTATATTATCATTAGAAATGTATATCATTTAAAAGAGACAATTAAAATTCAAACACCACTATTTTATTTTCTTGGATTTGCGGTTTGTTTTCCGATTATCAGTTCATTGGTTATTTATTACACGTATCAGGAAAAGGAAGATCCGGTTTCAATAGTTGTAGTTCAGCCGAATATGGACCCATGGACGAAAAAATTTACAACTCCGGTTACCGAACAGTTGGATATAATGTTGAAAGAGGCTGAAGGGAAAATTAGTCAATCGACTGACTTTGTCTTGTTTCCTGAAACAGCGATTGCTTCCTTTATGGACGAAAAGGCCCTGGATTATATGGGGTCAATTTTCAAATTAAGGAATTTCTCTGCTGCACATGAAAATTTACCCTTATTTATCGGTGCCGATACTTATGGGTTGTTTGAAGAAAAGCGTCCATATCCAGCCAGAAAAAGAGGGGAGAAATGGTTCGAGAATTATAATACTGCATTAGTTTTTGATGGAGATAACCCTATTGATATTTATCATAAATCGAAATTGGTTTTAGGGGCTGAGAAAATGCCATTTGTTGATATTTTTCCTTTTATAGGTGAGTGGGCGGTTAGTTTAGGTGGGACAAGTAGTATCCTGGTAGGAAATTCTGAACCTAAGGTATTAACACCTTCAGGAGTTAAGTGCGCACCACTTATTTGTTATGAGTCAGTTTACGGTGAATTCGTTACCGACTTTACAAAAATTGGGGCTGAATTGATTTGTGTGATTACCAATGATGGCTGGTGGGGAGATACACCTGGTTATAAGCAACACCTAACTTTTTCACAAATTCGTGCAATTGAAAACAGAAGGGCTGTTGCGCGTTCGGCAAATACTGGTATTTCCTGCTTTATTGATCAGAAAGGGGATATTATCCAATCTTTAGATTGGGACGTACAGGGAGCCATTTCTTCAACGGTAAACAAAAATAATGAACTGACGTTTTATGTGCGGTATGGAGATTTGATAGGTAGGATAGGTGCTTTTTTGTTTTTGGGAGTCTTTTTAATGTCGATAACTAATCATTTTAAATCAAAAAAGAAAGCGTTATAGTATTGCCTGAATCGAAAAGGTTTTATTCATAAACCGAAATTCACCTTTACCGAAATTACTTTTAAAAGCTTGTGCAAGGGGAGAAGCCATGGAAACCAGAAAATATGTTTTCCCTTCTATTTCCGCTTTACCGGCACTTATGGCAATGTAGTAGTTCCCCTGATTGGTTAGTACCAATGTACCCAATTCAATATTAGTGGACAAAACAGATGGACTAAACTGCATCATGACCCGTTTCAGGTTTTCTAATTCCGTTATTTGTCTGCTTTTTTTCTCAACCTCCAGATGCATCATAGCCCGTCCGGTATCATGTTTATCGCCGGCAGTTGATTTAGATTCAGATGAGAGTGACAGTTGAGTATCTTGAATTGATTTTGAAAGAGTAACGTGTTTTGTATTGATATAGGAGATACAATAATTATACAGGGACTCTTTTATTTCAGTTTCGCTCATAATTGATTAACATAGGTGAATTAAAGTTAACAAAAGTACTTTTAATTCATATTTCTCAATTGAATAATGTAAATTTGTACTCATAAATATTACAACATGAATAATTACACTGAAATTGACGAGGTGGGCGATAACCATGTCGGAACAGAAGGTGGCACTCCTTTACGAAAAGATGCATTTGCGTTATCAGACGATAAAAAGATAGAAATCATTAAAGAAAAGTTTGCTGAAATAATGGAAACCTTAGGGCTGGACATGACAGATGACAGCTTGAAAGGTACTCCTACCAGAGTGGCTAAGATGTATGTTAAAGAGCTTTTTGGTGGATTAAATGATGCAAATGCTCCTAAGAGTTCGACATTCGAAAATAAATACCGCTATAAAGAGATGTTGGTTGAAAAAGACATTACATTGTATTCAACCTGTGAGCATCATTTTTTACCAATTGTAGGGAAAGCACACGTAGCCTATATTTCCGCTGGAAAGGTTATTGGTTTGTCAAAAATGAACAGAATTGTGGATCATTATGCTAAAAGACCTCAGGTTCAGGAACGATTGACTATGCAAGTGGTTAAGCATTTGCAGGAATATCTTGGTACTGATGATGTTGCATGCGTCATTGATGCAAAGCATCTATGTGTTAATTCCAGAGGGATTAAAGATATTCAAAGCAGTACAGTAACATCAGAATTTGGTGGTGCATTTTCCAACCCTGAAACTAAAAGAGAGTTTTTAGACTATTTGAAGATGAAACTATAGTTTCTGACTAACCCGTCTTTTCTTTGAAAAGACTAAGAATAGAATAGAAATTAGGGTCAGGACAAGTGCAAGGCCATAGGCCAGTTTAAAAAGGTCTGTATTGTTGTTATATGCCTTTTGGGCAAGGTATGTACCTGAAAAAATACCAAATTCAAGTGCAATAAACAGGGTTCCTATACCACGCCCCTTAAATTCCGGATTTGCTAAATCAGCGGTCCAAGCAAAAAGTGATGGTGTAATTATACCTGTTGCTATACCGTATATGGCACCACTGGTCATAAAGGCAGTCGGAGTTGTTGAGAAGTATGAAATTGTAATGGCAATAAAAAGAATGATTAATCCAACGTATAAATTTTTAACACGACCGTAACGGTCAGCGGCTCTTCCGGCGAAAAACCTGACAAAAATAGTGGTAATAGTGGTAAAGCCATAAAACATGCCTTTATTCTCCAATCCTAAAAAAACACTGTAATCGGGTACCATCAGGAAATACATTCCCCCAATGGTTGCTGTCAAAAACATGATTACCATTGGTTTAAAAACTTCAGGAGCAATAATTTCATTAATTTCAGGAATAGTGTTTTTCCAGCTGAATTTCACCTTTCGGGTATTGGATTCCTCAATAAACGGGGTAAAGGCAAGCGCTAAAACACCCAGGATTGTTGATGCATAGAACAGACTGTTTATATCACCTAAACTCTTAATATAAGAACTGAAAAAATTACCTAATCCAAAGCCAATGCTGATGGTGAGACTAAAGATTCCCATGGCCTCTCCACGGCGTTTTGCAGGTACAATATCAGCCACTAATGCGGTTGCGCCTGTTGGTTGAAAACCAGTGCTGAATCCATGGAAAAAACGAAGGATTAAAAAGCCTAAAACAGTAGTGAAAAAGGGATAAAAAATCGAAATAATCACGCTGATACCAACACCTATATACAATGGTATTTTTCGTCCGTAATTATCAGCAATTTTACCACTAAAAGGACGGGCAACACCTGCGGCAATTGTCCATAACCCAAGTATCATCCATTTTTGATCTGCTCCTCCTAATTCCGTTAAATAGTCATTCAGTTCAGGAATCAGAATATTAAAGCTCATCATAAAAATGAGCATATTCAAACAAAGGAGCCAAAAAGAAATCGGATATGTAGGGTTGTTTTTGATTGTGCAAAGGAAATCAAAAAATGAGGATAAAACTAAAATAGTGTCATATATTATAAGCCTGATAAAAAAAGAGACCAACCTCACAGGTTGGTCTCTTTTAATATATAGTTTCTTTTTAACTATGGTTTGGCAGGGGCAGGTGGTGGAGGGGGAGGAATTGAATGATCATGCTTACATTTAGCCCTTTCACGCCTCTCTTTTTTTAAATTTTCAAGTTGGGCCATTTGTTCTTTGGAAAGTACTTGCTTTAATGACTCGATATGCTGTTCTTTTGCCTTTTTATGTTTGGCTTTAAGTGCTTCCCGTTCTTTTTTTAGCGCCTCTCTTTCAACAGCATGTTTAAGATTTATGTCATAAAGTTCTTTGCCCTGTTCTTCTGACAGGTTCAGATCCTTTACCATTCTGTCAGTTTTTTTCTTGGCCCGTTCTTCTGGTGTCAATTGTTTTTTTTCTTCTTTCAGTACAGTTGTTTCATCCTGACCATATACTGGCATAAAACCAGTTGAAATAAGTAAAAGTCCTAATGCCAAAATTGATTTTTTCATATTGTTTTAGTTTTATTGTTTTGCTATTAGGACCTGTTAGAATTGAAAAGGTTTAATATCAGCCATACGAAACCTCAGTAAATTCCGACAAACCAAAGTATGAATTTGCCAGTTCCCTAAGTTGTTGAGCAGTACAGTCCCTTACAGAATTAATGAAATCGGTATAATAGGATTCGCTAAGATTATTGAAGTAAATATTTTTATACTTTTCCATCATAGCAATTGCTCCATCAGAATTTCTAAGGGATTCGCCCAGGATGTAATTTTTTACTTTTTCGAGTTCGGAATCGGGTATTAACTCTGTCTTTAATTTGTTTATCTCATAATGAATTTCCTTAACGGTATCTATCCTTTTTTCTTTTGCAACTTCTGTTGATATAAAGAAATAAGAAGCTTCTTCAAGAGAGGCTATACCTGATCCGATTCCATAAGTATACCCTTTATCTTCTCTAATGTTTTTCATTAATCGACTTCCAAAATATCCCCCTAAAACAGTGTTGAGAATCTGAAAATGAAAATAATCCTGATGTCTTTTTTTCATGACCGGCCTGCCAATTCTGATAGCAGTTTGAATAGCATCTTGTTTTTCGGTATAAAATTGCCCGTTTTCCTGTTTAAAAGTATAATTGGGATATGTAGGTTTAGTTAAATTGAACTGCTGCGCCCACAACTTTAAGGATTCAATAAAATCCTGAGAGACATTACCTACAAGAAACAGAGTAGGAGTAGCTGACAGGTAAAACTGGTTGTAATAGTTAATTAAATCAGAACGTTTTATATTGGTGAAGTCGTTGAGTTCAGCCAGTTTTCCATAAGGATGATTTTTTCCAAATGTTTTTTCAATAAATTGACGACGGGCATTAACATTTACTTTTTCAAGATTATGTTCAAACTGCTTCTGTTTAATTTTGCTTAATTTATCAATTTCAGTATCCGGAAAGGCAGCAATGTTAAAAGCTGATTGTGCAATATCAAAGATTTTACCAATATGGTGTGTCAGGCCAAACAGCGTAAATCCGGCATGATCAAAATTATGTTCCATGGAAACATATCCTCCTAATGAATCAATTTCCTCTGAGATTTCATTTGAGTGCCATTCGTCATTTCCACTGAGTAACATTTGATTACAAAATGAGGAAATCAAGGGTCCTGATTGGTATTTCGACCCGGCATCCCATAGAAAATCAATTTTTACAGTATTGTCTTTTACATCATCAATCCAGTAAAGATCAACATATTCCGAAAGTTCAATACGGTTTGGAAATATAAGTGTATTCGACTTTATAGGGTTAATTTGAGGGGCAACGGATCTATCCATTTTTAGATTTTATTTTTAGTATTGAGGTATTGTTTTTTACGAAGGTTTTTTTTGAAAACTGTTGTAATTCTAAACTATTAATTTGTCTGTATTTTTCATCTTCGTTATTAATCTGATCAAGGATTCCCAGTAATTCAAATTGTGAAATATTCATCATTCTGTTTAAAACACTTTGATCCTGGAAAGCTTTTGCTGTTTCAAGTTTATTTTTTACTTTATTCAGTTCATTTTCATCAATGGTTTCATTTTTTAACAATTCAAGTTCATTGTTAATTGCATCAATCGCATCATCAAACGAAACGTCTTTTGACAAGTGACCTGATATTATGAAAAGACCATGTTCCCAACCACTTGATATGAAGGCCTGAATATTTGAAAACAACTTATGTTCCTTTACTAATTTTTGGTAGAGTCTTGAAGATTTTCCTCCCGACAGAACATCTGAAATCAAGTCTCCCAAATAATGGTCTTTTGAAAGTCTGTTTCCTGTTCTGAAAGCGATATAAATAGCATCAGATGGTACTTTCCTGTCAATTACTTTCTCCCGGTACTCATTTTGCTCTGGTTCGGGTGTAATTTTTCTTTCGTATTTTGTTCCTGATGGAATATTACCATACCACTTTTGAATCAGTTTTTTAGTTTCCTTAATATCAATATTTCCACCAACTGTCAAAACAGCGTTTTGAGGAGTATAGTATTTGTAGAAAAAAGATTTCACTTCATCCATTGTAGCATTTGCTACATGGTCGATATTTTTTCCAATCGTAGGCCATTTGTACGGATGTTTTTTAAAGATTAATGGTCTGAATTCAAGCCATACATCTCCATAAGGTTGATTTAAGTAACGTTGTTTAAATTCTTCAATGACTACATTTTTTTGAACATCAAGACTTTTTGGCGTAAACGCCAGTTCCAGTAATCTGTCACTTTCCAACCACAACGCTGTTTCAAGATTCTCAACAGGTAAGGTATTATAATAATTTGTGATATCGTTATTGGTAAAAGCATTGCTTTCACCACCTGCTTTTTGAAGAGGTGTATCGTAATTTTCAATATGTTTAGATCCTCCAAACATCAGATGCTCAAATAAATGGGCAAATCCGGTTCGGTTTTCACTTTCATCTCTTGCTCCAACATTAAATATTGTGTTTACAACAGCAAGTGGGGTGGTTTTATCCTGATGCAGGATAACTGTTAAACCATTGTCAAGTTTATACTTTTCGAAAGTGATCATTCAAAAGAAAATTTAGAATTAATTAAATCTTTTTTTGCTTCGATAAACTCAGAAATAATTTCCTGGACAATTTCTTTGGCCGGTTTTATGTCATCAATTATACCGGCTATCTGACCGATTTCAAGCTCTCCCTCCTCTAAATCTCCTTCAAACATTCCTTTTTTTGCTCGTCCTCTTCCTAAAAGTGCTTTTAACTCATCAATATCAGCGTTGTTTTCATAAGCAGAAACCACCTGATTATAAAAGTTGTTTTTAATTAATCTGACAGGAGTCAATTCCTTTAAAGTCAATTGAGTTCCACCCTCTTTGGTGTCAACTACGGTACGTTTAAAATTTTCGTGAGCTGATGATTCCTGAGAGGCAACAAAACGACTGCCAATCTGAACACCATCTGCACCAAGTACCATTGCGGCTAACATTCCCCTTCCGGTGCCTATACCTCCTGCAGAAATTAGGGGTATTTGTACCTCTTTTTTTACTATTGGTACCAAAGTGAATGTAGTCATTTCATCCCTTCCGTTATGTCCACCAGCCTCAAATCCTTCTACCACAACAGCATCTACTCCAGCTTCCTGAGCTTTAAGTGCAAATTTTAGACTGGATACAACATGTACAACTGTAATACCGTTTTGCTTTAAAAATTGAGTATATTTTTTTGGATTTCCGGCAGAGGTAAAAACGATTTTTACATTGTGTTTTATAATGGTCTCAATATGCTTGTCAATATCAGGGTAAAGCATTGGTAAATTAATTGCAAATGGTTGGTCTGTAGCATTCTTACATTTTATGATGTGATCCTCCAGAACTTCCGGATACATTGATCCGGAACCTATAATTCCTAACCCTCCGGCATTGGATACGGCACTGGCTAATTCCCATCCCGAACACCAGATCATTCCGGCCTGAATTAGGGGGTATTTTATGTTAAAAAGATCAGTTATTTTGTTTTTCATTTCTTGTGTAATTTCACCGACGAATTTACATATAAGCTGGTATTATTTTTTATTTTTCCTAAAAAAAACCGACATTTAAGGGTATTATTTACTGTAAAAATTTATTTTTGTAGTTAAATCAAAAGGTTTGGGATGAAAAAACTGTTTATAATAATTGCGATAATTGCAATGCATGGAACTGTATTAGGTCAAAGATATAATCTTGGTTTCGGTGCTAGAATTGGGGTAGCGAATTACCTTGGCGATATCGGAGGTGGTGATTTAGCCAGACCTTTTGTCCTGAACATGGAGGTTAAGGATACCAGATGGTCAACAGGTGCTTTTGTAAGATATAGATTCCATCCTCTATTGGCTTATCAGGGATCATTTACTTATGCACGGGTTCAGGGTGCTGATTCTGAATCTGAAAATTTTGGAAGACAAGGTAGGAACCTAAGTTTCAAGAATGATATTTTGTCATTAGATAATAAATTAGAATTTTACCCACCGCAACTGGCGCTTTCTGATGTAGGAAAAAGAGGACGATACAGAACAGACTTCAGAACTTATATTTTTGCAGGTATTGGTGCTTTATACCATAATCCTAAAGCATTATATCAGGGAGAGTGGATTGATTTGAGACCATTAATGACTGAAGGGGTGGCTTATTCAAAGTTTGCATTATCTGTCCCATTTGGAGCAGGTTTTTATTTTACCTACAGAAAAAGACATAGATTCGGTTTTGAATTGCAGGCGAGTATTTCATTTACAGATTATCTTGACGATATTTCTGATGTTTATGTTGATCCTTCTGAAATGTCCTCAGATCCGTTGGCACCAATTTTAGCTAACAGAAATCCTGAGTTGATATATGAAGAAGGAAGTATGTATCCAAATCCGGCTAACTATGGTCCTAAAATCCCTGGTCAGCCAAATGCAAATAAAAGGGGAGGGAACTCGGCACCTGATAGTTTTGTTCTGATGACAGTTTCCTATAGCTTTGTATTGAAATCTAACACCGGGTTTAATAGAAGTTATTCATGGATATACAGAAGTAAAAGTAGATTCGGAAAAACCAAGGCCAGATTTTAATTTCCTTTCATTTATGAAAGTCAGTGTGATTATTCCTTGCTTCAATTGTGAGGAATATGTTGAGGATACAATAAAGTCTGTAATTAATCAGACTTATGAGAAAATTGAGATAATTTGTGTCAACAATAACTCTACTGATGGTACTCAACATCTTTTAGAAAAACTAAAAGCAGACTTTCCAAATATAAGCCTTTACCATGAGGAAAGAGCCGGTGCTAATTATGCCAGAAATTTAGGTTTAAGTAAAGCAACTGGTGATTACGTGCAATTTCTTGATGCAGATGATTTGATTGATAGATCAAAAATTGAAAGTCAGGTCAATGTAATAAGTGGAAAAGAAGCTGATATTGTGATATCAGACCGTGCGGTTTACAATGAAGATCTCTCTCAAAAAATTGAAGAAATTAAGTTTACAGATTTCTTAAGTGGTAATTTGGTGGCCAATGCTGTGGCTTCAATACTTATTACCGGAAATCCATTATACAAAACTTCATTTGTAAAACGTATTGGTGGCTATTTGGAGGGATTAAAGTCAGCACAGGATTGGGAATTTCATATCAGGGCTTTTTTGAACAATCCTGTCACAGTTTATAAGCCCGGTTTTTTTCTGTCTTCAAGAACAGTTGGAGATTCCTTATCCAGTGATTATATAGAAGTGAGCGATAATGCCTGTAAAGTTATCGAAATCCATAAGAAAGCATTGGTTGAAAAACAAGTGCAAAGTGATTTTGAAGCCACAAAAAAAATAATATTTACATATTTGATTTCATACATCAACTCAAACAGGAATCAAGACTACTTTAATGAACTTTTATTTTGGTATGAAATAGCTAAGGATAAACGTTTTTTTTCTAAAAAGCTTAATTGGTTAGTTTCTGTGTTTGGAATCTCATTTATAGTGAAACTAAAGTTTATAATTAACAGATTCAGATAAGTCTTTTTTACGCTATGAATATACTTATTTTATATGCCAAGGATAAACAAGAGATTTTTAACAGGAAATCTGCTTTGGGGTCATATATTAACTGTTTAGCTAATTTGCTGGAAGATGAAAGTTATAACGTTTATTTAAATGGCGTCCGAAATAATGCTGAATCAATCAGGCAGGTAAATGTAAGTTCAACCGGAGAAGAAGGTACTGGTAAGTCAAGACTTATGGGGCTATTAAAATGGCTCCCTTCATTTATCAAGCATGGTTTACGAGACTTTCTTCATTTTCGAAAACTGGGAAAGTTTAAAGATGAGCTCTTGAGTAGTGGGGTTAAGTATGATAGTATTCTGGAATTTTATACTTTAGGATCTGATCTTGGATTAGAGTTGGCTGAACGGGATGGTTCAAACTATACTATTACTTATGACGGGCCTATTATCGAAGAATATCAATTTTTTAACGGAAGATCACCGTTATTTTTGAAAAGAGTTAAAAAAAGAGAACTAGGAAGTTTAAACAGGGCTGATAATATAGTGGCTTACAGTGAACCTATGAAATCCTTTCTCGGAAATCTTGGTGTGAATACTGAAAAAGTAAAAATTCACCAAAATGTTGATTTTACAAGGTTTGATAGGTTAGAGGAGGAAAAAACAATTCCGGAAGAAGGCATTAAGATGTGTTTTATCGGGTCTTTTTTGAAGTGGCATCAAGTTGATTTACTGGTTGATGTTTTTTCAAGTTTAGTAACAACTGAGACGATAAAAAATATAGAGTTATTTTTGGTAGGTGATGGTATAGAAAGACCTGTGATTGAGGAAAAAGTTAACGGATTAGATGAGGAAATATCCTCAAAGATCCATTTTACAGGTTTTTTAGACGGAGAGGAGCTGTACGAGTTGAAAAAATCAGTGCATATTGGAATTATGCCTGGCTCAAACTGGTATGGTGCTCCAAATAAGATTTTTGAGTATGGTGCTATGAAATTGGCAGTTGTTGCACCAGATACACCAACTATAGTAGATTTGTTTAATGAAAAAGAGGTTTCTTTTTTTAAATGGAAAAGTAGTGATGATCTTCACAAGGTATTGCTTGACTTGATAAAAGACCAAAACAAAATAGCTTCTATGTCGAATGCACTGAATATGAAAATTGGGAAAAAATATACAGAGGAGAATACAAAGCACTTTTACCAATCATTACTTTATAACCGGGGTTGAGATGTTTGATGATTATTATTTCTATTTGCTAAAACGAATTTGATGAACTTAAATTTTTTTACAGCTGAGTTCCCGTATTTGGAAAAGGAAACGATTATTGAAAATGAAATAGTTGTTGCAGCAGATTATTTTGATAAGATTAAGATTTTCCCACACTATTTTGATTCAGTTTCAGGTAAAAGAGAACTTCCGGGAAATACTATTGTAGAACAATTGGGAAACTATAGCTCAGTCCGTTTAAATTTTAAGGATTACCTTTTAATTCTTAGACTTCTTCTAACAGAATTTTCTTTTTCATCAAACAAAAAATACTTCCTGAAGAATACCAAAAGGTGGTTAAAATTATTGTTTCTTGCTTGTAAAAAGGCAAAGTGGATAGAAAACGAGAAACTACTATTAGAGGACTCGGTTGCATATTCATATTGGATGAACGACTGGGCATTGGCTTTAGTTTTCTTAAAACGAAGAAATATTGTTGATCGATTTGTGTTTAGGTGTGGAGGTTTTGACATTTGGGATGAACGTTATCAGGGCAATTATCTGCCATTTAGAAATTTAATTTATCAACACGCTCAAAAAGTATATCCAAACTCAAAGGTTGCTGAAGATTATATCAAAACCAGGACTAAATTTAAAGATAAAATATCAGCAAAGTATTTGGGTACAACAGATAACGGATTTGTTGAAGACCGAAATAATGATGATACTTTCACAATTGTTTCCTGCTCAAGTGTCATTCCACTTAAACGTGTTGAACTTATTTTTGAAATTGTATCGAAATTAGAACGCAAAACAGAGTGGATTCATTTTGGTGCAGGTAGTGAATTTGATAAATTGAAAGAAGCGGTGGAAAGCTATTCGGGGCCACACAAAATTTCATTAAAAGGTAGTGTCAGGAATCAGGAGATTTTAAATTTCTACAAAAGTCATTTTGTTGACCTGTTTATTTCAGCAAGCACTACAGAAGGACTGCCGGTTTCAATGCAGGAGGCAGTTAGTTTTGGAATTCCGGTTGTAGGAACTGATGTTGGAGGGGTGCATGAAGTGGTTAACTCAACCACAGGTTATTTGATAGATAAGGATTTTGACAGTACAACTGTTGCCAATCTGATTGATTCAATTGAAACTGGTTTAGACAGGAAAAAAATCAGACAATTTTGGCTGGATAATTTTGAGTCTGTTTCAGTTTACGGAGATTTCTTTAAAGAATTAAAAAAAAGATAAACGCCACCTTAACGACTTAACATTTTTGATCCCAGGTATTTTAACAGTTTACTATTAAAAATTCTGGCTTTCATCATAAACTGAAGTCCATTAAAAAATGATTGGTCAGTATATCTGAAAAACAGGATTTCCTTCTTTTTGTTCAGGTATTCAAGTACGACTTGTTTTGAAAAACCGTACGCATATAAAGCATGCTTTAAATTGTTGATGTAATGGAGAGTTTCACTAATTGTAAAGTGACCAATTATTCCTCTGCTAACTGAAAAATGAAGTTTAATTTTGTTTTCAATGGGATCATTAAATAACGTTTTTAATATAGCCTTGTAATTTTCTGTGGATCTTAGCTCAAATGAATCTCTGTTCTGTACTGTTATGTTTTGTCCTTCAAGCCTGTATTTGATCAGTATGTGGTCAATGTTTTTTATTCTTAGCCCTTTTGTAATACAATTAAACCATAAAGCCCAATCTTCGGTATGTAAGTATTTAGTATCATAGCTTAAATCAAACTTGCTTAGGCTGTCCTTTCTCATCATAACTGCCGGATGGCAAATACTATTTTGAAAAAATAAATCAAGCTTCAGGTACTCTTCATTTAACGGTACTTTAACAATTTCGCTATGGCTACCAAATATTTCATAATTTCCACTGACGATATCAATCTCAGGATGTTTTTCCAAATAGTCTACTTGTATTTGTAACCTGTCCGGCATTGAAATATCATCAGCGTCCATTCTTGCAATATATTCTCCATTACATAAATTAAGTCCGATATTTAATGTTTTGGTTAACCCCAAATTAACTTCGTTCGAAACAACTCTGATTCTCTCATCCTTAAAATCATTTATAATTTGCAACGATCGATCCGTTGAACAATCATTAATGATAATAAATTCAAAGTCAGAGAATGTTTGGTTTAGCATGGATTGAATAGTTCCACTGACAAATTTCTCAGCGTTATAGACTGGTAATAAAATCGAAATTTTAGGATTCATTGTTTTTAAGTATTGAATCGTAAATAAGTGAAAGTTTTTCAGCAGCTTTTTCGACTGAGTGATGTTTTTTGATTCGGTCAATGCAGTTTTGTCCTTTCTCCATTAGCAGTGTAGGATCATTCAGGACTTCTTTAATAACACTTTCTATACCGGAAATCACATTTTTTTTAAATAATATTCTGTCAGAATCGGTGCGTGGGATTGATCGGTTCCCTGATAGGGGGACATCAATTACCCAACCACAATCCGAATTATTAATTTCAGTGAATGCTGCACCATTTGTTGTTATTACGGGACATCCGCAAGCCTGTGCTTCAAGAACCGTATAGCCATAGGTCTCGTCATATGATGGCAGAAGGGCAATGTCAGCTTTTTTAAACAGGTTAATTACCTCTGTATTTGGTAAGCTCTTGTGCCAGGTTATTAACGGGTTTTGATCAATCATGGAAAGTGCTGTATCGAGATCTTTTTTTGTAGTTTGTGAGGCATAATCTCCGTATTGCATTCTTGAGACAATAGTTATCTTAACGTCAATACCCTGTTCCTTTAGGCTATTTATCGCACTAAGGGTCTCAAGCCCTCCTTTTCTGAAAAAATCAGCCCCTACTATAAGTAGTTCAGGCACTTTGTTATATGTTCTTTTTTCTACAGAATCAATGTGCAACTGTTGTGGGGGGTGAATGACTATAATTTTATCAATTATTTTCTGACTTAATGTGGTATCAAAAGGAGAGAGGTAGTTAATCTGCTCGTTTTTTGCATATTCAGACAGTGCAATTAACTGCTTGCAATTCGGACCTGCTAACTTTTTAATAACTTTATTAATGTACTTGTTTTCCTTTGGGTATTTTCCAAATTGATGTGCTCCTCTTGGAAGATAATATTCAAAAGTGGTGATCCATGGTTTGTTTCCTAAGCTGATGGCATTAAAAAAATGCAGTAAGTCATACTTTCCTATATTAAAATCATAAAAGAGGTTAAGCCATTGGGGGTGAGTTGTTTTTTTTAGTTTAAAATAAGCGAAAGCAATTAGTCGATAGAAATCCAGCTTTTTTTCAAAGCTATAGTTGGTAACCGGAAGACCTGTAAAATTTCTTTTTTCAGGGTAGTAATTTGCTTTAATGCCTACAATTCTTTTAGTCATAACTTACTTATTTCAAATGTAATTTAATACTGTCAGCCAATGCCTTTGTGAATAATTCCGAACCTTTTTTATTGAGGTGAGTAGGATTGTAGAAATAAATTTTATCTCTTGTGAGATAATGGTCTTTGAAGTCAAAGTACATGGTACTTTTTGCTTTTTGGCTGTAGTTTTTGTAAAAGTTTGTCACCATACCTCTATTATTGAGGTATTTCTGAAAATCTTTATACTCAGGTGCATAAACAATAAAAAGTTGGATATTTTCACTAATGCATAGTTCAATAAAATCCTCGAATTGATTAATAGTTTTATCCGACATTTTTATTGTTTTATTTTTTTTACTGGTTTGAAGTTCAGTATCAAAACGGGTTTCCCAATCTCCATTCCGTTTTGGGAAGTAACCTTTATATTTTGGTGATGAAAATTGTTTTAAATTTAGAAATTCAGCTAATCCTGCTGCAATGATGGTTGGTCTGCCAGAATACTGCTTGTAGGGAAGCATGTAATCATCCCATTTTAATCCCTCATATTGTTTCATCTGATTGGTTAATAATGTATCAGACATATAGGGTAAAAACTGAGTGACATTAAATAGATTTTCCCGTTGTTGTATTGTAAAATGATCAACAATCTGTATAATCACTTTAGGTTTTTGATTATGTTCAAGATATATTTTCAGTTTAGTAAATTGGAATGGGAAGTGATAACCGTCAAGTCCAAGATTATAACTATTAACATTACAAACTGAATCAATAATTTTTGGAGAAACCATTTTATAGGCTCGTGAACTACCTAATATAATAACATCAGCATTAATATTTCCATCATAGATTTCGTTCCACTCATCATAATTCAGGTATTGACTTTTTTTCAATCCTCTGTCAATAGCATAGAAAAAGATAAGGTAAAGCACAATTACAATACCCGTGAATAGGCTTAATTTGGCTAAATACTCTCTCATTAGAATTGAAAATAAATGAATTCCTGATTTCCACCTGCAAAAATAACAATCAGAAAGATTATAAATATATAATATGACCACAAAGGTAATCTCTTAAGTGGCCGGTCAATTTGCAATCCATGTAATTTGTTTCTATTCAACCATTCAATAATTAAGAATAGAATGAGTAAAGGGGTAATTATTCCTAACTCAATACTTTTACCAAAGTTAATGGATTCATGAGGTATAAAAATATTTGTAATGTAGGTAATGGCTTCATTGAAGTTGGCAGCTCTGAAAAAAATCCATGCGAAACAGGTGATGATAAAAGTACCTAAGATAGATAAGATGTGATTGAATGATTCGATTTGATGTGTTGACTGAGTATTTCTTCGATTTCTCTTGGTTAATAGTAGTGGTAGAAAATACAAAGCATTTAATAGTCCCCAAACGATAAAGGTCCAGTTGGCACCATGCCAAAACCCACTGACAAGGAAAATGGCAAATGTATTTCTGATTTTCTTTACTGTAGAGCCTTTACTTCCCCCCAATGGAATATACAGGTAATCTCTGAACCATGTAGATAAGGAGATATGCCACTTTCGCCAAAATTCCGCAATATCTCTTGAAAAATAAGGGAAATTAAAGTTTTGTTTTAGCTCGAAGCCAAATAGTCTTGCAACCCCAATGGCTATATCACTATATCCGGAAAAGTCACCATATATCTGAAAAGCGAAAAGTACTGCTCCAAGTCCCAAAACAAGTCCGGACTGTTGGCTATGGGTTTCAAATATATAGTTTACAATTTCAGCACAATTGTCGGCTATTACAACTTTTTTAAACAACCCCCATAAAATTTGCCGGGATCCGTCAACTGCTTTTTGATAGTTAAATACCCTTTTGATATTGAATTGAGGTAATAAGTTACTGGCTCTTTCAATTGGTCCGGCTACCAATTGAGGAAAAAAACTCACAAAGGCCAGAAAAGAAGTGATATTGTCAGTCGGTTCAATTTTTTTACGATAAACATCAATAGTGTAACTAAGTGTCTGAAAGGTATAGAAGCTAATTCCTACTGGCAATATGATATTCAATGTAGGGGCACTAAACTGATAACCAAAAAAAGAGAAGGCTTCTATAAAATTATCGACAAAGAAATTAAAGTATTTAAAAAAGAGTAAGGCGCCCAGATTAACTAATAAACTAAGGTATAAAAGGCGTTTCCGTTTATTGATATTCTCAGTTATTTTGAGTCGTTTACCAATTGTAAAGTCTAAAAGAGAGCTACCAATTATCAGGCTGAGAAATCGCCAGTCCCACCAGCCATAAAAAATATAAGAAGCTACAATGAGCAGTATATTTTGATTGCGGATATTATTGGCAAAGACAAACCAATACAATGCAAAAAATACGATTAAAAACAATGCAAAGTCGATCGAATTAAAATACATGATTAACCCTGAATTTTTTGTTTTAGTAACATCATTTTTTCAACCAGTTGGTTTTGCCTTTCCTGTAGCTTATCTTTGGTGCTCAGTATACTTTTGACAGACATCAAACTTTTAAATTTTTGCTTGACTTTAGGTATTACGAATACCTTTTGATAGAACATATATAATGGTGTAATAATGCTACTTAAGAATCGCAGCTTACCCAGTTTAATTTTAATAATATTATTAATAATCGGTTTACTGAACAGGGTTGGAGTATGATGGGGAATATATTCCAAATCTAATGATTCACAATAGTCCTGCCATTTAAACGTATTTACTGTTTTTATGGTCTTAACAGGAATCCAGGGAATTCGGTAACCATCAGCTATTATTGCACCATGCATGGCTTCTGTAAGCAAGACTTCTGTTTGATTCAGTTCTGATAAAACAATTTCAGGGTCTAAGCCAGGGTCAATAAAATGAATACCTAATGATTCTATTAAATCTTTCCATTTGTCATAGATGTCAAGTGTGCCTACATGGGGCATATAAGCATACTGATATTGCTTTTTTTTCGAAGGATTTTCAGGTTTTACTAGTGGCAATAATAGTGCGCCATCAGCAATAGCCAAATCTTCTGATATTTTAAGGGCCTTTGCAGTACGCTTTCCCCTTACGCAGATGACCTCATATGAATCATCAAGTTGTGGAGGTGCACCATAAGTTGACTCATCTCCTCCGGCAAACCCTGAAGAGAAAATATAGACTTTGGTACAATCATCTGGTTTATTAAAAAGGCCCAGAATGGACCCAATGCCAATAATTACTGTATCTGTTTGTTCATCTAACAGATTACCCAGATAATGATTAAAGATTATTGGATTAACTGCATCTCCAAAATTTTTTCCGGTATGGTATTGTAACTTCACGTTGGCGTAAGAGGGTTAAAAAGTGATGAAGATAATTATTTTTTTATAAAGTAATAGGTAAAAAAAACAAGGGCTTTCACGAATGAAAGCCCTTAATTTTATGATAGTATGTATTTGGATTAATGCTTAACCACTAATTTTTTAGTTTCAACCACTGTTCCATTGTTATCATTAACTGAAAGGATATAGAATCCATCTACTAATTCATTTACAGAAATAGTAGTTTGATTGTTCAGGTTAGTCTCAGAATAAACTAACTGACCATTTACATTGTATACTGAAATACTGTAATCAGCAATGTCAGTCATAATGTTTACAAACTCAGAAGCCGGGTTAGGGTAAACACTAAATTCAACATTCTCAATTACTGCTGTATTGTTATCAGTAGTATTTAAAGAACCTGATTTAGTTCCTGCAACCTGAGTATCAGTATTAGGATCAGTTGGCGCAGCTATGTTATCTGGTGATACCGGAGCCGGTGCAGGTGTAGTAATAGTACAAACACTACCAAAGTTACCGAATGTAGTACCAATTTTAGCTCTAACTCTTACACTGAATAGTGTACCAGCATCACTAATTCCTGCTAATGCAAATGAACAACTTCTCCATGGTCTTGTATGTGTTGTTACCACATTTGTTGACATGTTAGTGAACTCAAACTCATATTCTGAAGCTCCAGGTACATTTTGACATAAGAATACCTGACCGAAAGAAGATAAAGTTGTACCACAAACAGATAATATATCTGTAGTAGGCACAGCAGTTGGCCCTGTTAATGCACATGTAGCACTGTACTGTCCTATAACACCATTAACTGTTGCCTTAACTCTAACATTATAAGCAGCATTAATATCAGTTAGACCTGCTTCAAGTAAAGTAGTTGTTTTCCAACTTTTAGTGAATTCAGTCACAGCACTGGTAGTAGTATTTGTAAACTCAAATGTATAGTCAGTTGCTCCAACAACGGTATTTGCAGTAAACTGTGTATTAATTGAAGCTAAACTTGCTCCACATGATGCAGCGTCTAGACTCGTACTGAATGCAGGAGAAGTAATTGCAGGAGAAGTTAACTGGCAAACAGACCCGTATGATAGATAAACACCACCTACTTTAGCAGCAATATCAACATCATAAGTTACGTTTGGATCTAATAAACCTATTTCAAGAAGGTTTGTTGTACTAAACGCTTTGTCAAAAATTGTCGTTGGACTAGGTGCCCCAGGAGTTGTATTAAATAATCTGAATCTGTACTCAGTTGCTCCAGGAACTGATGAAGTTGTGAAGTTTTGAGCAAACGAATTTAACGTAATGTTACAAGAACTTGGAACAAGATTAGGCAAAGGAAGTGTTGTAGGAGAGTGGATAATACATGGTAAACCAAAAATTCCGGTTACACCATTAATTGTAGCTCTTACTTTTACTTCATAAGTTGTATTATTATCAGTAATACCAGCAGTTGCTAAACTCATTTCAGTTGTAGCACTTGTAGCATAAATAGCAGGACCAGGATTAGTCAAGTTCACAAATTCAAACTCATATTGAGTTGCAGCAGTTAAAGGGTTACAGTCAAATGGATCTGCGAATGCAGTTGTTTGTAAACCACAATCTGGATTTTGAATTTTAGTATAAGGTACGATTGAAGGAGCTAAAACCTGACAGATAGCACCAGGAGTAGTATATGTTGATCCGGATCCTAAAATTACACTTACACGAACATCATACTGAGCATTAGGAATTCCTCCTAAACCAGCACTAACTAAACTTGTATTTTGGTAAGTCTCAATACTGGTTCCTACTAAGTTGGTAGTACCTGCATCATAAAACTCAAATTTATAACTTGTTGCTCCAACAACCGGAAGCGCTTTAAGTATAAATGAATATGAAGTTAATGTAATACCACAGTGAGATGGTTGTAAAGCAGTACTTGGTGCAGTATTTGGAGATGTTAAGGCACAAGTTGCACCATAAGGTCCGAAAGTACCACCAATTTTTGCACGGGCTCTAACACTATAAGTAACGTTGAAATCAAATAAACCAGCAGCAAATAAGCTAGTATTTTGGAACGTGTTTGTTACAGTTGTAGGAGGTCCACTAGGTGGTGTAAATTCAAATTCATACTCTGTGGCACCAGCAACTGATTCACAGTAAATCAACTGATTGAAAATACTTAAAGGAAAGCTACCGCAGTTAGCACTTGTAATATCAGTACTTGGTGGAGCTGTAGGACCAATTAGAGTACATGTACTACCAGGGGCACCAAAAACACCTCCTACTTTAGCTCTAACTGATACATCATATGTTTTTCCTAAGTCAGTCAATCCTGCTTGAAAAAGGTGTATAGTATGCCAGTTTGCAATATACACTACCGGAGGATTGACTAGGGAAACATCCGTAAAAGTAAATTCATACTCCGTAGCACCCGCAACTGTATTACAGGAGAACTGTTCGTTAAACGTTGTAACTGTTGTTGGTCCTGGACAGTTGACCAACTCAGTTGTTTGGGAGAATCCGAGCAAACCAAATGCAAGGGCCCCAAAAAGTGATAGCAATTTCATAATTTAGTTTTTTTGTATTTAGATCAAAGATAACCATTAATCGATAATCACCATATAATTATCGATATATTTTTCAGTTATTTGAGTGCATTTACAAAATCGGGATACATCATCCTGAAGTGATTACCCCTTATCAGGGCTTCTTAACAGGTAAGGGCAGAGTTTAAAACTTGATGAATTTGAGGGTTTTATCTTGTGCTGTTCCTTTGTAGTAAGCAAAGTAAACGCCTTTTGGCAAGTAATCAATTGGAATAACTTGCTGGTTAGAGAAACGTTGAATAACCTGACCGCCAACATTAACTATCAGTAAATCAAAATATTGATCGGATGTGGTTATTTTTATATAATCATTAGATTGTTGAATACTAATTTCGTTATCGTATTGTTCAATATCAGTACAATCTACAAAATCCACAATAATAGTATCAGTACTAAAACAATTGTTACTGTCTATAATTTCCAGCCAGTATTCATCCGATTGATTTACAGTAATAGAGCTGGTGTTATCATTATTAGACCAGGTATAGTCATAATTTCCTGTTGGTCCATTCAATTGTATGGAGTTATAATCACAGGTTATGGTATCATTACCCAGGTTAAAAACCGGACTGGTAAATTCAGTAATAATAATGGAATCAATGGCTGAACAGTTGTTAGTGTCAGTTACTTCAACCCAAAAAGTATCACTATAAGTCACAACAATTGAATTGGTATTGTCATTACTTGACCAGGAATACAGGTACTGTCCTGTTTGAACACTCAACTCCAGAGAGTCATTATCACAAATTGTAGAGTCTGCCCCCAGATAGATAACCGGAGGGGTAACCTGTGTAACAAGAATAGTATCATAAGTGATGCAACCATTAGTATCAATTAATTCCAGCGAGTACTGTCCGGTTTGATTTATACTTGAAATATACAGGGAATCTCCGTTGGACCAGTTATAGTCAAACTGTCCGATTGGGCCGGTAAGGTTTAATGTTGAAGTGCTACAAACAATAGTGTCGTTACCAAGGTCAAAGCTATGATCTGTAAAAACCTCAACCAAATGATTAATTGGAATAGTATCACTATATATATTATTGGAAATGATAACCTCACCAATTAGGTTGGTGGTGGCAGATGGAATAATGTAATAAGTATTACTATCAACCCAGCTATTGGTTGAAGGTAATAAAAATTCATAACTTAACGGAGAAGTTATGCCATCAAGTGAAAGCTGGAAAGTATCTCCTAAACAAAATGAAGAATTGCTATAGGTAATTTCCTGAAAGGGATGCTGCGTTATTTTCCCAATTACTCCTGTATATTCAGTAGTGGGCAGGAACATACTGTCAAAATTTTGACCTCCTCCTCTGTATGCACCTCCACAATATATATTTTCGAATTCATCAATGCCAAGACAATATGCTGATTCACTATCCCAGTTACCTTGTTTTTTTACCCAGTCAACATTCCCGTTTTCATCAAGCCTGCAAATAAACATATCGTAATTTCCGCTGGAGACTACTTGGGTCAGATCAAATAGAACCGTATCCTGGAATGTTCCGGCAACATATATTACATTATCGTGTGTAACATCTATGCCAAATCCGTAATCATAGCCCAGTCCTCCAAGTCCTTTAGCCCACTGTATATTTCCATTAAAATCGTATTTGGAAACAAAAATATCTCTGCTGGCATTATAAGTAGAAGAAGAGTTTCCGGTCCCATTATAAGTTAAGGATATGCCTGAAAAATCACAAACACCTGTATAACAACCAGTCATGTAAACATAGTCATCACTAATGGCAATACTTTCTCCAATGTTATGAAATGAGCTGGCCACCGTTCTAATCCATTCAACCTGAAATGCAGTATCCATTTTGGCTAAAAAACCATCCCGCCAGGTTAAATTTGCTGGTCCCTGAACAAGAGTACCGGCAATGTAGCTATCATAAAGCAATTCTCCGGTTAAGTAAATATGTCCGTTATCGTCTGATTTTAAATGATACCCGGCAGAAAACTTGGGTTCAATACTTTCAATATGAATATAATTTCCGTTTGAGTCCAGTTTAAGGATAAAGGCATTAGAAACACTATTTGTTCCAATTGTTTGGTTGTCAATAGTGACTTCTGTGGCTACAAATCCTGTACAGTAGATGTTTCCTGCCGCATCCATTTCGATATCTTTTCCCTTATCGGAATTTGAGCCTCCAAAAGAAATTGTCCATAAAAAATTACCGTTTGGATCCAATTTAGAAATGAATACATCCCTTGAACCATTACTAATTACTGTATCATTGCCAAAAACTGAAGTGCCGGAAAATTCTCCGGTGTAATAAGTGTTCCCGTTATCATCAGCAACTACTCCCCAACCCCAATCCGGTCCATTACTTCCTCCCTGGTTTGCCCAGATCAGATTTCCATCTTTATCATATTTAGCAATAAATGCATCAGTATGACCGTAATAAACAGGTGAAATTGGATTTAAAAGGTCTTCAAAAGTAACAGCTCCCTTTGATCTGCCGGTAATGTATACATTTCTGTCACTATCAATATGGACATCAGAAACATAATCATTAGCTAAACCATTTACTCGTTTAGCCCATTCCCATGTCTGTGAAAAGCAAGCGGGAGCTAAGAGAAAGGACATCAGAATGAATAAGAGTTTCATATCAAAAAATATAAGCCAAAGATATTAATTGTTTTTTTAATAAACAAAGCAATGTTTAATGGCTTGACCAGTCAATAAACTATGAAAGAGGCATGCCAAATTGCGTTTTCAGTATGTTAACACTGCGGTGTCCTGACTGAAGATAGTAGTTGTCATACTTTCCTGAAGTAATTTCCCGAATAACAACTTCAGGAGTAAAGTAGGTGTTGTAATGGAGAGCTACATTTTTTTGGATTCTCGTTATTTCAGTTTCCGACATTGAATATGCCAATTTTATTTTATCTTCAATATCGTCGATATTATCGTAAAAAATGGCATTTTCCATGTGTCGGAGTTTGGGTCTTAATAAATTGCCATATTCTTCATGCAGTATAGGAATAGTTCCCACTGACATTGCTTCCACAATATTATGGCAAAAAGGCATAGTTACTCCAGGCAGGGCAAGGTAAAAATTGAAATTATGAATAATATTTCTAAGGTCAAGCATATTAATATGCGTTTTCTGCGTATCAACAATAATGCATGAATTGTCCTTGTCAGATTTGATAAAATCAAGTAATTCTTCATATGACTCAGGCTCAGTTGAAATGTTTTTTTCCTTTAAATGGGTGGTTATTCTAACTCTGTTTTCCACTTTAAAGGGAGTTTTGTCAATACCGTTGTATATCTTAGGGTTGTTATTACCAGCCATGATTATTGAATTTTTTCTGGATTTAATTTCAGTTAGAGATTCATTCCAGATGTTCAGGTGGTAGAAGTTTGGATGTAGTGGCATTGGAAGATAAAAAGGATTATCTTTTTCCTGACCTTTGCCGTAAAAAGCACTAAAATAATCATTACTTAAATTACTATCGTTTATTTCCAGAGTAGGGCTCTGAACAGATTTTGGAGAGTAAGTAATTAAGTTTTCAGTAAATATAAGCCTGAAGTAATCCCCATCTTCATGTCTTCTGTTATAAATTTGCTTTTTAAAGAAAGTATAATTGAAATCGGGCAGATATATTGAGTAGCCCGCCATATGGAAAAATTTAACAAAACAATAAAAATATCGGTTAAAAACCTGAGGGTTAGTGACCTTTAAAACTAATGATTTGTCGTTGGTAGACTGATTTGAGACTTTGTTTTTTCTTTTATGGATTAAATAGAGTATATAAGCCAGGATGAAGTTGGCATTTTTAAATTTTTTTAGGACTTTAGAAAATAACTTCATAGTATACTTTGTTTTGATAGTGTGGAACCTGTTCTTATTGTTCTGGAGCAAAATAAAAAATATCTATAACCTGGTCCATGAATCTGGTATGAGATCTCCTGTTTCGTTGTTTTTTTTTGCATCTGCATACCACTCTCTCGGTGCAATTACTTTTTTATTCTGACTTTCTGATAGCCATGCAGCCCACCAACTAAAACTGCTATTTGCAATAATGAAATGTTTGCATTGACTCATCAGTTTCATATCTTGCCATGAGTCATCACCAGTATTCCAATCCACAAAATCACATTGACTTAAATCAAGACTGGCAAAGTTTTCTTTTACCCAATTCATATCGTCAGAAAAGAAGAAAAAGTGAGGGTTTTCAACTTTTAAATGTATGATAGCATTTTTGTAATAATCGATTGAACAAACCCCGTGTACAGAATTAATGTGTTGGTCTGAAATATAGTCTCCTCTTCTGATGTGTACTGCTATTGCATTAACTTCTTGTATTTTTTTTGAAATATGTTCGCTTTTCTCAGAATAAGGCAATGAAAAAGAGAAGTGCTTTAAAAGTTCTTCCCGATAAGCATTAAAATATTTTTCTGACTGAAAGTAACCTTCAATAAATGAGTTTTGTCCAACTGTATGAAGATTGGGGTCATAATTCAAACCTTTTTCATGGTAGGTTCGGAAACTTGAAACTTTCTTTTTTAACCTTGCTGTTATTGACTGGTCTGTAAGGTAGGTAGAAGTTTTTTTTGATAATATTTTATATCCTTTGATATTAAATATTTTTTCCAATTGAAAATTCCTGTATGAAAAGTGTTCTTTTCCTTCATGTTTGTTAATCTCACTAAGATCGATACCTACGGTGGTACTGTTTTTTATAGCAAGTGCTAAAGAGGTAGCGTATTGAAACATTTGATTGCCTAGTCCTCCGATTATTTTAACATAAATCATAAACTTACTATTAATTGAGTCGAACAAGTCGTTTTGCAAATCTGAACAAAACCGGAATTTTTTTAATTTTAAGAATCTTATAGCTACCCTCAATAAGACCTAGTTCTGCTGCAACAGGTATAACAAAGTCAGGAGACTTAACCCTGAGTTTTGATTTTCGAAGTGTTGAGAATAAAAATAGTATAAAGCCACTCGTAGATGGAATATGAAGTAATTGGTTTTTTATATCATTAAATACTTCATAGTGAACATGAATGGAGCTGTTAACCATAAAGAGCAATTCCTTAACGTATTTAAGTGTGACTTTTTCCGCTGATATATAATGAATTAAACTCAGTTCGGGAGCCATGCCAACCGCCTTACCATTCAGTGTCGCTGTATGTATAATTTGACTGTCCCCACCGCTTGTCAGTGATTTGCCGGTTCTGTCTGTAGCATTCATTGTTCCAGACTCTACTCTTTGGGTATAGTCATCCATAATACTACGTTCAACAATCAATCCGGTACCTGCAGGTGAATAAGAGTGCCACCCTCTCAACAGGCCATATTTGACATAATCATTACGTTTTTCCTGAAATATCCATTTTCTGGTTTCTACCCAATCTTCAACAGGTCCTGAAAATTGTACTTTAACATTCCCTGGTCCCCAGCAATGGACATTGGGGTATTGGTTAACCAATCCGACAATTTCATTAACATAGTTTTTTGATAGAATATTATCATCATCTACAAATAGCAGAAATTTTCCTTTCGACTCTTTAAATCCTCTTATTCTGGCATTGGTAAGTCCACTCTTTATCTCCCGAATAATTTTGACTTCAGTTAATGCATTTTTCTTAAAATCCGCTATATAATCGATCTCCTCTAATTGAGTTTTTGAATTGTTATCAATTATTATTATCTCAGAAAGTCCGTTTGATCCGGATAGATCCAGAATGCCATCCAGTACTTTACTAAAAATTTCCTTTTTAGGATTATATGTGCAGATAATTATTGAAACAAAGGGTTCTGTTATTTTTTCTTGCATCTTAGTTTACTAAGTTAGTGTTCCTTCCTATGCTCAGTTCTCCTGATTCAAATATTTCAAAACCATTTTCAGCTAATATCTCGTGGACTTTATTTTTTTCGATAAATTCCTCATGAATTTCAATAGCAATGAATTTGGTTTTAGAAAGAAACCGGGAAGCATATTCCTTATCCTGAAACAGTATTTGTTCTGTACCTTCAATGTCCATTTTCAGGATGTCTATTGTGTGATTGGTATATAAATCAAGCAGGTCAATAGCTTCAATATCGCCATTAGGGTCAGGTTTAACCATTAATGACCATGCTTTACCGTCTCTAAACTCTTCCGAAATGCGAAGTTTTGTTTTTTGATTCCATACTCCTTTATTTATAGTAGTATGGTTTATGTTATTTTCACTTAGGTTTTGTTGTAAAATTTTATAGGTTTCAGCCGAAGGTTCAACAGCAGTAATTGAAATATTTGAAAAGTATTTACTGGCAGTCATACTCGTAAGACCAATATTACTTCCAAGGTCAATCATAGTGTCGATTTGGGTTGAAAACTTTTTACACATTTCAAAAAAGCTATCATACTCGTTTTCCAGAATAACCTGTCGGAATACATATATATCGCTTTTATTGTCTCTCAGATAGTACACAAAGTCATTATGTCTGACTTTCCACACGCCTTTTTTAAAAGAAACAATTTCAATATCGTTTTCATTAAATCTCTTCATGACTATACTTTTATGGATATAGTCTTTCGAAATCCCGTTTAATAGTTTGTTTCCAAGTACTTCAAACAAGATGTCTTTGAGGTGTTTTGGTCCAAGTATTTTATATTTTAGTCTTGATTTGCTCATTCCCTGTTTTTTAGTACTTTAGATGGTACTCCACCATTGACGGTGTGTGGTGGGATGTCCTTATTAACCACACTACCGGCAGCAATAACAGAACCTGTTCCAATTGTTACACCATCAAGTATGGTACATCCATGACCTATCCATACATCACTTTCAATAGTTATGCCCAAGGTAGTTACTCCCTGCTCACGAATGGGGATATTAGTATTGTTAAAATTATGGTTTGCCGGTATTATCATAGTTTGGCCAGCAATCAGAACGTTGTCGCCAATTTTAGTATTGCCGTGACCATAAATTATGGTGTAAGGATTAATACTACAATTCTTACCAATTTCAATTTTTCCTCCATATGAAAACAACATTACTCCATCTAAAATTTCGGTGCCACTATCAATTGATATTGTACCTCCAAGTCTGACCTCGATCTTACAATCGCTAGATAATTTGGTCCGTTTGGATATAGAAATGTTTGGATCAGACTTTATTTTTTTTAGTCTTGATCTTTGGATCATTTTGTCAATATATGAGAATAGTCCGGTCATAATAGTTAATGAATTCTCCAATTGGCATCTAAGTTTATTGCGCCAATATTTTGACTTTCGTACAGGTTGTTCATATCGTTTGTCAGATTAATAGTAACACTGTTCTCCAGGTATTCATAGTTAATTGACTTTGGTATAAAAAGAGCTGAATCGATCTGATAGGTTCCTGGAAGGAACTGTTTAATATCAATATTTACTTCAATTTCCATATTGTCTTTGGAGATCTGAAAGTCGTGGTAGGCAGTTCCTATTTTCTGTCCCCAATTATCCTTAATAAGGAACCCGCACGAAATATTATTGATTTGAACACTTGCTCCAAGTGTTGCTTTAATAACTAATTGTTCATTTTCAGCGTCTTGTGCAGCTTTAACGTGTTTAAAAAAGACTTCTTTTGACGAAGTATCAGATTTTTGATAATCTTTATCAGTATTAATGGATTGATAAGTTTTGATTACACTCTCAGTTTCTCCATCTTCATAAACTGTTCCTTCCCTTAAAAGAATTGTTCTGGAGCATAGTTGAGAAATACTGCTCATATTATGACTTACAAAAAGAACTGTTCTTCCAGACTTGGAGATGTCCTTCATTTTACCAAGACATTTTTTTTGAAATTCAAGGTCACCTACTGCCAATACTTCATCAACAATCAGTAGTTCCGATTCTAAGTGAGCGGCTACAGCAAATCCCAATCTGACTATCATTCCAGAAGAGTATCTTTTAACAGGAGTATCAATGTAGTTTTTACAGCCTGAAAACTCAATAATTTCATCCAGCTTTGAGGATATTTCCTTCTTGGTCATACCGAGAATAGCACCATTTAAAAAAATATTTTCTCTTCCGGTTAATTCCTGATGAAATCCAGTTCCAACTTCAAGGAGAGAGGATATTCTTCCTTTTATTTTTATACTTCCGGTAGATGGAGATGTGATACGGGAAAGCAGTTTAAGCAGAGTTGATTTTCCAGCTCCGTTTCTACCAATTATTCCTATTACCTCTCCTTCCTCAGCAGAGAATGATATATCCTTAACCGCCCATACATAGTCAGATTTCGACTTTTTGTCCCGTTCATTAACTTCTGTAACTTTAAGGTAAGGGTCTTCTTTTCCTCTTATTTTGTGAAAAAAACGATTTAAATCGTGAGAGATAGTTCCCGTTCCAACCTGACCAAGTCTGTACTGTTTTGAAACGTTTTGTATTTCGAGAATGGTTTTTGACATCAGAAGTTACTATTTTAAATCGTATCCATAAATGACCTTTCCACACGGTTGAATAAGAACAAACCAAGGAATAAAACGACTATTGATACAACAATTCCATATACAAGATTACCGTAGTTCATTGCAAATGCATCTCCAAAGAAAGCATATTTAAAGGTTTCAATAACACTTGTCATAGGATTGGATAGAATTAACCATTTATATTTTTCATCAACTATATTAATTGGGTATACTATAGGTGTAGCGTACATTGCCAATTGTATGCCAAACTGAATCAGGAACTTTAAATCCTTATATTTAGTGGTTAAAGCTGAAATTATTAAGCCTGTTCCCAAACCAAAACAAAGCATGGATAATACAATAACAGGTATGAGTAAAAGTCCCATAGTGGGGTGTATTTCAATCTCACCAGAGCCTAAGAAAACAAAGTAAAGATAAACACCAAGGAAAATACCAAGCTGAATTCCAAATTTTATAAGGTTAGTCAAAACAACTGATAGTGGAAGAATTAGCCTGGGAAAATAAACTTTACCAAAAATATTTTGATTTTTTATAAATGTATCAGATGTTTTAATAACACAGTCAGAGAAGTAAGACCAAACAGTAATACCGGAAAGGTAAAACAAAGTTCCGGGTATACCATTGGTACCTATTTTTGCGATATTTCCAAAAATAATTGTGAAAACCACGGTTGTCAAAATGGGTTGAATGACAATCCATAACGGTCCCAAAACGGTTTGTTTATATATTGAAATAAAATCTCTCTTAACAAAGAGAAAAATAAGATCTTTGTAGTTCAATAATTCCTTTAAATCAAGGTTGAACAGATTCCTTTTGGAATGAATTTCAATATTCCATGATTCATCATTAAGAACCTTTTCTTGCATCACTTGCTAATTTTTCAGCAAATATAATATTTAAAAGTTTGTGGTTTCTAAAAATGTGAAAATATACTGATTGGTAAAGTAACGTTTTGAACTGTATTTATTTGGAAAAAAATAATTTATCTTACAGAGTCGTATTAGTGTAGAAATGATGTTTTTGGTAAATAGCATATTAAGCTGATGGTTTGTTTTGCCCAGTCCAAATAAAATGGTTATACTTGTAACATAAAAATGACCCGTTATATTATGAGAAATTTGATGTTTTATTTAGGGGTGTTTGCTTTGGCGCCAAATGCTTTTGCTCAAACCGGACCTGGAGGAGTTGGTAATAGTACGACTAATCCTTTCTGGGTAGATGTTGAAACAACTGGAGGAGCGAATGGTCTTTTTGTAAGTTCACTGGATGATTTTTCTGGTAATGGAGGAAATGTGCAACAAACAAATTCTTCCTTACAACCGCAATATGTATCGGATGTATTCAATGGAAAGGTTGATGCTTTAGAGTTTAATGGAGGGCAGGGCTTGGTTACAGGTAATATACCTGCTTTTGATGGTAACTCTTATTACGATACTTATCTCTGCGGACAAATTTTAGATAACAATATATTAAGTGTACCATTGGGTATCATTTCTTCAAGTGGTGCTACACCTTTTTCTACTGGAGTTTTAACCCAAAGTGGAGAAAACAGAGCGGTAGGAAGAAATGGTGGACAAGGTAGACATACTTTGTTGAATACGTCTCTGGCTTTTCATGTTTTTCAAAACAGATATGACGTGTCGGCAGGAGCAATGGAGGGACGGGTAGATTTCGCACATGCGAGCCTTAACCCCAGCTGTTTTGGAGCATTACCGGTAATTCATGATTCTGTTTGGGTTGGAGGAAGCTCTACAGGTTATCATATGGATGGATATATAGCTGAAGCATTTGTATTTAATACACCCTTGAACACAGCTGAAGATAAGATATTACAGAATTATATTTCTTCAAAGTATGGAACCACAATATCCAATGATTTTTATGCATATGATACTGACTATGGTTTAGGTGTAATCGGGATCGGGCAAGATGATGCTTCAAATAACCACTTAAATTCAATAGGAAACGGTATTGTAAGAATTGAAAAAGGTTCTTTAAATGATGGAGAATATTTGTTTATAGGAGATAATGGAGAGACCTTGGGTGTACTTGATAGTGATGTGCCGCCAAGTCTTGCAAATAGTGTTAGATATAAGAGGATATGGAGGGCTGATGAACCATCAGATATTGGTGGGATAACATTAACCTTTGAGTTAGATGCTTTAACTGATTTTTCGTTAAATCCAGCTAATTATAGATTACTAATAGACCATACTGATGATGTATTTAGTGCTGTTGACGTCATTATGACAGGTGTATATGATGCTATAAATAAAACAGTAACTTTTACTAATGTTGATTTTGATGCTGGTGATTATTTCACTTTGGCAGGAGAATTGTCTATAAATATTGTATCTGTTCAAACAGGTCCATGGAGTGATATCAATACATGGAATTGTTCTTGTATTCCTCAATCGTTAAATAATATCAGAATTGCGACAGGACATACCGTAACGTTAGATCAAAACGCAGATATTGAAATTTTGGAAATAGAGTCTGGAGCAAGTTTAGTGTGGAGTGGAAGCGAATTAATTGAAATTTTTGGTGATGTTACGATTGACGGAACAATTGATATGGGAACAGATGGGGTTATGGAACTGGATGGGTTAGATGAACAACATGTTGATTTAAATAGTGTAGAGGTGGCTTTTAATGACTTAACATTGGAAAATTCGGATTCTGTTATTTTGGATAACGGAACTGTTCTGATAGACGGTTTACTATCTCCTAATAGTGGTGTCTTTGATTTCTCTGCGGGAAGTTTGATAATTAATTCAACTTCCGGTCTTACAACAGGAAGAGTAGGACCAGTTGGAATTAATTGTTCTTTTAATGGAAATGCCACAGTTAGAAGGTTTCTCCCTCCGGGTGTTGCCGGTAACCGAAATTTGGCTTCACCTGTTATAGGTGCAACACTATCAGATTGGGATCAGGACTTAGCGATTAGTGGTGCCGGTTTCCCTGACGGATGTGCCTATGGTGATACTACTGCGTCAGGTTGTTACTTTTCGGTAAAAAAATATTTTATTAGTCAATATCAGGATGTTACTTCGATAACTTATCCACTGACTAACGGGACAGGGTTCGAAGTGTTTGTTGGAGATGATTTAAGTGTTTGGTCCGGAGCAACAATTGAAGTGACAGGGACATTGAATGATAATGATGTTTCAACAGTAATTCCTAATGGATGGCATATTGCAGGAAATCCTTTTGCCAGTCCGGTATTGTACTCGCAGGCAATTACTACAAACTTTGTTAGTGATTACTTTTATGTTTATGATGCACAGTCAGGGTCATATCAATGGTATGATCAGGTTTCTAATACTTCAAGTATTCCGCAATTAGCAGGTGGTTTAATTGCTTCCGGTCAAGGGATTTGGGTTACTGGTTTTGGATCATTGGTATTTCCTCAATCTTCAAAAACATCTTCTGCAGCAACCTTTATGAGAAGTAATCAAGTAGTAGATGAAATTAACCTGACTTTAAAAGAGAATAATTCAACTCACTATAGTGTTTTAGGTATTGGGTTTAATGATGCAGCAAGTGATAGTTATGATACACTTGATATTCAGACAATGTCGGTTGGACGTGAGCAAGCCTCATCATTATACATGGAATTAAATGACGTTAAAGTAACAAAGAACTATATCTATAATGACGGGTTTAATAAGTCATTTGATTTGACATTCAAATGTTTGAAAGATGCTTACTATTCAATAAGTACTTCTAATCTGGTTTCGTTTGGAGCTTATGAGAATGTTTATTTGATTGATCATGAGTTAAACGAAATGGTTAACTTATCGGTTGAAGACCATTATACATTTTATGCTGAAAAAGGGGTGTCTGACAGATTTACTATTGTATTGTCAAACGAACATTTAAATAGTAATACTTTTTTAGCAGTTGAAAATAATGCAATTACTAATAATGGCATTGAAATTGGTATAACACAAATGGGGAACCTGCTCAATTTGAATACATCTGCCGACTTATCCAAGCCGGTTGAACTAAGATTGACAAACACTTTAGGGCAGGAAATAGTGAACTTAGGATCAATTGACCTGAGTAATAACCAAAAAGTATTAACTTTGCCAGATAATTTGTCTGGAGTATATGTCGTGGTAGTTAATTCTGAAATAGGAATTACGACCAAAAAGATAATATTGTAAGAGACTGATATTATAATAATATGATGAAAAATAAATTCGCTAACAGGATATTTTTAGTAGTGTTTTTTGTAGTAATTGGGAGTGCTATATACGCACAACCGCCTGGGGGACCACCTCCGGGAGGTAGTGTTCCTGGTGGAAATACTCCTCCTTGTTGGGATCCTGAATGTATTCCAATTGATGGAGGACTTGGTTTTTTAATTGCCGCAGGAGCATTATTTGGGATACGAAAACTAAAAGGTAAAAGTTAACCTTATCAAATATTATATACTGTAAACTTCAGTCTGATTTGCTTGGATTGAAGTTTTTTTGTTAAATAAATGGACTTTTCTTTAAAATCAGGTAAAATAAAATTCGTTCTGTTGGGAGGAGGTTTATATTTGCTTTGGTTGTTGGTTTACCACTTGGTTATAAAAGAGTATACAACCTGGGACTATTGGCTTAATTACAGTATTGTATATTTCTCAAACCAATTATTTTCGCTCTTTGGGGTTGAAACGTTTATTGAGGTTGAAAGCAACCACGTTTTGTTAATGAAAGAGCTATCAATGCATGGTGGAGTATGGGTTGGTGATAACTGTAATGGATTTAAGCTATTTTCAATTTTTTCTATCTTTATTTTAGCTTTTCCCGGAAATATTATTTCCAAAATATGGTATATCCCGGTTGGGTTGGTTATAATCCATTTTGCAAATATCACACGGGTAATGGCCTTACTACTCATCAATGACTATAATCCGGCCTATCTTGACTTTAATCATAACTACACATTTACTATTTTTGTGTATGGTATAATTTTCCTGCTCTGGCTATTCTGGATAAAACGTTACGGTTTAAAGAATGAAGCGTAAACTTTTTATATCATCACTTGTCATTTTATTGCTTTTAAGTGGCTTTTTACGTGATTTCGTAATGATGAACATAAACCATGTATTAAAGCATCTGACAAGCCATGTACCCAATTTCTCTACTCCTTTGTTTTATCCTCTAGAAGATTGGACTGTGGCTCAAATAATGGTTTTAAAATGGGGGTTAACCGTATTTTTCTTCTTTTATTTTTGGGCAATTTCCTTCACGTTTATGATAAACTACTTTCCAAAACACAGGCCTGCAGGAAGAAGTGTTACGATAGTATATATAGCATTAATTGCAATATCAGGACTTTTATATGCCGGGGCAATGGTTTTAGACATTGATAAAACAATTTATCCTGTAGTACGCACCTTAATGGGTATTTCACATTCGTTTATACCTTCAATGCTTATATTTTTATACTTAAAGTATTTGCCGGAAAAGTAAAGAAACTGAGATTTACTTTTTAGACTTGATATAGTGCTCAATAGCCATAGTCATACTTGGCGTTTTTGGTTGAGGCGCATGAATATCCAGTCTCAAATTGTTTTTCTTTACTGCGTTTGCAGTGGTTGGTCCAAAAGCCGCAATTTTAGTTTTTTCCTGTTTAAAATCAGGAAAGTTCTTCAATAGGGATTCAATTCCGGAAGGACTAAAGAATACTAATAAATCGTATTTTACATCTTCTAAATCTGATAAATCAGCAGCAACAGTTCTATACAAAATAGCCTTGGTAAAATTGATTTTATGCTCCTTAAGTGTATCAGGAATATTCTGTCTCAGAATGTCAGAACAAGGTAATAAATACCGTTCATTTTTGTGTTTTTTTAATAGATCAACCAGGTCGTAAATATTTTGTTTACCAAAGAAAATTTTTCGTTTTCTGTAAACTACATATTTTTGTAAATAATAAGCAATGGCTTCTGATATGCAGAAGTACTTCATTGACTCCGGTACTTTATACCTGGTTTCTTCAGCTATTCGGAAAAAATTATCGACAGAAGTTTTACTGGTTAACAAAACAGCTGTATGTAAACCCAAATCTATCTTTTGTGCTCTAAATTCTCTCGCACTCACTCCCACAACATTAATAAATGGTCGAAAATCAATTTTTAACTTGTATTTTTCAGCAAGATCAAAGTAGGGCGATTTTTCACTGGCGGGTTTGGGTTGCGAAACTAATATAGTTTTTACACTCATGTCCAAAATAATTTTTATTCAAATAAAACTGCTCTTAATACACCAAATATCTTACTATAAGCAATAATGGCATTATTTCGAGGGTGCAAAGATACAAAATAATATAGAAAAAAGAAATATTGTATTGTAGCGCTAATTTCAGGCTTTTATATGAAAAATAAAGGAATAAAGACAAGCCCGATACTAGTATGATGATTGTGGCCCAGAATCTGACGATATCCCCCTGAAAGTAAGATATCCCAATGATAGGTACCAGAATTATCCCCATTATTTGGTAATAATGCAATAAATTATTGATGTCGAATAGTACTTTACGTTTAAACCAGTTAGCAATTAAAAGCATGAGTCCAACTTTTAGAGTCAGGAAGACAGTAAAGGCAGATAATATGATAAAAACGGGGTGAATTGAAGAGTTAATTTTTTGAGAAAATGCGTCATCAAAGAATTCAGCGAAAAACAAGCTTGTAATCAGAAAAAAATTGATCAGGAGAAAATAAGACGACCGGGAGGTCAGAGATATCATCTTATGATTATAATTGGTTGAAGGATTGAATAGTTCAAAAATATAACTGAAATTATTTAATCTGGCTAAACCGATTAGAACAATGCATAACAACATAATTATCCATGTCACAGGGTCTTGAAATCCTGCAATTGGAGTCAATACACCAATATCAAAATCGCTTGAATTCATATCATTTCAGATCAGCAAAATTAATGATAAATTTTCTTAAACTTATATTTTGATCGATCCTTATCAAAAGAATAAAATTATATACATTTGTTCAAAATTTTTTTAAAGTATGGCTAGTGATTTATACACACATCCGGATTACTATAACCTGGATGACCTATTAACAGAAGAGCATAAATTAATACGGGAAGCTACCCGGGATTGGGTAAAGCAAAATGTTTCTCCAATCATTGAAGATTATTATGAAAGGGCTGCTTTTCCTGAGCACCTGGTAAAGCAACTTGGAGAGATTGGTGCCTTTGGGCCATATATTCCTACTGAATATGGTGGACCAGGATTAGACCAGATTTCGTATGGTTTGATTATGCAGGAGTTGGAACGTTGCGATTCCGGTTTAAGGTCAACGTCATCAGTGCAAAGTTCTTTGGTCATGTATCCTATTTATAAATACGGAACTGAAGAGCAAAGAAAAAAGTATTTACCTAAGCTGGCCAGTGGTGAGTTTTTAGGGTGTTTTGGATTGACTGAGCCTGATCACGGTTCAAACCCTGGGGGAATGATCACAAACTACAAAGATATGGGAGATCACTATTTGCTTAATGGAGCAAAGATGTGGATATCAAATGCACCGTTATCTGATATAGCAGTGGTTTGGGCAAAGAATGAAGAAGGAAGAATCCATGGTCTAATAGTGGAGAAGGGTATGGAAGGATTTTCGGCACCCGAAATGAAAGGTAAGCATTCGTTGAGAGCTTCAATTACAGGAGAGTTAATATTTGATAATGTTAAGGTACCTAAGGAGAATCTTTTACCAAACAAGTCAGGATTGGGTGCACCGTTGGGTTGTCTTGATTCGGCACGTTTTGGTATTGCCTGGGGCGCATTGGGATCTGCTATGGATTGCTATGATCAGGCGCTTAGATATTCGAAAGAAAGAATTCAATTTGGGGTTCCAATTGGTTCATTCCAACTCACACAAAAGAAATTGGCTGAAATGATTACGGAAATTACCAAAGCTCAGTTCTTAACATATCGTTTAGGTCAGCTTAGAAATGAAGGAAAAGCAACTTCAGCTCAAATTTCAATGGCTAAAAGAAACAATGTTGAAATAGCACTGAAAATTGCAAGGGAAGCCAGACAAATTTTAGGAGGAATGGGAATTACAAATGAGTATTCAGTAATGAGACATATGGCAAATCTTGAATCGGTGGTAACTTATGAAGGTACCCATGATATTCATTTATTGATTACTGGTATGGATGTAACAGGAATTCCTGCTTTTACCAGAACTGAACCTGATTTAAGTAAAATGTAATCGTTAATAATTATTGACTTAAAATAAAAGGAGGCCTGTTCAGGCCTCCTTTTTTATGTTTTATGAAATCACCCTACCGGCACCACTTAATTTTGGCTTCCAGTAATTTGATTGATTGACATTAGTAATAATAATCCCTTTACTGGTTGAAGCATGGATCATGGTTAATTCTTCATTAGGTTTAGATATTACCAATCCAACATGAGTAATTTTTCCACCTGACTTAAAGAATACCAGATCTCCCATAAAGGCTTCGATCAGCTTTAATTTTTTTGCATTATCTTTTTGAGCAGCTGCTGAACGCGGAACATTAATACCATGGTTTTTGAAGATGTATCCAATATAACCTGAGCAGTCAAACCCTTTTGGGCTTGTTCCTGCCCACTGATACTTCACACCAATATATTTTTTAGCAAAAGCCACAATTTTTTCCCTAAAGTTTAGTTCAGATTTTGAAATATTCTTTTCACTGTATTCCTTCGGATCTTTAGTGTTTGATGGCTTAACTACAATTTTTTCAGACTTTGACGGGGCAACATTTACACCATATTGACTAATATTCTTTAAGCGTGAGTCTACAAATGACTTTATTTTTCCGGCATGACTTGTTAGTTTCTGTTTTCTGAAGGTTTGTTCCTGTTCAATCAGGTAAATTTTAAGTTCGGCAATTTCGAAATAATGAGATTTGATGTATACATTGGCTTTATCATGTTCAAGAAAAGTGTCATAAGCCGAAATAGCCTGGATCAATGCATTTTTATGTCTCGGAAACCAATCTTCCTGTCCAACGAGCCTGAATAACGCCAGTGATTTGTAAAAAACCGGCATCCCACTATAGTCATAATCAGGAAGAGCAAGTAATTTGTTGGCTTTCCTTAAAACTTTAGTGTAATGTTCCTGGCTATATAGTATCTCCAGCTGATCAATTTTTTTGTCCTGACTATACAAAAATGAACAACATGTAAGAATTAAAGTGGTAAACAATATCTTCATACTACAAAATTAGCTCAAATATAGATGGTCAGTCTGGGCACAATCACTCAAATTTCCACATCATTCTGTTAAGTACTAAGGGGGGAATTAATGAATCATTTTATGAATAATTACTATTTAAACTCTATTTTTGCTAAAAATTATAAACGTTGAAGTATTATATCATAGCCGGAGAAGCATCAGGGGATTTACATGGTAGTAATCTAATGTATGCCATTAAGGAGCTTGATAAAAAAGCTGAATTCACATTTTGGGGAGGTGATAGGATGGCTGAAATAGGAGGTAATCCGGTTAAACACATTGATGAGTTAGCCTTTATGGGCTTTATTGAGGTTTTGTTTAATTTAAGAACCATTTTAAAAAACATTAAGTTTTGTAAAAAAAGTATTAAAGCGGTTAATCCTGACGTTATTATTTTAATTGATTATCCCGGGTTTAATTTACGAATTGCCGAATATGCCAAAGCAATAAATATTCCTGTTCACTACTACATTTCTCCTCAAATATGGGCATGGAAGCAGAACAGAGTACACAAAATAAAAAGAGTAGTGGATCAAATGTATTCCATATTGCCTTTTGAGAAGGAGTTCTATGGTAGATTTGATATGGATGTTAATTTTGTAGGACATCCGCTGGTAGATGCTATTCAAAAATTTCAAAAAGAGGCATTAACTCAAAATGAGTTTTTAGAGAAGAATGAACTCTCTGATAAGCCAATTATTGCGCTTTTACCGGGTAGCAGAAATCAGGAAATAAAAGCCAAATTGCCAATTATGCTGGAGGCGGCTGCTGCTTTCCCGGAATATCAGATTATTATTGCAGGAGCACCCAATAAATCGAAGGCATTTTACAAGGATATGACAGGTAATTCTTCTTGTAAGATATTGGAAAATCAAACTTATGATTTATTGAACAATTCGGATTTAGCTATGGTAACTTCAGGAACTGCTACTCTTGAAACCGCTTTATTTAAAGTGCCTCAGGTGGTTTGTTATAAGGCCAACCCTATATCATATAGTATTGCTAAGAGACTGGTAAAAGTACCTTATATCTCGTTAGTAAATTTGATTATGGAAAGAGAAGTGGTCAAAGAGTTAATTCAGGGAGATTTGACTGTTGACAATATTGTTAGTGAGTTGAAAAAGTATTCTAATGACAGTACAAAAATAAAAACGGACTACCACTTACTGGAGGAAAAACTGGGAGGCGGGGGCGCTTCTAAGAAAGTTGCCAGTCTTATTATTGAATCAATTTAATTGATCACTAGGGCTTTATAGTTTATACTCCTTCATCAAAAGATTTGTCAGAAAAAATGTTAATAATTATGATTTTGAGAATAAAATCATAAAGATTCATCTCCTACTTTTGTAGAGTGAAGTCATTTTTGTTTTTCGCGTTTTTGTTTTTTATGATTCCTGTTGAAAGTCAACAATTGGAGATAGGAATTTTACGGCGATATAAAATAAACAACTTACTGGTCAGTTACCATAAAGGATCTTATAATGTATTTGGTGACAAGAAAAAAATGCACACAATACTTCCAACCGAATCAGTTGAAATAAGGCGTGTTGGCAATCAGTTAAATTTGATTCAGGGTGTGAGGGATTTAGGTCATTTTGATACAATTGAAGTTAAAGAATCATTACCCAATCACTCTTTTAGAATTCAGGGCTTAAAGCCCCGAAAACTGAAGGAAAGAAAATATTTCAATGATCTTAGAATAACCATAGATGGCGAAAAGGGACTTAAAATTGTCAATGAGGTAGAAATAGAGAATTACCTAGGTGGTGTTATTGAAAGTGAAGGAGGTGGCGGTAGGCATATCGAATATTATAAGGTTCAGGCTACTTTAAGCCGGACTTATGTACTGAGTCATTTAAGAAAACACAAGGCTGAAGGATTTAATTTATGTGATCAGGTACATTGTCAGGCTTATCATAATATGCTGATTTATACACCAGATATAAAAAAAGCGGTTAAGAGTACAAGGGGAATCGTAATGATTGATAATCATTTTAAATTGGCTAATGGTTTCTTTTTTGCCAATTGTGGAGGTCAGACCAGTGAATCGGATTTTGTTTGGAATAATCCGGTGTCATACTGCCGTAGTGTAATTGATACGTTTTGCATTCATACACGTCAGGCAAAATGGGAAAAGCGAATACCTAAATATAAGTGGGAACAATATCTTGTCAACCAATTTGACTATCCGGTTAACGATTCCACTTTTATGAAGCTTTTATACAACTTCAGGCAAGAACACCGGTTAGCATTTTATCAAATTCCACAGTTAGGTATTCCGTTAAGGGATATTCGAATGCATTTTAAATTAAGATCCACCTGGTTCGATTGCAGATTGGAAGGAGATGAAGTTGTATTAAATGGCCGGGGCTTTGGACATGGAGTTGGGCTTTGTCAGGAAGGAGCCATGAATATGGCCAGAAAGGGATATACGTTTAAACAGATTCTTCAATTCTATTTTACCGATATAGGGTTAATAAGATATGGAGATTATCTTTTTTTCAGACAATACCAGGTAATGGATCTTGACTCTTTTAAAAGAATGTAAACAAGTTTAACAAAAAAAAGCACCGGGGATAAACCGGTGCTTTTTAATTCTATTGGTTGTTTTCTATAATATAATTCAAAACTTTAGTCATTAGGTGTACCCGGTCTTTACCCCTTACATTATGCGGATGCATTGGGTAGGGAAAGAAATCCATTTGCACACCTGCATCAATGAAGGATTTTACAAGAGCCAGGTTGTGTTGCATTACCACAACGTCATCAGCAGTACCATGTATTAAAAGAAGATCACCTTCAAGGTTTTTAACATAGTTAGAAAGCGCTGACTTTTTATAACCTTCTTCATTTTGTTCAGGTCTGTCCATATACCTTTCACCATACATTATTTCATAATACTTCCAGTCTGTAACCGGACCACCAGCAACACCTGTAGTAAACACACCCGGGTGTCTTAACATCAGTGAAGTAGTCATAAATCCACCAAAGCTCCAGCCGTGAACAGCTATCCTGTCACCATCAACATAAGGTAAGCTTTTTAAGAATTTAACCCCCTCAAGCTGATCATCCATTTCATTGTCTCCAAGATTTCTGTGAATAACTGACTCAAATTCAAATCCTCTGTTCGCAGACCCTCTGCCATCAACAGTATAAACAATATAACCTTGCTCTGCCATCCAGAATTTCCATAGTGAAGATCCTCCCAACCATGAATTGGTAACCAATTGAGCATGAGGTCCACCATATACATAAATTAAAACAGGGTACTTTTTTGATTCATCAAAATTACTTGGTTTAATCATTTGGTAGTATAAGTCTGTGTTATTATCTGCAGCTTTAATCGTCCCATAAGATGCTGTTCCAATAGTGGTGTTTTGGTAAGGATCGTTGGCTTGTATTAAGGCTTTGACTGATTTTCCTTTACTGTTATATATGTTTTCACTATTTGGTACTTCAACTGACGAATAGCTGTCAAACCAATATTTAAAGTCAGAAGAGAAGCTGGCAGTATGAGTACCTTTCTCTGTCAATTGCTTTTGCTTTCCGGTTTCTTTGTTAACAACAAAATAATGAGTTTCCGTTGGTATTGGCCCAGTTCCTTTGAAGTAAATATTACCAGCATCATCATGAGAAACAATTTCCTGTGTTACCCACTTATTTTTTGTTAATTGTTTAATTAGTTTTCCATCTGTATTGTACAGGTACAAATTCATAAAACCATCTCTTTCACTCATCCATATAAATTCATTGTCATTAATAAAATATACAGGATGTTCCGGCTCCACCCATTTATCATTTTTTTCCTCAAAAAGGGTTTTAATTAACTTTCCTGTTTCTGAGCTGTATTGGTTCAATTTCATTTGATTTTGATCCCGGTTAACTTCAGCAATATATACACTTGTACCTTCCTGATTCCATCCCAGGTTCGTCAGATAATCTTCCTGATCTCCTCCAGGTGTAATATAAACAGTGGTTCCTTTTGATGTGTTGTGAATTCCAACTTTAGAATGTTCACTCTTCTGTCCGGCCATTGGATATTTAATACTGTTTAGTGATCCGGGTGTATCGTTAATATTCAATAGAGGATAGTCTGCAACATTGCTTTCATCTTTTTGGTAAAAACCTAAATAATCACCCTGTGGTGCCCAAAAAATACCTTTGGTTATACCAAACTCGCTTCTGGCAATTGCCTGACCACTAACAGTGCCCTCTTCATTATAAGTTACTTTAAATTCCTGTTGTTTTTTCCCAGAATAATATAGGTTGTTATCAATAGTATAAGCGACCATGCCTGATGAAGTATTAAATGAGCTGTTTTTAGCCATTATATTTTCCTTATTCACCACCTGTCCGCTTTTTTCAGCAATATTAATCAGGAAGTACTTGTGTCCGGCCTTAAGGTAGAACTGATTATCATTTTTCCATTCCAAAACGTTAACCCATGGTACTTTTTGCCCTGTTATTTCTTTAAGTTCTGAGGTGTTGATCAGTGCAGTTGTTTTGTCATTTTTGATATTACCCTGCATTAGTGTCTGATAGTCATTTGAGAGATAAGAGTACGTATAGGTGTTGGGGATCCATTTAAACATAACCGTTTGCTTCGGATAGTAGGCACGATACTGTTGAAGTACTGCGTCTTCTAATGTCAATTCTTTTTTCTGAGCATGAACGGATAAGCCGATAAGCCCAATGAAAATTGTGGTTAAGACTCGTTTCATTTTTTTATTTTATCTGATTATTTCTAGTTTATCGTAAAATTAGAATAATTATTTATAGTTGAACCTATATTAGGGATAAACGGTTTTAATTATTAATTCTAATTTTTAAAAAGATTTCGTATTTCGTATATTTGCAACCAAAATTTAGACCAAAAAAAATGTCAGCAGCATCCAGCAAAGCAAAAACAATCAATTTCGCAACAGATAAAAAGCATATTGTAAAAGCATTTGAATTCATGTCAACTGCTAAAGCAATGTCTGAGATTTATGAAGAAAATGCCAAGGTAACATCTAAATACGTTCATGCCACTTCAAGAGGGCATGAGGCGATTCAGATAGCTGTTGGAATGCAATTAAAACCTCAGGATTGGGTTTCACCATATTATAGAGATGATTCTATTTTATTAAGTATTGGTATGTCACCCTACCAGTTGATGTTACAGGTTTTTGCAAAGAAGGACGACCCTTTTTCAGGAGGAAGAACTTACTATTCTCATCCCAGCTTAAAGGATGATGATAAACCAAAAATTATTCATCAGTCATCAGCAACAGGAATGCAGGCTATTCCTACAACCGGTGTAGCTATGGGAATTCAATATAAAGAACAAACGGGTATTGCAGAAGATTTTAAAGGTGAGAACCCGGTTGTTGTTTGCTCATTGGGAGATGCTTCATGTACCGAGGGAGAAGTTTCAGAAGCTTTTCAAATGGCAGCATTGAAACAGTTTCCGATTGTATATTTGGTCCAGGACAATGAATGGGATATTTCTGCTAATGCAAAAGAAATCAGAGCACAGGATATCTCCCATTATGCGAAGGGATTTAATGGTCTTGAGGTAAGAACTATAGATGGAACTAATTTTGACGAATGTTATCAGACTGTTCAGGAAGTTTTCAATACCGTACGACAAGAAAGAAGACCTTTTTTAATTCATGCAAAAGTACCTTTGCTGGGGCATCATACTTCAGGTGTTAGAAAAGAATGGTACAGAGATGATTTGGATGAAGCAGCTAAAAAGGATCCTTTTCCCAAGTTGAAAAAAGTGGTTGAGCAGGTGAGTAGTGCTTCTGAAGCTGATAGTATTATTGAAAAGGCTATAAAGGTTGTTGCGGAAGATTTTAAAAATGCTATGAACGCGCCAGACCCGGACCCGGAAAGTATTGGTGATTTTTACTTTGCGCCTTCACCGATTACCGAGGAAAAAGGTGAACGGTCACCTAAAGGGAAAAAGCCAACAGTTATGGTTGATAGTGCTTTATTTGCTATGACTGAAATATTAGGTAAGCACCCTGAGTCACTTTTATATGGTCAGGATGTTGGTGGACGATTAGGAGGTGTATTCAGAGAGGCTGCTACATTGGCCCAAAAATTTGGAGATGAAAGAGTATATAATACGCCAATACAAGAGGCTTATATTATAGGAAGTACTGTAGGAATGTCTGCTGTAGGGTTAAAACCTATTGTTGAGGTTCAATTTGCCGATTATATCTGGCCAGGATTAAATCAATTGTTTACTGAGGTCAGCAGATCATATTACCTGTCAAACGGAAAATGGCCTGTAAGTGCTGTGGTAAGAGTACCTATTGGAGCTTATGGAAGTGGAGGCCCTTACCATTCAAGTTCAGTTGAGTCGGTGGTGACAAATATCAGAGGAATAAAAGTAGCTTACCCTTCAACAGGAGCAGATTTAAAAGGTTTATTAAAGTCTGCTTTTTATGATCCAAATCCGGTTGTTATTTTTGAACATAAAGGTTTGTATTGGAGTAAAATTAAAGGTACTGAAGGAGCAATTACTGTTGAACCTGATGAAGACTATGTTATTCCATTTGGTAAAGCCAGAACGGTAATTGAGGCAGATCAAAGTGCTATTTCAAATTCGGAATCAATGCTTATTGTAACCTATGGTAGAGGTGTATACTGGAGTTTGGATGCAGCAGAGTCTTTCCCTGGTAAAGTTGAAATTCTCGATTTAAGAACATTAAGTCCTATTGATGAAGATGCTATTTTTGAAGCTGCTAAGAAACACAACAGAGTAATGTTGGTGACTGAAGAGTCAGTTGAAGCAACATTCACACTTGGCCTTGCTGGTAAAATTCAAAAAAACTGCTTTAAACATTTAGATGCTCCGATAGAAATTATTGGTTCAATAGATACACCAGCCATACCTTTAAATTCTACTTTAGAGGCTACTTTGTTAACTAATGCTGAGAAGGTAAAACAAGGAATAGAAAAGACATTAAATTTTTAACGGGAAATTTTAGTTAAATCCATCCTGGTTCAGGGATAGTTGAAAATTTATTAGCTTAATACCACCTTTTTTTCTTTTGTTTTGAAGCTTTAGATTTTCTTCCTTTCCGGTATTTACTACCCTTTTTTTTGTGAATAGTTGGTTGTGCATCAGGATCAAGAGGGAATGGGTGGTCATTTTCTGTAACAATGTTTCCTCCCGTAAGGTTTAGTATATCATTAATATAGGCTTTGTCCTCTGCTGAGCAAAGCGAATAAGCCAGACCAGGATTACCTGCCCGTCCTGTTCTTCCAATTCTATGAATATATGTTTCCGGTACGTTAGGAATATCAAAATTAATAACCAGACTTAATTCATTGACATCAATACCTCTTGCCGCCAGATCTGTTGCAATCAAAATCTGAGCCCCTGAATTCTTGAAGGTATTTAATGCTTCTTTTCTCAATGCCTGAGATTTACCACCATGAATACTAACCACTTCAAAACCACTTTCAATTAAAACATTTTCCAATTTTTCCACACCGTATTTTGTTCTTCTGAAAATGATAACCTGATCTGCTTTTATCTGTTTAAGAAGGTGTACGCACAACTGATTTTTCTTTGATACAGGTACATAAAACAGTTTTTGTTCAATTGGGTTGTTAGTGAGGTCACGATTGTCAATTTGCACATTACAAGGGGCATCTAATAATGTTTTACTCAGTTCAATTACATTATTGGGCATTGTGGCCGAAAAAAGTAAAGTTTGAGTTCTGCCTGTACACAGCTTACTAATCTTAAAAATATCATCTATAAATCCCATGTCCAGCATCAAATCAGCTTCGTCCAGAACAAGATTTTCAACATGATCCAGTTTGATAATGTTTTGCTTGTGTAAATCCAATAACCTACCTGGAGTGGCAATCAGGATATCGACTCCTGATTTTAAACGGTTAGTCTGGCTTTCTATTGAAGTGCCACCATAAACAACAGTAGATTCCAACTGACTGTATTTGTGATAGGATTTAAAGTTTTCTTCAATTTGAATTGCAAGTTCTCGTGTTGGGCTGACAATCAAAGCCCTTATTTTCCTTCCTTTCCGTGAAGCTATTTGTTTATCATATAATTTTTGAATAATAGGCAATGCAAATGCTGCAGTTTTACCGGTTCCTGTTCTTGCTGTAACAATAACGTCTTTTCCTTCAAGAATAAGTGGAATTACCTGAGCCTGAACCGGAGTAGGTGTAAAATAATGTTTGTCAGCTAATGCCCTTTGAATAGGCTTATTAAGTTGTAAAGTTTTGAATCCGCTCATGTGGTAAAAAATCGCACTAAACCGCAAATATAACCCTCTTCGTTAAAACAAGGGTAAAATTTGGGTTGTGGTTTAATTTAAGATATGCCGTAAATTCATGTACAAATTCTGCTCAAGCAGGTCAAAGTCTCCATCAGAAAAAAAGAGTTCTTTGATCTCTGCCAGCAATTCTTCCTTTTGTTCATCAGAATAATTGAAACGGTCAATTGTCGATAGTATTTTTTGAATGGATTGATAATCATTATCTTTTTCAATTTCTTTATGAATCTCGCTGAACTTTTTACGCCCTACTTTTGAAATGATAAGGTCTCGTTCTTCTTCAGATTCGGTATAGTTGGCATTAGCACAGTATAAGAGTATATATGCTTTTAATTCCAGCTCTGTCCAATCGGTGTTTATTGCTTTCATAATGACTAATTTTAAAGTGCTTTCTTTACGCTTAAATGGAAAACCTTTTCTCCGGAATTACATTTAATGAAACAGCAGGGATTACTATAAATTTAGGAATAATATGGCGGAACACCTAAAAAAATATAAGCCCGTTTATAGGTGAAATTCCGTACGATTACTTCAATGAGGGGCAATTCAAACAAGGGAATCACCATAGCTTTAAATGAAAATTAGTACTTGAGGTTATTGTGTTTGTATTTATAATTAATCATCACTTTTATGATATTTAAGCCAGCGTTTTTCTTCATTTTCCATTCGTTTGTCAAACTTATTAGGCAAAGGAATATTGATCTTTACTGATTCATTTGTTAAAGGATGAATAAATTCCAGGGCACACGCTGCGAGAAACAATCCTTTATGTTTTACCGTACTTCCATTACTATAAAGTTTATCCCCTAGAATAGCTGTATTATTTCCCGAAAGATGTATTCTTAGTTGATGTGTTCGACCTGTTTCAGGAGAAAGCTTTACTAATGTAAGCCACTTATTTTTTAATGAAGGAACAATTTTAACAGACTCGAATTCGGTTTTGGCCTTTTTTTCATCAATATCGTCAGTAAAATGGCCTTTCCCTTCAATTTTTCCCATAGCCAAAGCAAAATATGTTTTTTTAACCGTTCTGTTCTCAAATTGTCTGCCTAGTGAAATTCGGGAGGATTTGGTTTTGGCTATAAGGATCAATCCGCTGGTTTGATTGTCAAGTCTGTGAACAGGAAGTGGCCAGGGTAAACGATCATCAAGTGGGCATTCATTTAAATTAAATAGTAAAGCATTGGCTAGTGTTTTAAATTGATTTCCACTAACTGTTAAACCTGCAGGTTTGTTTATAACAGCTAATGAATCATCTTCAAATACAACATCAAGCTTTAAGTGATAAGCTTTTGGAGGAGTTAACTCCAGATCAATAATACTGATTCTGTCTCCGGTTTTTAACCATGTACCACCGTGAACTACCTTTTCATTTAATCTGACTTCTCCCTTTTTCAAAGCCTTTTTAACACTTTTCTTCGATTTAAAATAGTCTACATTGTCAACACAGTAATCATTTAGTCTTGAAGGAGCTTTAAGTTCGGGAACTATGAATTGTTGTAAGACTCTCATTCGAAGGAAAAATATATCTAATATTGAATTACAAAAATAGTATAGTAGAAAAGGTTTGGTTAATACTAGCTAACTTTATTTTGTTACTTTTTATAAATTCGACATTTAATTAGTAAACACACTTTTTTGAAGAGCCCAAAAACATATTCGCAAGATTTTGAACTCGTTGAGAGAGCAAAGAAAAACAGGAATGATTTCGGTGCACTTTACGAAAAGTATTTTGAGCAAATTTATCTATTCATTTTTAAGCGGGTAGGCAATGAATCAACAGCCGGAGACATATGCCAGGTTACAATGTTTAAGGCCATGATGAATATTCACAAATACGAAGATAGAGGATACCCTTTCACAACCTGGCTGTACCGAATAGCTTCAAATGAAGTGAATTTACATTTCAGAAAAGTGAAGAAAGTAGCTGAGGTTGAAATTAAAGAAACACATGTTATTACTTTGATGGATGAGATGGACTTTAACAATAAAAAAGATGTGGATTCACAGGAAAAACTTATTGCTATTTTAAATAAGTTAAAGCCGGAACAAACAGAAATTATTGAATTAAGATTCTTTTTAGGGTATTCTTTTAAAGAAATTGCCGAATTTTACAGTACCAGTGAGGCCAGCGCCAAAATGAAGTTGTACCGTTTGTTGGAAAAGATAAAGAAAATGAGTGGAAACTTTTAATGAGAAAGTATAAAATAAATAGAGACCAAAGTATAAAAGAGCCTTCGAGAGATAGTATCGAAAAGTATAAGAATTTTTCTAAGTTATCTCACGAGTACGATAAATATGTTAAGCGACATAAGCGGCCTATTTATAAAGACAAAAAATTGTTCTTTCTTTTATTGTTGATCATACTACTTGCTTATTTAATTGCCAGTGCCTGATGCGTATAAAAAAAGGGTATGCATTATTAATAATGGGGTTGGCAACACTAATTGGATTTCCCGTTCTGGCCTGGCCTGTTTTATCCTTTTTAGAGATAGATTTTTTAGATATTTTTGAGATCGCAGATAATCAAATTTACCTGGTGCCAATATACCTTGGAATAGGTGTTAGTTTTGGATTGTTTACCATATGGTTGTCCGAGACAGATTATTTTCGATCTGCTTTAGAACCTATAAATGATGTATTAAGCCAGTTTAAAATTACGTACTTCAATGCTTTTTTTGTTTCTTTTTGTGCTGGTGTAGGGGAAGAAATTTTCTTTAGAGGTGCTATGCAAAAGGTGGTGGGAATATGGATAACATCTGTCTTTTTTATACTTATTCATGTTTTCACATTCATCTCTCTCAAAAATTATAGACTTAATCTCTATTTAATACTAATGGTATTATTTATCGCTTTTCTTGGATGGTCAACCGAGCGATACAATTTGTGGGTTGCCATTGCTGCTCATTTTTCATACGATTTGGTTTTGCTTTTTTATTACAGATATCAAAAGGCTTTAGATTAAAATTAAATCGGCCATTGTTATGCCGTTTAAAGAAGGATTACTTTGTTAAAAATTAATATCTTTATGCACTTTATAACCAATAGTGAAAATTAAGTAAAATGACTAAGATATTGATCATTGATGATGAGAGTAGTATTCGAAGAACTTTAAAGGAAATACTGGAGTTTGAAAATTATTCGGTTGATGCAGCCGAGGATGGTATGAGTGGCCTCAAAGCTGCTACAACAAATCATTATGATGTCATTTTTTGTGATATTAAAATGCCTCAAATGGACGGAATAGAGGTGTTGGAGAAATTAAAGGAGGCTAAAATTCTAACGCCTGTTATTATGATTTCCGGGCACGGAAATATCGAAACTGCTGTTGATTCAATCCGAAAGGGAGCTTACGATTTTATTGAAAAACCGCTTGACCTGAACAGGATTTTGGTAACCATTAAAAATGCACTCGATAAAACTGATTTGGTTGAAGAAACGGTTGTTCTGAAAAAGGAAGTTAAAAAATTAGCTAAGTCATCAACTATTATTGGAGAGTCGGAGCCTATTCACGAAATATTATCGATTATTGAAAAGGTGGGACCAACTGAGGCGAGAGTATTGGTTACAGGACCAAATGGTTCCGGAAAAGAATTAGTTGCCAGACAACTTCACGAGAATAGTGGAAGAAAGAAGGCACCTTTCATTGAAGTTAACTGTGCTGCGATTCCATCAGAATTGATCGAATCAGAACTTTTTGGACACGAAAAAGGGGCATTTACCTCTGCTAACAAAATGAGAAAAGGTAAATTTGAGTTAGCTGACGGAGGAACTTTGTTTTTGGATGAAATAGGGGATATGTCAGCTTCTGCTCAGGCAAAAGTATTAAGAGCACTTCAGGAGAACAGAATCACCAGAGTAGGTGGTGAAAAGGATATTAAAGTTAATCCGAGAATAGTTGCCGCAACCAATAAGGATTTAAAGAAAATGATTGGCGAGGGTAGCTTTAGAGAAGATTTATACCACAGGTTAAGTGTCATTTTAATTGAAGTTCCTTCATTAAATGACCGAAAAAGCGATATTCCATTATTGGCTAACTTCTTTATTGAGAAAGTTTGCAGGGAATATGGTATTTCAACTAAAAAATTCACTGACGGAGCCTTAATAGCATTGCAGGAGGTGAATTGGACTGGTAATATCAGAGAATTAAGAAATATTGTAGAGCGTTTGGTGATTTTATGTCCAAATGAGATCTCAGAAAGTGATGTTAAATTACATGTAAAGTAAATCTTGATGAATATTCCTGATTTTAAAGTTGTTGATGAGATAATTGACATTGCATTAAGAGAAGATGTTGGAGATGGGGACCATACTTCATTGGCAACAGTACCTGAATCTGCTACAGGAAAGGCAAAATTATTAATTAAGGATGATGGCGTTTTGGCCGGGGTAGATCTGGCTAAATTGATCTTTAAAAAAGTTGACCCTGATTTAATGCTTGATGTAAAGATTGAAGACGGTACTTTGGTCAGGAAGGGAGAGATTGCCTTTTATGTTTCCGGAAGCTCAAGATCTATATTGACTGCAGAAAGACTTGTTTTAAACTTCATGCAAAGAATGAGTGGGATTGCAACTCAAACCCACGAATTAAGCAGTTTAATAGCAGATTTGCCTACTCAGGTTTTAGATACGAGAAAAACCACACCTTGTGTCAGGATGATGGAAAAATGGGCAGTAAAAATCGGCGGCGGAAATAACCATAGATTTGCATTGTACGATATGATTATGATCAAAGATAATCATGTGGACTATGCCGGTGGAATTGAACAAGCCATTGACCGTGTTCAAAAGTACCTGAAAGAAAACAATAAGAACCTGAAGGTTGAAATTGAAACACGAAATATTGATGAGGTGAGAACTGTTCTTAGTCGGGGAAATGTGGACAGGATAATGTTGGATAATTTTACGCCGGATGAGATTCGTGAAGCATTGCAAATCATTCCGAGAGATCAGTATGAAGTGGAAGCGAGTGGTGGGATTACCAAGTCATCTATTCGTGCCTATGCAGAAACGGGTGTTGATTTTATCAGTTCAGGGTCACTGACACATTCTTACAAGAGTTTGGATTTAAGTTTAAAGGCTGAGTTTAATATTTGATTGAGCTATAAAGCTTACTTAATTTTTTCAAATTCTTCAAGCGTATAGTGCTTTCCTTCAAATAGAACTACAATTTGCATTCCGCTTAACTGGTAGCTTTCATAACTTTTGATCAGCTCTTCAGCTTCAGCCTGAGTATTTACCACTCTTGAGAAATATTTAGTAGTACCGCTTTCATTAACTTCAGGTTTAACACCTCCAATTGACATGTAAATTTGTACAATATCAATAGGGATATTTTCTTCATAAGAGCCTAATAATACCTGGTATTTAACCTTTGACATGTCTACATTAGAAGGTGTATTATTGTTATTTTGAGTAGTGTCAATTTTACGTGGTTCAACAAATGTTTCCAGTTCGGCTTTTTCATTATACCCTTTTGGTAAAATAGTGATCCCAGCCTCTTTAAGGGTAATTCTTTCCTGATTTTTATAAGCAATTACTTTACTGTCAATGCCTCTTTTTGATAATTCAGTTGCCGATTTTTTAGCTTCCTTATAAGTATCATAGCTTCCTGAATAATATCTGATAATGCCGTCTTTTCCTTTGGCATAAGTAACATTGTCAACTCTTGAATAAATTCTTTTTTCATCAATTGGTTCATTGAATTCACCCAATAGTACCCTGAAACTTGTTTGATTTTCAGAATAGTCTGGTAAGGCTTTTCCTTCTGTAATATTGATTTTCTCAATCTTTTCAATAACCTTATCATTCAAAGGAATAACATCTGTATCGGTTCGGTTAACTTTTCCAATTTCACCTATCTCAATTCCCTGATTCTCTAAACTTGATTTTGCAGCTACTGCATCTTCAATACGCGAGTATTTACCTAATGTATAATAAACTGTATCTCCTTTTGTAATTGTTTCAAATTCTCTAAACCCAAGATATTTGTGTAGCTCGCTTGCGCCAACACTTTTATGTTCTTTATCGACAATAACTACATAATTTTTCTTTGGACCAGCTGCAGTCACTACTTTTCCATCTTTATTACGGTATTCCTTACGTGAAAAATCTTCATGAAAACCATAAGCCAAACCAGTAGAGTCCATCATTAATTCCTGCCAACGTAAAAATTCTTCTTTCGAAATTGTCATACCATACTTATTAACATGGTTACCCAATGGTGTATTAGGCTCCTCATCTACATAATCGGGAACACCATCCTGATCAGTATCAATAGGGCAACCCAAGGAATCCACAAGTGCTTCCAGTGGTGTACCATGGCAGAAGTCAAAGGCATCAATTACACCATCTTTATCCCAGTCAGTCTTGTCAAATTCGGCCTGAAAAAGTTCATCATCAATACCATTTGTGCCAGTATTAATTTCCAAATCATAGCTCAATCCCACACTCGAATACAATAAAAAGTCATTTCTTTTATCTCCTTTTCTGATACCCTCTCCGGACGCTGAAATATTATCAATTAAATCTGTAAATGTGTAATAAAGTGTTGTTCCAATTCTGAAATCTACTCTTGGGGTAAGGTGAAATTCAGCGCCAAGTGAAACCGGAATGGCGAAACTTTGTTCTTTATATTTACCCAAACTATCAAAATTTTGTTCTCTCAGGTCTGTTTCATAAATATAGTCTCTGACCAATGGTTGAGCATTAAGAGCATTTGGATCATTTTGTGCCATATCCATAATTGATCCATCATCCCAATAATGGTACCTCATACCATTGGCAGCATAAAGATCGGTTTTAGATAAAAATTCAAAAGAACCCAGACCAACACCAACATAAGGATTAAAAAAAGACCGTGTGGGCGAAAAGTATGGATAGAAATTATAGTGTAACATCAAAGATGACATTCTTATTCTTGATTCAAAATTGAAATTTCGTTCCAGACTGCGTTCATTAGCTCCTACTTTTCCATACGTAGCAGAGAATTCTGCATTTAAGAATTTAAAAAGTGGCGCATTAACATATAAATGTCCTCCAATTCTACTGGTAGTGGCTGAGAAACCGGATTGGTATGATTGTATTTCTCCAAAGTAAGCTAAAGTCCCGGTTCCAATACCAATTCTTGGTTTAAAAACCGCATTTAACGTATCTATTTGAGAATAAGATTTAAATAAAAAGCTTAAAGCAAAGAATAACAATATATATTTTGGGGTATTCTTCAATTCACCAGGTTTGAATTCAGGTTTAAAAATAACTAAATTTAGCAGATATTGCAATAAATATTTACTGACTTCAGAATAATTTATCAATATTAAAATCGGACATATCTATTTCAAATATGTCTCTTCGCCCAATTCCCTTGTTTTTCTTTGTACTTTCTTTACTATAAAAAGCTTTATTTAATTCAGGATAAAAAACGAAATGAGTTTCGTCAGACACATTGTTGATTGGGTAACCTAAATTAACAGGTGCTGACCACTCTCCGTCAATATTTTTAGTGACGTAAACATCATAACCACCCATACCGTCGTGTCCTTCAGAACTGAAAAATAAGTATTTCCCGTCAGGGGTAACAAATACGGTGGTTTCCTGAAAAGGGGTGTTGATTTTATCACCAATATTTTCAGCTTTTGACCACTGTCCCTTGCTTTTCCTGCTTACCCATATGTCTGCTCTTCCTTGTCCACCAAGTCTTTCACTAACAAAATACATGGTATTCCCATCCTGCGTGAAAGTAGGTGAAGCATCAAAGTACAATGAATTTATATGCTTTTTGTCAATAGGTTGTGGAGTTCCCCATTGCTTATCTTCTAAAACAGAATAATAAATATCGGTACTTTGAGTATTTATTTTAGCATCAACAACACCCTCAGTGTTAACGCTGTAGTATAGTTTTTTACCGTCATGGGTAATAAAAGCAATATCATCAAACCCTTTGGAGTTTAAAACACTGATGGTTTGAGTGGTATTACTTGCCTTAGACCATTGGTTTGATTTTTCATCCCAGTAAGAAACAAAAATATCTGAAAAGTATTTGTTATCACCTGAACTAAATCCTCCGCCCTCATTTTCAGCTTTTCTTGCCGAAAAATATAACGTTTTACCGTTATCAGTCAGTACTGGAGAATAGTCATCATTTTTAGAATTAATATTAGACCCCAATGCGCTAATCTTAATATTTCTTCCATTTTGTACCATGGCTTTTGCACGCTTACACTCCTCAATTTTTTCGCCGAGTCTGTAGTCCTTAACCCGCGATTTGGATAATAATTCAATAGCAAGGCTATAGCTGTCAATAGCTCGGTCAAGATCACCTAATCTGTGTTGAGCCTGTCCCATAACATAATATAACTCTTTACTCACACTCGAATTGATTGATTCTGCTTTTTTAGCGTACTTAAGTGCAACGTCAAAATTTTTCAGCTCAATATGACACTCCGAAATCCAGTAGTTGGCTTCAGCACTTTTTTTGTCAACGGTTAATGCCTCTCTGAATTTCACCAGTGCCAGTCTGTATTGGTCTGTGCTATAGTATTTTTTTCCTTCCGAAATCAATAGTTTAACCTCTGCTTTTTTTATCATGTTAAGAGAGGAATCAGGAGGGAAACTAATATTTGATAAAGCAATTGTACTCAGACAGATGAATACTAGGGTGATGATATTTTTAGACATAACTTACTAATAGATTTAGTTTCAAATATAATTTAAAAAGGGTTTAATATCAAACCTTTTTTTATTCTGAATCCTTATTTTTTTTCAGATCCACTATCTCGTGCATTGAAATTGTTGCGGCACTGATGGCAATAATTGGACTTAACGCCGCAAGGCTTAACAGGGTCCAGGATAAAACATCCCATAAAAAGCCATACCCATAGTCGGCAACTAAAACAGCTTTGTTATTTGTAATGTAAAAGTAAAACAGAAACAGAATAGAATAAATACTACCTATTGAGATGGCTAAACCCTTATGCTGAGAGACGAAATACACACTTTGCTGAATATTAAGTCGCCTTCTTTCATTAACATAATCAATAAAGCTAAAGCCATAGTAGTAAAAGCCAACAATAAATGGTACTGCGAAAATAACAAAGCTTTTGGCGGACCAGTTAAACAGTGAAACTATACCAAGAAAAATACCGACAAAAACGTAGTACCATATGAGGTTACGGAAAGCAATTGTTGCACCACGTTTAATGTCATTAATCAGGTTTTTTAAGTTAAACGGATATTTGTTACCCGTTAAAATGCTTTCAATTTTTTGGGACAACATGGCCAAAATAGGTGAAAGCAAAACAACCACAATATAAAGAGTAAATTGGGTGAAAATAATGTACAAAGCATCAAAAAAGAGCATTTTTAAACTGATCCATATTAATTCATTAATGGTTTCAATTTGCTGTGATGAATGCCTGAGATCAGTGTTAATATTAGCCTCAATGGTTAAAAAGTATTTACCAAGTATAAAAACACCGGCAAAAAGAATTAATGGAAAAATAAAGTACAATAGCAGCTTGTGCTCAATTAGAAATTTACTGCCTTTCCAATAGTTTTTATATCCGATTAAAAGCTCCTTAAAGAATTTTACCATTAAATATCTATTTGAATTTAAAATTAACAGATTAAACTAAATAATTTGCTTGTTAAACAAAGTATTTTTTACTTTTAGCAAAAATTAAAAATTGGAGGTTCTTTATACATATCATCCTGCCTGGATATTTGTTGCATGTTTGCTTGCAGCCCTGTATTCGGTTGGATTATATTACAGGGAAAAGGTACTTTCTGACTTGAATAAAAAAATCAAGTGGGCACTTGCAGCTACAAGGTTTTTAACCGTTTTTTTTATTGCCATTTTATTGTTAGGGATAATTTTTGAAGGCTTTGACTCCAAAAAGGAAAAACCATTACTGTTTATTGCTCAGGATAATTCCGAATCAATTGTTCAAAATAAAGATTCGGTTTATTATAAAACTAAGTACCTTGAATCATTAGAAGAGCTGGTTTCAAAGCTAAAAGATAAGTTTGAGGTTATTAATTATTCGTTTTCAGATCTGATTACCAGCGAACCTCAGATGAATTACTCGGATAAAATAACGGATATTTCAAATGTACTGAATCAGATTTATGATCAATATAATAATCGGAATATTGGGGCTATAGTTCTGTCGAGTGATGGTATTTATAATCAGGGGGCTAATCCGGTATATACTGTTTCGCGTAAACCATATGTACCTGTTTTTACCATAGGGTTGGGAGATACGGCAATTCTAAAGGATATTTTAGTGAGGGATATTGTTCACAATGAAATTGCTTTTTTAGGCAATCAGTTTCCAGTCAAAATAGATATCGACCAAACTGGTTTTTCAGGAAAATCTGTCAAAGTAGAGATTTTGGAAGGTAGTAAATTGGTTTTTTCGGAGCAACTAAAGTTTGAAAAATCAAGTGGTATAACCAGTACTCAATTCAATTTAAAAGCAAATGCAACTGGGTTTAGAAGATATACTGTTAAGGTTTCGGAATTGGAAGGAGAATTTACTTTCAAGAATAACATCAGTAACTTTTATATTAATGTAATTGATGGCAGGCAAAAAATATTGTTGACTTATTCAGGTATTCACCCTGATATTTCAGCTTTGAACTATGTTATAAAGAAGAATAAGAATTACGAAGTAGTGGTTAAGTCAATTTCCGAAATCGAAGAGGATTTAAATCAATATGATTTGATTATAGTCCATAGCTATAAAAGTGGAAATAAACGGTTGGAAGAGTTAATAGCATTGAATACAAAACCTGTACTTTTTATAGTTGGTGTTAATTCTGAGATTGAAGCACTAACTAAAGCCAGTATTGGGTTTAGTGGCAGAGGCGGAAACTTTGAAGACATTTCTTTTTTGAATAACTCCAGGTTTAATGAGATTATATTCTCCGACCAAACTATTAAAACACTTGAAGATGCCCCACCATTGAGATCGTCAATAGGAACAATCAACTTTAGTGGCTCAATAAAAACAGCAGCATATCAGAAGGTGGGGTCGATTGGTTTGACCAAACCTTTGATTTATTTCAGTGAAAAGGGAAACAACAAGTACGGTGTTATATTTGGTGAAGGGATTTGGAGATGGCGATTGTTTGATCAGGCCAGAACTGAATCAACAACACATTTTGAGGAATTGATATCAAAAATGATCAATTATCTGGCTATTAAAGAGAATAAGGATCCTTTTAAAGTTGAAATTAAAAACGAGTATGATGAAAATGAAAAAATAGCAGTCAGAGCCGAATTATACAATGCATCTTTTGAATTGATTAACTCTCCCGAAGTCAGTTTTGAGTTGAGAGATGCTGATTCAAGTGTGCTGACTTATCATTTTTATAAAACCAATACAGCCTATAAATTAGATTTGGGCCGACTTGATGAGGGCGTTTACACATGGGTGGCCAGGACCAGTTTGAATGATGCTAATTATAAAAAAAGCGGAACATTTTTAGTAAGAGAAGTCAAAAGAGAATTATTGAACTTGACTGCTGATCACAGGTTATTGAATAACATTTCGGAAAATACTAACGGACGTTTTTTTAATCCGAAAGCGCTTAATGAGTTGAGTGATGAGCTATTGAACAGAAAAGATATTGTATCAGTAGTTTATCAGGAAAAAACTTTTTCAGACTTTATTGATTACAAATGGTTGTTTATTCTCATCATTGTACTACTGACCTTTGAATGGTTTGTCCGTAAATATCAGGGTGGTTATTAGAAACAAAGCTGGAATAGCCGGCAGGTTCTAGAGAATGTAATATCAGGACAATTTCCTTTTTATAAACTGCAACTACCGGTTAATCCTGAATAATTAGTTTTTTCTCATCCTCACGATTAAACTCAGGTTGCAGCATGGTATGCGTAATATTAAATTTATCTCTTACCAGGTATTCGATTGATTTGCAGATTCTGTCAAATTCGTCTAATCTGATATTTTTTGAAAACTCAATATGTGCTTCAAGGTATACATCATGATCGTTTAACTGCCACAAGTGAACATGGTGTATATTCCGGATGAATTCCATCTCACAAATTGTAGCTTCGACTTCTTCGATAGAAATATGCTTAGGTGTAAACAGCATTAAGATTTCAATAGATTCCTTGACAATTTTATAACTCAAAAACAGAAGGTAAGCTGATATTACAAGTGTTAAAACCGGGTCAATCCAATAGATGTCGTAGTATTTTATAAGTAGTCCACCTATCAATACAGCGATTGAAACCAAAAGGTCTGAAAACAAATGTAAGTAGGCTGACCTCATATTTAAGTTAATGCCGGCGTCTTTTCTAACCAATAAAACACTAAATCCATTTCCAAGAATGGCAAGAACCGATAGCCAAATGACATAGGAGGTATCTATTGCTTCAGGCTTGACGAGTCGTTCAATTGCTTCATAAGCCAGAAACACAGAAACAATAATTAAGCTGATACCATTAATAAATGCAGCAATGATTTCTGCCCGTTTAAATCCAAATGTATGTGATAAATTTTGTGCTTTGCTGCTTAGCCTGTTTGCAATAAAGCTAATGATCAGAGAAATTACATCAGTAAAGTTGTGTATAGCATCTGAAATCAAAGATAAACTGCCGGAAATTAAACCTCCAATCAACTGACCGAAAGATATAGCCAGGTTTAAAATAATGACTATTAACAGATTTTTTCCTTTCAGTTTATGGTGATCATGTGCCATTGTATGCTAATTATTCGGGGTTAAAAATTTCATACAATATTGGTTTACTTGGTGATGCATCATTTTCAAGACTGATAATTTGTATATTCAACATATAAGTTCCATCAGTGATATGATCCGGTACATAAATAAGTTCGGTTATTGTTTTGTCCAGTAATGGAGATGCCGGATAATTCCAAAAAGTTTTATGCGCTTCCAAACGGCCAAAATCATTCTCCCTGTCAATTGATGGTAAGTCAATCAATAGGTGTTTAATCCCCAATTCATTTAAAAAAATAATGGCTTCTTTTGGAATGTAAGGAGGATTGGTATTAGAGTAGTTTTTGTTCTTCTTTAACTGAGTATTTGGTGTAGTCCTGATAATAAGTGCCTCCGGAGCAGAAGAACCCTGTAGGGCGGTTTTAAATTGTTCAGCATCCAGAATGAGATCTTCAGCATCCCATTCATCATTAAAAAATGGTTGTGGTGTCAGGGTTATGAGTTCTGCCTGATAGAAAAATTGAGTCAATGTTTGATTAATACTGTAGAATTCTTTCGAAATATGCCCGACATTTTCAGTATGTGTGCCGTTCCCATGCGGGTTCAACTGAATATTATTGAAATTAGTACTGCCACCTTCTGATACTTTACCAATGAAGTTTTCACCTTCTACCGGCCAGATTTTTACAGGATCACAGTACCATGCCAATGCACCTTCATTAGGGGATAATGGCATTGAGATATCTATTCCTTTTGCAGTATCAATAAATTGTTGATTGTCGAAGTGCAATTTCATTTTAAAAATTTGACTTTAATTTATCGTTAAATATACTGTATATATTAATTTGACAGTCTAAAAAATGATACATTTGTATTTGGTAATGACGAAATATAAATTAGTATTGGAGGATGATTTTGATTTCGATTTGATAGGAATTTGTTCAAGTCATTCAGATTATCGTTTGTGTTGGGCGTTAAATACTGATTTAAAGATTGATTTAGCAAGAGGAGAGGATTATTACCTTAAAAATAAGAAAGATGGAGAGTATTATTTTTCTTATTATGAATATATTGATAATGAAACATTTCAAGAGCTATATTTGATAAAGAATCTTTCTTTTGATAATTATAAGCGTCTAATTCCTGAACAGGATCAAATCGATTATTTTTTAATCATAAAAAATAACTACGATATTAGAATTGATGATTTTCTTACGGAACTGAAAAGAATAGAATGTGTTTTAACAGCTTTTCAGTTTGAGGTATCAGAGATCAAATCGAAAGGGAATTTGGTGTTTTAACGAAAATAACTATGATTAGCAAAAAAACTAAAATTGTTGCCACAATGGGTCCTGCTTCCACAAGTTCAAAGGAGGTATTAAAAGAAATGATCCTTAGCGGAACAAATGTATGCCGACTCAATTTTTCTCATGGTACACACCAAAATCATTTAGATACCATTAATATGGTCAGAGAGCTAAATGATGAATTGGGTTACAATGTGGCTTTATTAGCGGATTTACAAGGGCCAAAGATACGTATAGGAGAGGTGGAGAATAATGGTGTGGAGCTTGTTAACGGGCATAAACTGACCATTACTACTGAGGAATGCGTAGGAACAAAGGACCGTCTTTATATCACTTACCAAACATTCCCAAAGGATGTAAAAGTGGGAGATAAAGTGTTATTAGATGATGGTAAACTTGTATTGGAAATTTTAAAAACTGATAGTAAAAAAGAAGTTGAGGCAAAAGTGATTCACGGCGGAATACTCAGTTCGAAAAAAGGAGTTAATCTACCAAATACCAATATTTCTCTTCCTTCACTTACTGAGAAAGATTTAGTGGATTTAGATTTTGCTTTAAGTCAGAATATTGATTGGGTTGGATTGTCATTTGTCCGGTCGGCGAGAGATATTATAGAGTTAAAACACATTATTGCCAAAGCCGGAAGCGGCGCAAAAGTAATCGCGAAAGTTGAAAAACCGGAAGCCATTGAGGATATTGACGATATCATTAAGATTACTGATGCAGTAATGGTGGCACGTGGGGATTTAGGTGTTGAAATACCAATGGAGAGAGTACCTGTTGTACAAAAATTAATTATAAAAAAATGTAGGGAATATGCTAAACCAACAATTGTGGCAACACAAATGATGGAAAGTATGATTTCTAATATTTCACCAACCAGGGCTGAGGTTAATGATGTGGCCAATGCTGTTCTTGACGGTGCGGATGCGGTGATGTTATCCGGAGAAACTTCAGTGGGAAAGTTTCCGGTTGAAGTAATTAAAGCCATGTCTAAAATTGTAATGGAAGTTGAAAAATCGGATGTTATTTATCATAAGGAAGAAGTACCTGAAAAAAATCAGGACCGGTTTATTTCTGATTCGATTTGCTTCAATGCTGCCAGATTATCACAAAGGGTGGAAGCTAAGGGGATTATTACCATGACATTTTCCGGCTATACGGCCTATAAAATATCATCTCAACGACCACAGTCGGATACATATGTATTCACTGAAAACCGACAAATACTAACGCAATTAAACCTGGTATGGGGGGTTAGAGGCTTCTTTTATGATAAAATGGTTAGTACCGATCATACCATTGCTGATAGTAAATATATTCTAAAGAAATTGGGATTGCTTAAGAAGGGAGATATTGTCATTAATATTGCATCCGTTCCGATTGAGGAAAAAGGACCTTCAAATATGGTGAAATTAAGCTATATTGAGTAGATACCTGTCAGCGAACAGGAGCATTAGTATTCCGATAATCATTAAAAGGTCTTTTCCTTTAATTTGAAACTTTTTTCGAAAGGGATTTGAGGTCAGAGCAAGAGCTATTAATAAGCCAATACAACCAATAATTGTTACAACAAACCATGTAAAGTCAGATGGTTGTTGGCTTTGGGCAAGTCCTGTTATAAATGTGGTTAAAAAATAGAAGTTTGTGATCATTACAGCAAACCAACCTGTCTTTTTAGAGAGAATAAGTAATATTCCGCCAATAATGCTGCTTAAACCAAGTGTCATTTCCAGACGTTGATCAGTCAGTAAATTAGACCAAAAGGCTAGGGAATTTCCTCCATAGTAAGGGTTGGGAAGGCTTCGGAAATAATTTATATATGTAGAGGTATAAATATAGACTCCCCAAATTATGAAAATGCCAAGCAAAGAGATCAAAACTCCAATTAGTATTTCTGTCTCTCTCCAGTTTTTTGACATTTTTCAGATTATTCTATAACCTTCTGATATCAGCTCCCAGATTATTCAATCGGATATCAATATCCTGGTATCCACGGTCAATTTGTTCAATATTATGAATAGTTGATTTACCTTCGGCTGATAAAGCAGCAATCAGGAGTGAAACTCCGGCCCTGATATCAGGAGAGGTCATACTGATTCCTCTCAGCGGTTGCTGTTGGTTTAAGCCAATAACTGCAGCTCTGTGAGGATCGCACAATATAATCTGCGCGCCCATATCAATCAATTTATCAACGAAAAATAACCTTGACTCAAACATTTTCTGATGCACTAAAACAGATCCCTTAGCCTGAATTGCAGTTACCAGAACAATACTCAATAGATCTGGTGTAAATCCCGGCCATGGGGCATCAGATATCGTAAGAATGGAACCGTCAATAAAGGTATCCACTTCATAACTGTCCTGCTTAGGGATAAATAAATCATCCCCTCTTAATTCCATTTTGATTCCCAGTTTTTGGAAAACACTCGGGATAATTCCTAACTCAGGATAAGCTACATCTTTTATAGTAATTTCCGATTTGGTCATAGCAGCCAAACCGATAAAACTTCCAATTTCAATCATATCAGGTAATACCCTGTGGAAACAACCCTTTAATGATTTTACACCTTGTATATATAATTTGTTTGAGCCAACACCAGTGATTTTGGCTCCCATATTATTCAACATTTTACACAGCTGCTGTAAATAAGGTTCACAAGCAGCGTTGTAAATAATAGTTTCACCTTTTGCTAAAACGGCTGCCATTACCACATTTGCCGTTCCGGTTACTGAAGCTTCGTCAAGGTGAATATAGGTTCCTTTTAATTTTTTTCCTTCTACAGTATAAAAGTAAGTTTTAGGGTCGTATTTGAATTTAGCCCCCAATTTGGCAAAACCTTCAAAGTGGGTATCCAATCTTCTTCGTCCTATTTTATCACCACCCGGTTTAGGGATTAACCCTTTACCAAACCTGGCCAATAAAGGACCAACAATCATAATGGAACCTCTTAGACTTGAAGCTCTTTTGGCAAAATCTTCAGTATCTAAATAATCTAAATCAATATCAGAAGCCTTAAAATTATAGGTGCCTTTTTCGACTTTCTCAATTTTAACACCCATAACCTGTAACAGGTTGATGAGTTTATTGACATCAATAATATCAGGTAAATTACTAATGGTAACTTTTTCGCCTGTTAATAAAACTGCACATAAAACTTGTAATGCCTCATTTTTTGCGCCTTGTGGAATTAATTCCCCTTTTAAGGAATTACCTCCATGAATCTCAAAAGTGCCCATATAGTCTAATATCTTTTTCTATTTCGATTATTATTGTTTTTATTTTTATTCTTCCTGTTTTTACCGGAATTATTTCTTTTAGTATTGATATCGTAGTCCCGTAAAATATCTTTGGTTGAGCTCAAAAAGCTAAGATCCTCAAGAATAATGCGTCCTTTTGAAATCCGTTTCAGATGTTGGGATATGATAGCGTCATCAATTGAATTGGTATTGTACATCAGGTGAAACCGTTTCATCAATCCAGCAATAACTTTGGTTAGCGCTTCTCTTTCCTCTCCCTCAGGCATGGTTGCTGCCTTTTCAATCATTTCTTCTACCTTTTTGCCATAGTGACCAAACTGGATTTTAGTCTGGGGATAATCTACCTGACTTGGTTTTTCCTGTAACAGTTCTCTGCTGGGTACAGGATATGGGGAATCAACATCCAGTTTAAAGTCGGAAATGATAAACAGATGCGTCCATAATTTATGAGCATAATCTTCATCATCACGGAGGTGTTTTTTAAGCTCTCCCATCACATTTATGATGGCTTTAGCCACCTTATTTCTTTCTTCTCTGTCCTCAAGTGTAACGGCAAAGTCAATCATTTTTTGCACATTCCTTCCATACTCCGGAATCTGAAGTTTTGCACGTTGTGTATTATACTCTAAATCCAAGGTTTTTTCCATAACCCAAAAATACATATTTTTTATAAAAACAGGTTGGTGATTGCTAAAGAATCATCATTTCCTGTTTCGTACGTTTTTTTTGAGAAAAATGCCGTAATTATTGTAAATAATAAAAAACGAATCCATTAAAAAATTAAATTTGTATTAGGAATTATGAGTAAGATTGAAATAAAGAACAAAAAATCCAGATACCTGTACGAGTTTTTAGATGATTTTACTGCGGGTATTGTTCTGACCGGAACCGAAATAAAGTCGATAAGAGGAGGGAAGGGCAGTATTATAGAAGCTTATTGCGTAATAAGTGGTGGTGAGTGCTTTTTAAGGAATATGTATATCCCCGAGTACGAAAACGGGTCATATTTCAATCATAGTCCAAGAAGGGACAGAAAATTATTGCTGAACAGGACGGAACTGAGGAAGCTTGAAAAAAAATTGAAGGATAAGGGTCTGACAATTGTACCTTCAAAATTATTTATAAATGAAAAAAATCTGGCTAAAATTAATATCCATTTGGCCAGGGGTAAGAAAATCCATGATAAGCGGGAAGATCTGAAAACAAAAGATGTAAAACGGGATTTGGACAGGGTGATGAAGCAATATAAGTAAGCATGAAATGACCATAAATTTTATAGTGCCAAATATTTATACTGAGTTAATCGAAGTATACCCGTCAACATGAATAGAATTTTGGGAATTCCATCTGACCATTAAAAATCAAATTATATACAGATGAAATTTTTTAAGAAGAACGCACTGGGGCAATACATATTTGTTAAGAAAAATATTATCAGATTATTTGGTACAATTGTATACCCACGTTTCAACTGGCGTTACAGAACAGATATTTCAGGTGCTGAAATTTTAAAAGATTTACCTGATAAAAATGTGCTTTTCGTATCAAATCATCAAACGTATTTTGCTGATGTAGCCTTTTTTCTTCATGTCTTTCATGCTGCTTTGCGAAATAAACCTAATCAAATCAAATATCCTGGATTTTTATTTCCAAAAGATAATATCTATTATGTTGCAGCTGAAGAAACTATGAAATCGGGTTTTTTGCCAAAATTACTGGCGTTATCCGGAGCGGTAACAATTAACAGAACATGGCGGGCCAATGGCCAGAATGTCAGGAGATCTGTTGATCGAAATGAAGTTGCTAAAATTGACCTTGCATTGCAGGATGGTTGGATGATTACTTTTCCACAGGGAACTACAACGCCTTTTGTTAAAGGAAGGGTAGGGACTGCTTTTATTATCAAAAAGCACAATCCGGTTGTTGTTCCTATTGTAATTGATGGCTTTAGAAGGTCGTTTGACAAAAAGGGGTTGAGACAGAAAAAGAAGTACAGTACGCTTAAAATGAAAATCAAACCACCTATTCAGTTTGATGATGATATTAATATTGATGATATGATGGCTGTCATCATGGATGAAATAGAGCAAAGTAAAAAGTTCTCCTTCTTCGACAAGTCAAAAAAGGAGAACTAAAGTATTTAATATTGGGCCAGATTGATCTGTTTGGTCTTAGAATAACTTACTGTATAAACCAGTTTTATTTTTTCGGTTGCTTTGGGTTTTAGTTTAATATCCCAATCAATAATACCGGTTACTTCGTTCAGGCGCCCCTTACTCAATTCTTCTACTTCAATTTCGATTTCAGAATTTTGCGTAACAGGTATTTGATCGTTAACTGTAATATTAATTGATGATGATTTATGGTTTTTTACCTCTATCAGGTAAGCATATGTTTTAACAGTTTTATCGCCGATAACTTTAGTTTTACAATCACTTTTTAACAAAGTGTGTTTTACCTGTACTTTGTTTTCTTTACCTAAACTTAACGAAAGTGTATCATCCATTATACCGGCATTAATAAAGGTTTCTCCCAAATAAGTTCCATCATGAAAAATATTGGCATTTCCAGGGATAAGATTTAGGTCGCCAAGGTTAGATATTTCAGCTACAAGGAAAGTGGAAAGATCCATTTTAGGTACGGTATAAAATTGGTAGCTTGTACCTAATGATTCCTGATGCACCAGTACCATATGTTTTTCGTTATTTGATTTAATAGAGTAGGGCAGATCAATGGCATACTCCACATCAATTAATTGTTCTATTATTTGCGTATGTTCATAAGCATATGAAGCATCAACTTCTGCTAATTCCTCTTCAACTTCCATGTCGTCTGCGTACTTTTCCCTGTTTTTATTCATATCGTAGTAGGCATTATTTGGTCTTGAGGGTGTTAAGCTGACTTTCTTTTTCCCGTTTAACTCTCGCCTGAAATTATTATAGTAATTAACATAGAACGGAGACAATTCGGGTTTGGTTTTATTAGCATAAGGGTTATTAGTAGACAATTTTAGCTTTGTATTTTTCCAGTCTACTCCTGTATTTTGGTATACATGGGCTTTATAAGTAAGATCAATGGTATTTTTAGAAGTATTACTTCTGATATCATATAAGGGTACCCAACCAGCATAATTTACAAGGTAAGACAGGTTAATTTTTCCGGATGCAGCACCTTTTGATGACACTGTTACGATAACCTGATGTTTAGGTTGTTTAGGACTTGGAATAAAAGCCTGATTAGTTCTACTATTATAGTTTTTAATCTCAGTAATTCGCTTTTCGATTCGGTATTTTGTTTTGTTAACCAGTTGTTGTTTTCTGTTTTCAGTTAATAACTCATGATTTAGCAGATTCATTTTCTCAGAATAGAACAGTAGTGCTTCCCTTAGAAGCGGAATGGAATCATTGACTTTCCCAACACCCTTTATGGTTCCATTGTTTTGCAAAATGGCTTTCTGTTTATTGAGAATGTCAATTTTGTTATTGATTTCCATGATGTCAAATTGAATATCAAAAAGAGAATCGTTTAGTAATGCCAGCTCTTTTTCCAGTTTAGGGTTTTTTGTTGTGTTTTCATTTTTTACCGGTTCAGGATATTCAATATTGTATTTTGAATCAAGAATAATGATGCTGCCGGTTCCGTTCACCTGGATACTCTTTGGATCAATTCGTGGGCTAATACCGTTAATGATGAGTTTGGTGACACCACTGGCTGAAATATTATAATAGGCTTTACGGTTGATTTGCGCACCTTGTTGGTACACTGTTACACCGTTGATTGTTGATTTTAGTGTTTTCTCATTTCCTGCAAATAAGGTAAACTGAATCAGACTAAGGATTAATAGTAATTGCTTCATGATAATTTTTTTTATCTCTACAATCAACTATTCAATTGGTTCAAAAAAAGCAAAAAAAAACGGCTATCATCAGATAGCCGTTCATTTCGAGAATTTGATTTTTTATTTATATTTTCCTAATCCTTTAGGACTTCCTACACGATCCATTGCACATCTGAAACCGATTGTTGATTTGGATAGATCCTCATCAAGGAATCTTCTGTTACCACCTGCGATCCAGTATGCTCTGTCATTCCATGAACCGCCTTTGTATACTCTGGATTTATCAGAGATAAGTGTTGTAGGCCAGCTGGTTCTGTTATTAGGTTTAATTAAATCACCTTTAAGGTTAAATTGTTCGTGTTTATTTTGATACATGATTAAATCACCATCACGAACACCGTTGTTGATATCGTTTTTCAGACCATCTTTATCTCCATAGTAAATAGAAGACTGGAAGTCACCATCTCTGTAATCTTTGTAATCAGAGTTTTGGTAATTTCTTCTGTTAATGTTTTCCTCTGAAGTAACCTCTCTCCATTTTAACCTTCCTGGCGTATTAATAATGTAATCAGACATTCCTTTTCTCAACATAGGAATAATTTCGATAGGATATTCATTTCCTAACTCATCCGCTCTGATTAATGCTTCAGGTGGTAATTCATCACTAACACCTTCAAATATACCATCAAATATTTCAGTTTGAATAATCTCTGAAGCTTCAATAGTAAACTGATCATTTTGTTTATCTATTGCTCTGTCAACAATTCTGTTTAATTCTTTAAGAATCAATACTTCATCAGAATACATACCTGATTTGAATTGTCCTAAAGTATCAACTCCTCCAGAAGATAAGAATACAGTTGAAGGTTTTCCTGAATTGTATGTGATATCATTTTTAGATTTATAATACATTCTGGTTCCTTTGTTCATTGAAGAGTCGCTCTTTAAAGGCATGTAATCTCTTGCAGAAACTCTTTGGAAACGAATTCTCTCAAATTCGTGTAAGAATTCCTTTAAACCGTGAACATCATATAAAACCTGCATGTTTTTATCAACAATTACACCATCATTACCTAAAACTTTTGTTTTAAATACATTTCCTCTAAATGGTCTGAACTCATCAAAGTCTTCACTTGATAATGGTCTGTAAACATCCATTACCCATTCAGAAACGTTTCCGGCCATGTGATATAAACCGTAATCGTTTGGCCAGTATGAGTCAACAGGAACTGTAATATCACCAGCATCATTCAATGCTCCGGCAGCTCCCATATAATCTCCTCTTCCTCTGATAAAGTTAGCTCTGATATCCCCTTGGAATTCTTCGTCTTCTTGTCTTACCCAGTGTCCAGTCCAAGGATAGGTTCTTTTATTTTCAATTACTCCCGGATCTTCAGGGTTTGTCATTGACCCGATTAAACCGTAGTAAGCAAATTCCCACTCAGCTTCAGTTGGTAGTCGGTAACGAGGTAAAAGTATACCATCTTCCATTCTTACAATTCTGTCTCCAAGGTCTTTTTTTCTACCTGACCATCCTTGGTCCGGGCTTAAATCAACTACTTTTATCATTTTTCCGTCTCCCGGATCATATTGATTCGCTAAGTACGATTCAGTAGTAAATGGTTCACCAGCCTGATCTGGGTTTTTAGTTAATACACCCTCTCTGATCAGGATATATTCATTTACCCTGTCAGTTCTCCATTTACAAAAATCATTAGCCTGATTCCAAGATACACCAACAACCGGATAGTTAGCATAAGATGGGTGTCTCAGGTAGTATTCTACATAAGGCTCATTATACCCTAATGGTGATCTCCAGCAGTTTGTATCAGGAAGTGCATTTTTGTATATCATTGGATATTCAGCATATGTTCTTCTGATCCAGAAAAGGTACTCTAACCAGTTAAAGTTTGTTACCTCAAATTGATCGATATAGAATGAAGAAACAGAAACCCTTCTTGGTGTATTATTCCACTCATAGGTCACATCTTGCTCTGAACGTCCCATTGTAAACGTTCCTCCCTCAACTAAGATCAATCCAGGACCAGTTTCCTGATCAACATATGGCACCTTTTGGAAACCACCCGATTTTGGGTCATTCAATCTCCAATTCGTTGTTGTTGATCTTTCCTGAGTACAGGAAACAACCGCAATTGCCATTGTTAGTACTAATAAAATCTTATAATTCTTCATAATTATCTAAATTTAATTATACAATTAAAATTTACTGTATAATACAAATATTCCTAATCGTTACAAACATAATCAAAAAGACGGACATGATATCGTCCTAAACCTTTTTGTTTTCTTTTTACAATTCACTACATACACCAGTGAAAGCTCATGTGAACCACCACTTGCATTGGTTAAAGTTGAGGTTGTAATATCATAACTATAACCAAAATTAAATTGATCCAGTTCAATTCCACCTGTTAAAATAAAAGCATCTCCTTCACGCCACCAGGTACCTAATGTAAAAATGGAGTATTTATAATAAAGTCCTAAATTAAGTTGCATAAATCCATCCTGATAAGTGTATAACACATTAGGAGAGATTGAAGCTAAATGTTCGAACTGATTTTTTTTAATAATATTGATTTTAGTACCGGCATGCAGTGTATATCGTATAGGCATTCTGGCTCTTCCTAATAACAAAGACTCATCCGGCCGATTTAAATGTTTGGCAGCAAAACCAAAATAAAAGTTTTTTGAATACCCTACTAAACCAGCTGAAACATCAAAGAAACCTCTGGTTCCCCAGTTATTATTCAGGATATTTCCTCTACGGGTGTCACCAGTCTTATATACAAAGCCTCGTCGAGGGTCTATCTGGTCACCAAATGTTAATTTATCCCAGTCAATAAATTTTTGATTCCAGGCTCCCTGAAGCCCCATCAGAAAAGAAAATTTTCTGGATACTTTCCAGTGATAGGAATAAGCAGCATTTAATGTTGACCAGTTTAAAGTGTTATTTCCAGCCATATCGTTAGTGACCATTACGGCAATACCACCATTAATTGAGCTGATATATTGATCGTACGAAAAGCTATTAGTAACATATGCACCGGTCAGTGATGGCCACTGGTTTCGGTGATTCATTGCAAAACGAGGGCAATTTTCAGAACCGGCCATAGCCGGATTTAAGTAAATGGGATTAGCATAGAATTGGGTAAATTCAGGATCCTGCCCAAAAACCGGGCTGGCATTGAATATTGCTGTGAAGACACTGCAAAATAAAATAATAAATCCGAATTTCATCCTATATTAAAATTTACCTTTGTCATACGCAGACTGTGCCACTTGGTTACAATTTACTATTTTTGATAATTGAACAAAGCTGCAATAATAATTATTTTTGTCCGTTTTTTAAAATATATTAACTACTTTTTAATGAAAATGAATCAGGGAATAAAGCACTTTTTAGGTATCATACTTATTCTTTTTGCAGGTGGAAAATTAAATGCCCAAACTAAAAACATTGAAATTAATATTGATTGGGATTCCGATTATGGATTATGTAATCAATGCGAGTATCAGAGGGTAGACAAGGCAATTAATGCAAGTAAAACAATAGATATTAATCTTAGAGGAAAGAAAAACTTTGAGTATGAAGTAGTTGATGTTGAGTACGAAAACACGATTTATCAAAGTATATTTTCAGGGTTAAATATCAGTAAGGTACAGGATTTACAGGTGACCTTCAGAGAATCGAGGGGAAGAAATTACATGGTTACCTCTTTTTTACCATTAATTGATGTTAATGGCAAGGTTGCTAAGGTTAAACGTATAAAAATAAAAGTCAATTATTCCAATGATCTAAGTGGACAGGATCGCGAACATGTTTTTGCAGAAGAGTCAGTTTTTAAAACAGGTGAATGGTATAAAATTGGAGTAAGCAGGTCCGGGGTTTATAAAATTGACAAATCGTTTTTGGAAGATATTGGAGTGACTACAAATGGTTTAAATCCTAAGCATATTAATATCTATGGCAATCATTTCACGGAATTACCTGTTGTTAACTCGCATTACAGACCGGATGATCTTCTAAAAAATGCAATTCATATAGAAGGAGAGAGTGATAATAGTTTTGATGGCAGTGATTATATTCTGTTTTATGCAACCGGTCCTACTATTGAAACTACAGCTATTGGTGAAGGGTTTGACTATTCAGCAAACAGATATGATTCTTTGTCGTATTACTATTTGTGTGTTGATGCCTCAAAGCCGGCCAAGAGAGTCCAAACAATTAACGATATTGACGATCCTGCGACACATCAATCGAATACTTTTAACGAGGTTTCTTTTTACGAAAATAACAAAGAAAATTTGTTACACTCGGGAAGTGTATGGGTAGGTGAAGAATTTGATATCACAGATATACAGGCATTTAATCTGTCATCTAAAAATATCACTTCAGATCCGGCTGTATTAAAAGTTGGTGTGGCTACCAATGCGCCCTCCGGAACCAGGTTATTTAAAGTAAGTGTGAATGACCAACCTGTCGGTGAAATTGATGGTGTTCTTACACTGGGATCATACACCAGAGGTGTTTTGAATTTTGGTGAATTTACTTTCAATCATGCTTCTCAGGCTGCTAATGTAGAGCTAGAGTTTGTGAAGTCTAACCCTTCTACAGTTGGATGGTTAGACTATATTCAACTAAACTACAGAAGGGTTATTACTAATTCAAATGAACAAATAAGGGTAAGAGACTGGAATTCTGTTGGAACCGGAAATGTGACAAATTTTACCGCAACAAATACTTTATCATCAACTTTGGTATGGGAAGTTACTGATGCTTCTAATGCAACAAGAATTAATACAAATGGTAGTGGGACTCTTAACTTTAAACAAGGTACTGATACCCTGAAGACATTTATGGTTTTTTCGAATACACAGGCCTATACACCAACTTTTGTCAGAAAAGTAGAAAACCAGAATTTACATGGATTACCGCAGGTAGATTATTTAATTATTAAACATCATACTTTAACAGAGCAGGCGGATCGTTTAGCGAATCTTCACAGAGCAAATGGCTTGTCGGTTCACGTAGTGGATATTCAGGATGTTTATAATGAGTTTTCAGGTGGAGCGGCCGATCCTGTTTCAATCAGATGGTTTGCAAAAATGTTTTATGAAAGAGGTAGTACAAATCCGAATGAGCAACTTAAGTCGTTATTATTATTTGGTGATGGTACTTATGATGCATTGAATAAATTACCGAAAGGGTCGGCTACCAATTTATTGCCAACTTATCAAAACCCCGGACCAACAAAAAATAACGGTATACTATCATTAACTGATTCTTTTACATCAGATGACTTTTTTGGACTGCTGGATGATGATGAAGCCATGAGCAAAAATGACTTATTGGATATTGGAGTGGGACGTTTGCCGGTACATACACCAAATGAGGCTAAAGGAGTAGTTGACAAAATTGAACACTATATGAATTATGGCTCCACACTATACAGCAATGCTTCAGGAGTAGCATGTGATGATAATGGTTTTGCCAGCACATTGGGCGATTGGAGAACCAGAAGTCTGTTGATTGCAGATGATGAAAACAGTGGTGCATTTGTATTTGACTGTGAAAGTTTAAGTGATACGATAGAGTCCAAGTACCCGGCCATTAATACTATAAAAATATACCTTGATGCTTTTCAACAGGAAGCCACTTCTTCAGGTCAAAGATATCCTGAGGTAGAGAATGCCATTAACCAAATGATTAATACCGGGGCATTGGTGACAAATTATGTTGGACATGGTGGTGAAACAGGATTAGCTGCTGAGCGTATTTTGTCAATTCCAATGATGAAATCCTGGACCAATGTGCATAAATTACCATTGTTTGTTTCAGCTACCTGCGAATTTAGTCGTTTTGATGATCCTGAAAGGGTGTCAGCAGGAGAATTAATGTTGACTTTACCTTACGGGGGCGCAATGGGCTTATTGACGACTACCAGATTAGTGTACATCACTACCAATAGTTTTTTGATCAGGAATTTATATAGTAATTTATATGTAGAGGAGGATAATGTGAATTTAACTTTAGGAGAAATTATGCGCAGGTCAAAAAATATGACTTCGGGAGGTGACAATAATTACAGAAACTTTACCCTTTTAGGAGATCCGGCATTGATACTGGGAAGACCAAACCCTAACATAGAATCAAAAACCATAAATGGTGTTGAGATAGGTGGTGTGATTGATACATTGAGAGCATTGAGTAAGGTAACAATTGAAGCAGAAGTAAAAGATGTAAATGGGAATCTGATGAGTAGTTTTAACGGTGTGGCGTATCCAACAGTGTACGATAAGGCTATTTCCAGAGTGACTTTGAGTCAGGATTCGCAGTCACCTGAAATTGGATTTGAGGATAGAACCAGTGTTTTGTACAAAGGAAAATCAACAGTAACTAACGGTAAATTTTCATTTTCATTTATTGTACCTAAAGATATCAATTATGAGTACGGTAATGGTAAATTAAGTTATTATGCCGAAAACGGAACCAGTCAGAAGTTAGGACACGATAATAGCATTATTATTGGAGGAATTGACCCTAATGGTATTAATGATAATGTAGGTCCTGAGATCGAACTTTTCATGAATGACGTTAATTTTGCTGATGGTGGAATAACTGATGAGAGTCCAACTTTTATTGCAAAAGTTTCGGATGAAAATGGTATTAATACCACCGGAAACGGTATCGGTCATGATATCACCTTAATTATTGACGGACAAACGGCCTCTCCGATTATTTTAAATAATTTTTATGAGGCTGACCTTAATACTTATCAAAGTGGTGAAATTAATTACCAATTATTAAATCTGGAGGAAGGGACTCATACTGCTACCTTTAAAGTCTGGGATGTTAATAATAATTCATCCGAAATGACGCTGAATTTTGAAGTAAGAGGTAAGGAAGAGGTTGCGATTAGCCATCTGTTGAATTACCCGAATCCTTTTACTACCCGAACGGAGTTTTATTTTGAGCATAATCAGGTATGCAATAGTCTGGAAACAAAAATTGAGATTTTTACAGTTTCAGGAAAATTAGTGAGAACAATTTTTGAAAACATCAACAGTTCGGGATTCAGAACAGAGGGTATTGCCTGGGATGGAAGAGATGATTTTGGTGATAAGTTAGGTAAGGGTGTTTATGTTTACCGTTTATCGATTGAAACTGATACTGGTGAAAAGGCAGAAAAACTGGAAAAACTGGTAATTCTGTAGAATTAACTGAGACTACCACAATAAAGCTGTTCTATCTGCGTATATAAGGAGCAAAGTATTTCTTATTAAAACCCAGACATGAGCAAAAATCTTTTATTTATAGTTGTAATGTTATTTTTAGGGCAGTGTGCATGGGCACAAGGTGCAAGTGATGACAAGATCCCTCCCCTTAATACTATAACAACTGCTGTTCCTTTTTTAATTATTGCACCCGACCCGAGGGCAGGAGGAATGGGAGATGCAGGTGTTGCAACAAGTGCAGACGCAAATTCATTTCATTGGAATACATCAAAATTGATATTTTCAAAGCAAACTGTGGAGCTATCAGCTTCTTATTCTCCATGGCTTAGAAATTTGGTTGGTGATATTCAGGTATCCTATCTGGCTGGATATAAAAAGCTAAATGACAGACACGTTTTTGGTGGTTCACTTAGGTACTTTTCTCTTGGAAATATTTCTTTTACTGATATAACAGGAACACCTACCAGTGAATTTAATCCAAATGAATATGAGGTTTTAGGAGGCTATGCCTTAAGGTTATCAGATTATATGGCTGTGGGAATCAATGCAAAGTTTGTTTATTCTAATTTGACCGGAGGTGTTTCCAATGGTTCAAATACGTCCAACGTTGGAATTGCCGGAGCAACGGATTTATCTTTTTCATATGTTAATCCTGACATTTCTGTAGGAGCTTATCGATCTGTTTTATCTTTCGGAGCAAATATTTCAAATATTGGTAATAAAGTATCGTATACGGATGAAAATCAAAGGGATTTTTTACCTGCTAATTTAAAATTAGGAACCGGTTTTAAAGTGAACTTTGATGAATATAATTCTCTTGGAGGGACTATTGATTTTAATAAATTACTAGTACCAACATTGCCATTCAGAAATCCTGATGATCCTGATGATATTATTTCAGGCCGGAACAATGATGTTGGTGTGGTAACCGGAATGCTACAGTCATTTTATGATGCGCCAGGTCTTTATTATCAGGATGAAAATGGGGACTATCAGGTAGAAAAAGGGAGTCGTTTAAAAGAAGAATTGAGAGAGATTAATATTGGAGGAGGTATCGAATATTGGTATAGTGATATATTAGCCTTTAGAGCAGGTTATTTCCATGAAAGTGCAAGTAAAGGAAACCGTCAATATCTTACTTTTGGTGCCGGTTTGAAAGCTTATTCCTTTGGGTTAGATTTATCATATTTAGTTTCAACTGCAAATCAGAGTAATCCCCTGTCTAATACTGTCAGGTTTTCTTTGAGTTTTAGGTTTGACAACAAAAGTACATCTAAATCCGGAGATATCTGATTTAGGTACTTATCATGAAAGTATGTTATACCAGTAGTTTCCTGTAAGTTGTTAAAGGAGTGGTAGTAGGGGCAAAATAATGTCAAAAGGGTGTTGACCTATATTAATTCATAGTTGAAACAGGAATTAAAGAAGGTCTGAAAAATTTGAGATTCCAGTAATTTTGCAAAATCTGTACAATATAAAAATCAATTTTGCGTATATTTGTGCAGTCCTTATTAACCAAGACATGAAAAAAAACCTATTATTAGCCTTTACGGTATTAATGATGAGTCATCTGGTATGGTCTCAAAATACTAACAAAGACAAAATATTTCAATTAAATACCATTACAACGGCAGTTCCGTTTCTGATCATTGCTCCTGATTCAAGAGCAGGTGGAATGGGGGATGCAGGGATTGCAACCAGTGCAGATGCCAATTCATTTCACTGGAATACTTCGAAATTAGTTTTCTCTAAGCAGAGCGCTGAAATTTCTGCTTCGTACTCACCTTGGTTAAGGGGATTAGTTGACGATATAAAACTATCTTACCTTGCCGGATATAAAAAGCTGAACAATAAACATGTTATTGGTGGATCGTTAAGATATTTTTCTTTAGGAAATATTTCTTTTACTGATTTAACCGGAACACCGACTTCTGAATTTAATCCGAACGAGTATGAGGTTTTAGGAGGGTATGCTTTAAAATTAACTGATTATATGGCGGTTGGTATTAATGCCAAGTTTGTTTATTCTAATTTAACAGGAGGTATTTCAAATGGGTCAAATACTTCAAAGGCAGGAATTGCTGGTGCGACTGATTTATCATTTACTTACAGAAATCCTGACATTGATTTAGGAGCTTACAGATCTGTTTTATCATTTGGAGCCAGTATTTCTAATATTGGAAACAAAATGTCGTATACTGATGAGAACCAAAGAGACTTTTTACCAACTAATTTAAAATTAGGATCTGGTTTAAAGGTAAACTTTGATGAGTATAATTCATTAACAGCTACATTAGATTTTAATAAGCTTTTAGTACCTACACTTCCATTTAGAAACCCTGATGATCCGGATGATATTATTTCAGGTAAAAATAATAATGTTGGTGTTGTGGCAGGAATGTTACAATCATTTTATGATGCTCCAGGCTTATATTATGAAGATGAAAACGGAGAATATCAGGTAGAAAAAGGGAGTCGTTTTAAAGAAGAATTAAGAGAGATTAATATAGGTGGGGGTATCGAGTATTGGTACAGCGACATTCTGGCTTTCAGAGCAGGTTATTTCCATGAAAGTGCAACAAAAGGTAACAGAAAGTATGTGACATTTGGGGCTGGTTTAAAGGCCTATTCTTTCGGATTGGATTTATCTTATCTTGTTTCTGTAACGCAAAATAATCCTTTAGCAAATACCATCAGGTTTTCTTTAAGCTTCAGATTTGGCGACAATAATAATACAAGCCGGTCTGGTGACCTATAAAAATGAATTTTAGAACAGGTTTCGGAGTCGATATCCATCAATTAAAAACAGGGTACCCGTTATTTATTGGAGGCGTTAAGTTTGAGTCGGAATTTGGGGCAGTTGGCCATTCAGATGCAGATGTGCTTTTACATGCGATCTGTGATGCTATTTTAGGAGCGGCCTGTCTTAGAGATATAGGGTATCATTTTTCTGATACCGATCCAAAATACAAAGGAATTGACAGTAAAATTTTATTAAGAGAATCCTTTCAGTTGGTCAAATCAAAAGGTTATAAAATAGGAAATATTGACTCAACGGTTTTGCTTGAAAACCCAAAAGTTAATCCACATATTCCTGAAATGCAAACCATTATTGCCGAAATTTTAGAAGTAGAAAATGATGCCGTATCTATAAAGGCAACCCGAGGAGAAAAAATGGGATATATCGGAACCGGAGAAGGCATTCAGGCTTATTGCTCAGCACTTATTTATAAGTAAAATGTGTACATTAGCGAAGATGTTCGGTATAAGAAATCTTTGGCTTATTTTCTTGTTATATTGCGGTACGTCTTGGGGACAGGTTTATAATTTTGAATATCTGAACAACCAAAACGGGTTGCCACAATCTCAGGCGTATACTATATGTTTTGATAGTCATCAGGTGGCCTGGATAGGTACACAGGGTGGTGGAATAGCAGTGTATGACGGTGCTAAAATAGCCTATTTTACCAAACAGGATAGCTTAATATCGAATAGAATATATACGATTAAGCTTATTGAGGATAAAATATACATTGGCTGTAAGGGAGGACTTTCCATTGCCTCAGAATCCAGAACCATTATTAAAAATTATCATTTTAAAAATCCTGCAATTGCCATTCAGGACATTATTTATTATGAAAATAAAGTTTGGTTGGCAACAACCGGTGGACTTTTCTTTATTGAAGGTGATGAGCTTGTAAAAGACAGGCAATTTACTTCAGATAATATCCAGTCATTTTTTATTGAGGATAGTAGTAAAATGTGGCTATGTACAACAAAAGGAATTCTTCAGTATACCAATCCAATTAATAAAATTAATAAAGCCAGGGGCTTAAAAACAGACTTTGTAACTAAGGCTATTGAATATGATTCCGGCTGGTTAATTGGTACTTATGGTGCAGGATTGAAGTTTTATGATAAACAATCAAAAATTAATACACCATCAGCGTTTTCAGAGCTTAGATCAATGATTATTCTGGATTTGTTAAGTACTGAACATGATTTGTGGATTGCCACAATGAATAACGGTGTTTTTGTTTACAATAACAAAACCGGGAAACTGGAGAATTTCAGGGTAGATAATGGTCTGTCAAACGACAATGTAAAATGTATAGTAAAAGATAAATGGGGAAATAAATGGTTAGGTACAAGTGGAGGTGGAGTTTCTATTTTTAATAATTCCCCTTTCCTGAAATACAATAAATCCAACGGGTTGAATAATAATTATATCTACTCGGTACTAAAAGACAGTAAGCAAAACCTCTGGGTGGGGACACAGGGATTGGGAGTAGTAAGAGTTAACGATACATCAACAATATTGTTTGACGAAGAGTATGGTTTTGCTTCGGTTAAAACAAAAGTAATTTTTGAAGATGCAAGGCAAAATATTTGGCTGGGAACCGAGGGGAGTGGGATAGGCTTGATTCCGGCACAAAGTTTAAAGGATACTGTCTATCTTTTTAAAACAAAAACGGCTTTGTCAAATACCTGGGTTAAATCGTTTAGTGAGGACAAAAGAAGGTCAAGGGTTTACATTGCAACTACAGGAGGCATTTATTCAACCGGGGGGTATGACCGTAAGGGAGAGACAATCCAGTTCAGAAAAGTTAAAACTGACACCGTTACAGGAAGAATCAATGATATTAAGTGGAACAGCTCATATAAACGATTGTATTTTGCCTCAGATAAAGGTGTGGGATTTATAAAAAATAACCGGGTGACTTACCTGGAAAGTGGTAATGCTTTCAGAACAATAATTGATTTTGATTCCATGATTTGGTGTGGCGGAGTTGATGTGGGATTATTGGGAATTCGTTTTATGGATAATGATAGTACATCTAAGAGTTGGATTAATCAGTCAAATGGATTGAATTCAAATAATATTTATCAGTTAACCCCTGATTTTCCATTTTTATGGGTAGGTACCGAGAAAGGGCTTACACAATTAAACCTGAATACGGTTAATTTTCATCATTATGGTTATGATGACGGCTTCGAAGGAGTGGAAACTAATATCAATGCTTCGTATAAGGATAGAGCAGGTAACCTTTGGTTTGGAACCACTAATGGTCTTTTTGTTTATAATAATGCCAATGTTATAGATACCTCACAATATCAGGCTCCGTTTTTTTGTTTTGATGATGTTCAGCTGTTCTATCAATCCATTTTAGAGACAGATTATAAGGATGCTTTTTTAAATAATGATACTATTATCCTGCCTTATTCTTCAAATCATATTGGTTTTAAAATGAACGCCATTCACTATACCTATCAAAACAGGGTGAGGTATAGATGGAGATTGGCAGGGGCAGAGGAGGAGTGGGGTCCTCCACTTGAAAACGATCTGGCTACTTATTCTAATCTAAACCCAGGGGAGTACACATTTATGGTTAAAGCTTCGATAGATGACAGCTGGAATATGAGTCCGCTTAAATTTTCATTTAAAATAGAAGCGCCCTATTGGGAAAGAACCTGGTTTAAGTCTGCTTATATTTCGGCAATTTCTTTGATCGTATTAAGTATATTTTTCTTTTTCTACCGAAGAAACAAAAAAAGAAATGCGGAAATAATTGAAAAGATAGAAATTGAGAAATCTATTTTAGAGCTGGAGCAGAAGGCATTGAGATTACAAATGAACCCACATTTCATATTTAATGTTCTTAATTCTATTCATAACCTCATTATTTTAAATGACTCCGGAAAAGCGAGATATGCGTTATCAAAATTTTCTAAACTAATGCGCCAGGTTTTGGAAAACTCCAGAGAAAAAATGATTTCAATTGATGATGAAATTGATACCATTAGGAATTACATTCAGTTGGAAAGATTAACAACAAACATGCAGTTTGAACTGGAAGTAAGTACAGATGATAAAATTGATACCAACGAGGCAATATTACCGCCATTAATGATACAACCGTTTATTGAAAATTCGATCATACACGGATTTAAGAATATTAGGCATGAAGGATTAATAAAGTTGAATTTTTACCTTGAGGGAGAAGAACAACTGGTTTGTGAAATTGAAGATAATGGTGTTGGAAGGGTTGAGGCACGACAAAATTTGGCCCAAAAGGAAAATTATCATAAATCTACCGCTCTTCAGGTCACTCAGGAACGTTTAGCTAACCTGAATTCAAATCATTCTAAACCTGCTTTTGAAATTATTGATTTAACGGATACCAATGGAAATTCTTCAGGAACAAAAGTGGTTATCAGAATTGATATTTAAGTGTTAACCCAATTCAACAAAAGGGTCCCAGAAAACAGATTTAAAATTTTGAATTTGATCGTCAACTACTTCAATACCTTCTGCTCTTAGTCTTTCTTCCATTGTTGTTGGCGTTTCAAAATGCATTTTTCCTGTTAAAAGCCCATTTCGGTTTACTACTCTGTGTGCCGGAATATCTACTTCTTGTTTATGTGAAATATTCATTGCCCATCCAACCAATCTGCTGGATCTCTTAGCTCCCAAATAATTTGCTATTGTACCATAGGATGTAACCCTGCCTTTTGGAATGAGTGTCACTAATTCAAATACATCCTGATAAAAATTCGACTGGTCTTTCATAATTAATGAATTTGAAAACGACAATATTTTATTTTGAATCCCTTTTCAGAAAAAATGCGTTCGTAATTTGTTTTAATATTTAAAACGGCCTGCTCTTCCTCTGAAACCTGAGAGATTAAATCTCCATAAACATCCCAGGAATGTTGTAATAAATTATAGTTGTGTTTTTCTATTTCTTCCAATGTGAATTCAAACAAAATGTCACTATCAGTTTTAAGATGAATGATACCGCCTGGTTTTAAGACTTTTCTGTATCGCTCAATGAATAGCTCAGCAGTTAACCTTTTTCGTGGTTTCTCTTTTTGAGGGTCAGAAAAAGTTAGCCAAATCTCATCAATTTCATTTTCATCAAATATCTCGGTTAAAAAATCAACTTTTGTACGGACAAATGCAATATTAGGCAGATCGTTTTTTCGTACATCATCAGCGCCATACCATATTCTTGCACCTTTAATATCAATTCCGATATAATTATTTTCCGGATATTTTTTGCCAAGGTCAACCGAATACTCTCCCTTTCCGCAGCCCAGCTCCACTATTATTGGATGTTCATTCTTAAAAAAATCAGAGTGCCATTTCCCTTTAAGCTGAAAATTTCCTTGTTTTATGGTTTCCATATCAGGCTCAAAAACAAAGTCCATTGTTTTCATGTCGGCAAAATGCTTCAGTTTATTTTTGGCCATTTTACAGGGAGTTATTAATGTTTTGCAGGATTTGAGCTACTTCCAATAATAAGGTGTATTTCGGGTCATCACTCCCACTGTTATCGTTCAAAAACTGATTTAAACTAAGTAGTGGATTAAGAATTTTTTCTTCAGTCATCTCACCTTCCAGATTTTCGAAAATGGTTAAACATTCCATGGCATGCATCATATCACCCTCAATGGCAGCTGCAACAATTTCATCAAGATAAAGTGAATAATCCAGATTTGAATTCCAAATTGAACTCAAAATTGCCTGATGAGAGTTCTTATATTCATCATCAGTTAAACAATTAATTACCTCTTCAACAGCTTTTGTTGATTTTATGGAGTTAAGCAATGTTTCAATCTCAGCTTTAACCGCATTATTTTTTGTATTCGTGTGCAATTTGATTAATGGCTCAATAGCGGTTTCGTTACCATGTACCTTTAAACCGTTAATGGCTTTAATTACTTGTTTTGCTTCCTCACTTTCAAGTTGTTTAATTAGCTCGACAACTTTTTTATTTGGTTTGGATTTATTGGAATTTGTCATTATTTGCCCTGTATTTAAGCTGGAATGCAAAGATAAGAAAAGAAAAAGCAAACCGATAAGCCGAGTTCTGTAATTTTAACGAATAAAATTCTTTGTCATTTATCTAGTTCTAAGGTCACCCTCAGAATCAATCCATCTACCCTCCAGGATCAGCCGAGTAAGCTTTATGCCCTGGTATACATGATGTTTCAGCCCATAAGGTTTACCTTGCTTCTTAAGTCACCTTAAGAACGGTGAGCTCTTACCTCGCCTTTTCACCTTTTCCCCAAAAGGGGTAGTTTATTTTCTGTGGCACTTTCTGTATTCGAAAAATCGAACCCTTCCCGTTAGGAAGTATGGTACTCTTTGCTGCTCAGACTTTCCTCTTCAATTAAATGAAGCGACAAAGTGGTTTGCTTTGGTGCAAATTTAGGATAATTACCGGATAATTATTTTATGAACCTCTGTTTTATTATCAATCGTCAGGTTGATGAAGTATATACCACTTTCCCATGCCTCTGAATTGATCAGAAATGAACCGGTTTGAGTTTCGTTATTATAAACCAGTGATCCTGTACTTGAAAAGCATTGAACAGCCATATTGTCAAAGTTTGAGTTAATATGAATGAAATTACTGGCAGGGTTAGGATAGAGAGTTGTGGTGAACAATGGCTGATCCATAACAGACGCAAAGTTAATTTCATCATCTCTGTATTCGACAGATGTTACAGTCTCACCAATGAGAGAAAGTGAAGTATTGATACTGAATACCGGAACTTTACTGTTTTTAGCCCACCATCTGTATTCAACTATATCATTTGAGGGAATGGCATTCCAGGTTCCTCCGGTGTTGAATAAATCAATGTTTATAGAATCTGTAAAACTAAGTGTGGATTTTACTCTGATGGCATCAAAAGTACCAAATGGAGTAGTGATTGTACCATAACCATCAACCTCAGCTACCCTGCTTTGGTGTCTTTTAAATTGAGCATTAAATATAGGGTTAATGTCAAGATAAATATAGGAATTGGAGTTCCAGGCATCCTGAAATGTCATAGGCAGTCTGTATATTTCATCAATAGTATCTGCAGGAACCGGAAGAGAATTGCCACTTAAGTCTGCACCATACCCTACACGTTCCAGTTTATCGGAAGAAAGTTTGTAAAATGAAACAGGATTGCTAATTGAAAGTGGCAGAGTAGTGGGTAAAAAAGAGTCATCTTCTTTTTTATAATACGAGGCATCATAGTCCGGGTTCAGGAAATTATTAAATATCAGTTGGTAAGTAATTCCTGCCGTACTCATGTTAAAAAAAGAATCGATCTGTTGTGTATCGATTACAACATTAGAAAAATCCCAAACTGAATTGGCACCAGTGGTTGTATAATCAATGTTTTGAAAATCGTTAACGCTGGTAATCATTACCGTGTCTTCTCCTGAAATAAAGTCTGAAGAATTAATGGTGATTTGACCAAAACTACTGCTTAATTGTGCAATAAATAAAAAGGATAATAATTTTTTCATTACAGGTGATATTTAAAAGTGCCCTTGATGTTAGACAAATCTAAATATTTTGACTGAGTTGAGTTAGCCAGACGACAATTAAAATTAAGTGTGGCTTTCACTGCAATGGCGCCTCCTTCGGTAAAATATTCTAAATTGGTCATCAATATTTCATGACTTAAATTGTCTTTGGTATAAGCAGAACTGTACAACTCACCGTCTTTTTCATATTCAACAATTATTTTATCGAAATTAGTCACTTCCTGGTTGTTTTGACAATATTCAATATCAAGTATCCAATCAAAAACGTGAGAGGTCAAACTGAAAAGCTTTGTTTTTTCCATAGAATTACCATGTTCATCAGTAATGACATGTCTCATAGTAAAAATCCCGTTCTCCTCATTGAAAACATGGTAGCTGGCTGAGCTGATATGGTTACCGTTGAGGTACCAATCGTGTTTATGATCCGTGTTGTCAGCAAGCACCTCAAGGTCATCAACCGTACCTTCAACAAGGCTAAAGTCAGGATCGAGATCTTTTCCTTCAAAGCCATTATTAATTACTGTGGAATAGGTTTCGGTACTAACACCGTTGATTTTATATGAAACAGGGTATAAACCATATTCATCAAATGAAATTTCATTACTATTGATCAATTGATTATTGGAATCATAGTAAGAAAAAGAACTATTCAGTGATGCATCATGTATAAAATTAAATTTGAAGCATTTTGTTTCGTGAACAAGGAATGACAAATACTGATCATCTGTATCATAGTCAGCAATTTTTTGTGAAGGCCTTTCTGCCGGAGCAAAAAGAATTTTTATCGATTCATTGTCGGTACTGTTACTAATTTCAGAATAATAAGTTTTAATACCATTCATCATCTTGGTACCTTGGTCAACAACAATGTTGGTATCGTTTACAATTAAATTAAAAGGGGCGCCGTTTATATCTCCTCCAACTAAATATATGGGATCATTACTTTTATTTCCCTCAAGATTGGACTCAATTTTTTTACAGGACAAAGCTGAAATCAATATGATATGTAGTAAAATTATCTTTTTCATCAATATCTAAAAATTTTATACTTTAAACCTATCAGAGCAGTCATATCTCTGTTATTGTTCAGCTCACTGAAATAGTATTGGTTAACTTTTGTTCTTAAGCCAATTTTTGATTCCAGTGTTAATGACAGCATAGGGCTTAGTTGTCGTTCATACCCAAGTCTTAAATTAAAGTCATTAACATTAAACACATCATTGACACCCCATTGTTCCGGCTGCTCTTTAATAACATCTCCAAAGTACTCACGTAGTTTTATTTTTGAGGTGAGATATTTTTCATATCCAAGCATCACATTAATTTTATTCTTTTGGTTGAGGGCGAAACCTGCATTTAATGTTGAACTGAATTTAATCAAAGCATCATAGGTATATTGATATCCCGAATGGTCTACCTTACCGGAAATATCGTATCGTGAAAAACTCTCACCTGCTTCAAAACCTTCCAGACTTTCATGTATAATACCAGATGACACCCCGAATGAAAGGAATCTTAGCTTTTTTGGTATCACAGTAAACTCTATGTTTAGTGCATTTCTGTTACCAAGATTAAGATCGGAATTGACGGAGTTACCGAAGCCTGTTTGGCCATGTAGTGCGATTTGATAACTATTTCTTGGAATATAAGTATCAACTGGCACACTCACTTCATTTAATGCAATTAAAGGCCTTTCATTTTGTATTATAGGAAATAATGGTAGCTTAATAGCTTCAATTAATTCTGTAATTCTTCTCTTATTTGGTATAACTTCTCTCAAAGGAATATTTTCAATAGTTTCCGAACTGTTGTTTAAGCTGGTAACCTGTCGAGGGCTTACACCTGGTGTTTGATTTCCTGACAGGCTGTTTGATGGTTGCTGACCATTATTGATAACAGGAGGTGTAGGATTGGAAGGTAATGATGTAATATTTTCATTAACGTTCGCTAATTGACTATTTTGAGAAAGTGCAGACAGGTTGAAAACCGGTTGAGTTCTTGCGATCACCCTGTTGCCATTAACTGTGTTTTCCGTAATGTCATTAACAGAAGGAACCCCTGAGTTATAGTTTGTATACAAGCTCTGACCAACAAAGCCAGCTAAAATCAGAATTGAGGCGATAGCAGACCATCTGTAGAAAAACGCTTTTCGGTCTTCTTTAGCTAATAGCGCTTTAGCTTCATTCCAATACTCTTCTTTATATTCAAAATGTAATCCTTCGTTAATTAAAGCTTTTTCAGCTTCGTACCAATATGATTTATCATAAGGAACACTATAGTTTGAAGCAGCATCTGAAAAGGTCATGTCCTGCATCAGACTGGTTTCGGCAGCTTTAAAGTTATTCCAGTAAAGGCTGGAATAATTAGCTTTTTCGGCATTTGAAGCATCAATAAAGGCCTGGTCAAGGTCGTAATGATCCAGTGCATTAAAAGCATCCTCCATAAACTCAGGAGAAAACTGATAATTCAATTCCGATTCAATATTTTTAAAGCGACTATCCATTAGACCACATTCTTTTATCTTCGGCATCCTGTAGTGCCATGACCATTAATTGTAATTTTTTCCTTGCATTTGAGAGGTGCCATTTTGAGGTGCCGTCGGAAATGGATAACAACTGTCCAATTTCTTTATGCGAATATCCGTCTATGACGTAGAGGTTAAACACTTTTCTGGATACGTCCGGGAGTTTTTTTAACATGCCCATTAATAAGTCAGTTTCCAGCTTACTCCATACAGAGTTTTCTATTTTTGGTGATTTAACTTCCAATTCTCTTTCAAATTCTTTAGTTTCAATTAATTGTGTATAGTTTTTAGTTTTTCTAAATTCGTCTATTATTGTATTTCTGACTATCCTTCTGGCCCAGGCTTCAAAGGGGGCGTCAGATTGTATTTTATCAAGGTTTTTACAAATTTTCACAAAACTTATATTCAAAACATGTCTTGCATCTTCATCATTTTTATGATATCTGGCACACATGGGCATTAATTTAACGTAACACCACTCATAGAGTTTTTCTTGTGCCTTCCGGTCATTTTTTTTACTTAAATCTATTATTGATCGGTCAATCATATTCATAAAAATATGAAAAAACACCCGACTTTCCATAAGTAGTATTGAAAAGTCGGTGTCCTTCAATTAAGTAGTTTTATTCACCTCAAATTGGATAACCCAAAAACCTAATTCGAGGATCCTAAGTTTACAAACGTTATTTGTTATATTTGGGTTGGTGAAATTCATTGTTTTTATGAAATTATTTATTTTAAGACATGGAAAATCGGTTGAAATAGCAGAGAATCAATATGATGTAGATAGAGGCTTATCGAAAAAAGGAATTAAGCAAATTGAAAAAATGGGGAAGTATCTTCATCAATCCGGTATAAAATCCATATTGTCTTCTTCTGCAAAACGAACTGTTTTAACAACTTTGGGGATTAATAAATACCTGAAATTGGATAATATTGTTTATGAAGATGAATTATATCTGGCTGATGCCCATACAATTCATAATCATATTACAAAGTTAGATTGGCGGGAAGATATGTTATTTGTAGGGCATAACTTTGGTATATCCCAATTGGTAACCTTTTATACTGGTGAACCGACTTTGTTATCAACCGGAATGTTGGCAGTGGTGGAATTTGATTTCGAGTCATCTGCTTTTTTTTCGCAGGATACCGGTACGTTAATTGAAACAGTGAAACCAAAATTACTTTAAATTGGAAAAAATCAAAGATCAGATTATTTTGGGGATAGACCCGGGAACTTCAGTGATGGGATACGGTGTTGTTGCTGTTCAGGGCTCAAAACTCAAATTACTCAGTTTTGGTGTTATACATCTCAATAAAATAAAACTTCATCCGGATAAGTTAAAACGCATTTTTGATCGCGTTGACCAATTAATTTTGGAATATAAACCCGATATAATGGCAATAGAAGCACCTTTCTTTGGTAAAAATGTCCAGTCCATGTTAAAATTAGGACGGGCACAGGGCGTTTCAATTGCCGCTGCACTTAATCGAAATATTCCTTTTGAAGAGTACGCTCCAAAGAAGATTAAACAGTCCATTACAGGGAATGGAAATGCTTCAAAAGAGCAGGTAGCAGCAATGCTGATGCGTTTGCTTGAAATGAAAGCCATGCCAAAGTACCTGGATTCAACTGATGGACTTGCAGCAGCTGTTTGTCATTATTTCCAGGGAGGGGTGGGAAATCATAATTCTTCAAAATCCGGTTCCTGGAAAGCATTTATAGGTGATAATCCCGGAAGAATTAAAAAATAAAAAAAGGGCGATTTTTTATAACCGCCCTTTTTAAAATTAATTTTTTCTGATCATCTAAATGACGTCCAGAACAACCAATAGTGCGTAGATTACACCTGGTATCCAGAATAAGATTGATAAAAGCAATGAAATTAAAACTTTAGTAATGTCCCAATCGGTTTTAATACCTACCGCAACAAACGGTATAATGAAACATAAAATAACTAGTAAAATCAACATGTCATCTGCAGAATTACTGTTTGATGCTTTATCAGACAGACGATTTTTCTTGATAGATTTTAATTGTTTCTTTAATGTTTTTTTGGGAGACGAAACAATGTTCTCTGACTGACTCAGGTTTTGATTTATATTTGGTTGATTCGGGGTACTTTTTTGTTCTACAACTTTATCGTTATCTACTGTTATAACTTCAGAACGTTCGGTTTCTTTTGAAAAATGCACGTTTTGAGTTTCCGGAACACTTGTAATTTCCACAGTTTCTGAAATAACCTCCTGTTGTTCAGTACTAATCTTAGCAACTGGTACTTTTTCTTCTGAACGGTTTTGAGCAATCGTCTCAATTGTTTCTTTATCGTGTTTTTGTTTTTTAAATACTTTGTTGCCCATCTCAATATGGAAACCTTTATTGTATTTACGTTTTTGAATTAGCTTATTGCTGGCAACTTCATTGGAAGTTGAGCAAGAAGTGATTAGAATTGATAATACTAACCCGAATATAATTTTATTTTTCATAGTACATTAAAGTTTATAGTTACTCAAATATAAAAAAAACCGATACATAGGTACCGGTTTTTAATAAATATTTAAAAAGCAATTTACAGCCCAAGTAAAACCTGTATTGGGTCTTTAGAGCCGAATAGCATTTTTTCAGGATTCTCCAGCATTTCTTTTACTTTCACCAGGAAGCTTACTGATTCTTTTCCATCAATAATTCTGTGGTCATAAGAAAGTGCAAGATACATAATTGGTCTGATCACAATCTCTCCGTTTATTACAACTGGTCGCTCCACAATATTGTGCATACCTAAAATTGCAGATTGAGGAGGATTAATGATCGGTGTAGATAACATTGAACCAAAAACACCACCGTTAGTAATTGTAAAAGTCCCTCCGGTCATTTCATCTGGTGTAATTTTACCGTCTCGTGCTCTTATAGCCAATCGTTTAATTTCTCGTTCAATTTCAGCTAAACTCATTTGTTCGGCATTTCTGACAACAGGTACCATCAATCCTTTTGGGGATGATACGGCTATACCAATATCCGCATAGTTATGCGTAATCATTTCTTTGCCTTCAATTTGAGCATTTACAGCGGGAAACAAGTTTAAAGCTTCTGTTACCGCTTTGGTAAAAAATGACATAAACCCAAGGTTTACTTCATGATGCTCTGCAAAAAACTTTTTGTACTTGGTACGAATATCCATAATTGGTTTCATATTAACTTCATTGAATGTTGTTAACATGGCCGTATCATTTTTCACAGATACAAGTCTTTCAGCGATTTTTCTTCGCATCATTGACATTTTTTGTCTTTCCGTATCTCTCGATCCACCCCAGCCTTGTGCAGCATCAGTAGAAAAACCTCCTGCCATTGCAGCAATAACATCTTGTTTAGTGATTCTGCCATCCTTTCCTGTTCCGTTAACCTGAGCAGAAGAAATATTATTTTCAGCCATTATTTTTTTGGCACTTACAGAAGGGTGACCGCTGGCATATGAATCAGATTTTTGTGCTACAGGAGCAGGATTAGGTACAGGATCTTTTTTCGGTGCTTCTTTAGGTTCTTCAACCGGAGCTGGCGCTGCATCTGCAGCAGATTCGAATCCTTCCGGTTTAGGAGCATCCATATCAATCAGGCAGACTACCGCACCCACGGCTACAGCATCTCCCTCTTCAGCTTTAAGTGTGATTACACCACTTTCTTCAGCCGGAAGTTCAAGGGTCGCTTTATCTGAATCAACCTCAGCTATGGCCTGGTCTTTTTCAACATAGTCACCATCTTCAACTAACCATTGCGCGATTTCTACTTCTGAAATCGATTCTCCCGGTGAAGGAACTTTCATTTCTAATACTCCCATTTTTTATATTATTAGAGTTTTTATTCTGTTTATTTTGTTATTGCTTCAAATAAAGCATTATAAAGTGCTTCAAGTCTTTTCTTATGAGTTTGGCTTGAACCTGTTGCCGGAGCAGAAGAGGCCGCTCTTGAGATAATTTTGATATCATCTCTTTGCATAGTCATATAAATATAAGTTGCTGCTCCCATATTATAAGGTTCTTCCTGTGCCCAAATAATCTTTTTTGCATTGCTGTATTTCTCAAATAAAGTATTCAGTTGTTTTTCCGGTAACGGATACAATTGTTCTATTCTTATTACAGCAGCATTATTAATATTTCTCTGTTTAGCCTGCTCTTTAATTTCATAGTAAAATTTCCCGGAGCACATTACTATAGTATCAACTGCTTTTACATCTGCTGAAGGATCATCAATAACAGGCATGAATTGTCCGTTTGCAAGTTCTTCCAGTTTAGAAGTAGCTTCAGGATGTCTTAATAAGTTCTTAGGAGAGAAAACAATCAAAGGTTTTCTAAATTCTCGCTTCAGCTGTCTTCTCAGCAAGTGGAAGTGATTGGCCGGTGTTGTTGTATTACAAATTTGGACATTAAGGTCGGCAGCTGATTGTAAAAAACGTTCTATCCTACCACTGGAGTGCTCTCCTCCCTGCCCTTCATAACCGTGAGGAAGCAGCATTGTTAAACCACTTTGAACTCTCCATTTATCTTCTCCTGAAGTAATAAACTGATCCACCATAATTTGTGCACCATTGTAGAAGTCACCAAATTGAGCTTCCCAAATGGTTAAAGCTTCCGGAGTGGTTAATGAATAACCATATTCAAATCCTAAAACCGCGTATTCCGATAGCAGGGAATTATATATTGTAAATTCTGCCTGTTTATCGGAAAGGTGATTTAAAGGAATAATTTCTTTTTCATCATCTTCAGTTTTAACCACAGCATGACGGTGAGAGAAAGTACCTCTTTCCACATCCTGACCACTGATTCTGATAGGGTGATTTTCGACCAATAACGAAGCATAGGCAATTGTTTCGGCCATTCCCCAATCTAAGCGGTCAGATTCAATCATTTTAACCCTGTCGTTGAATAATTTTTTTATTTTCCTGAAGTAATTATTGCCTTCAGGTAAAGAAGCTACCTTAAGCGCCAGTTCATTAATGTTTTTCAGGTCAACTCCCGTTTTCTCATTTCCTTCAAAATCATCAGCAGTTCCCGTTCTGTATCCTTCCCAAACATCAGATAAAAAGTTACGAACTTTAGTTTTATCTTCTGTCTTTGAATCACTGTAAGAAGCATCTAAATTATCATAAATAGCCTTGTCAATGGCTTTTCCTTCTTCAGCTGTAACAGTTCCATCAGCAATTAATTCCTTAAGGTAGATATCCTTAGGGTTAGGGTGGTTGGCTATAGCCTTATATAGTTTTGGCTGTGTAAACTTAGGTTCATCTCCCTCATTGTGTCCATATTTACGGTAACACAATAAGTCAATAACAACATCTCTGTGGAATTTCTGACGATATTTTAAGGCCATTTCCATGGTTTGAACAACAGCTTCAACATCATCTCCATTAACATGGAATACCGGACATAAGGTTGTTTTAAATACATCAGTACAATATGTACTCGACCTTGCATCAATATAATTGGTGGTAAAACCAACCTGGTTATTGACTACAATATGAATGGTACCACCGGCTCTGTAACCATCCAGTTGAGCCATTTGAGTAACTTCATAAACAATTCCCTGTCCTGCAATTGCTGCATCACCATGAACAAGGATTGGAATAATTTTAGATTCATCTTTTAATACATGATCTATTCTCGCTCTTGCTATCCCCTGAACTACAGGATCAACAGCTTCAAGGTGCGAAGGGTTAGGAGAGAGAGTTAAACGTACTTTTTTACCGTTAATTGTCTCTATATCACTAGAGTATCCAAGGTGATATTTTACATCTCCGTCGAAAGACTCGTCATCATCAAACTCTTTACCATCAAATTCGCTAAATACTGACTTAGGGTCTTTCTGAAAGATATTGACCAGGGTATTTAATCTTCCTCTGTGTGCCATACCCATAATTACTTCCTCAACACCAAGATCAGCACCAATAGTAATAATCTGATCAAGTCCAGGTATCAAGGCCTCTCCACCTTCAATTGAAAAACGTTTTTGTCCAACATATTTCTTTTGGAGAAATTGCTCAAAGCCTGTTGCACGGTTTAAGTTTTTAAGAATTCTTTTCTTTTCTTCTGAAGTATATTGCGGTCGGTTTGTAATTTCAATTGAATCTTTAAACCATTGTATTCTGTCCGGATCACGCATATAAACGTATTCAATACCAATAGATTGACAATAGGTTAGTTTCAGGTGATTTATAATACTTTCAAGAGTAGCAGCACCAATACCTATTTCTTCTCCTGCCTGGAAAATAGACTGTAAATCTCCTGCCTCCAGACCGAAGTTTTCAATATCGAGTGTAGGACTATAAGTACGTCTTTCTCTTACTGGGTTTGTTTTGGTAAATAAATGCCCTCTGTTTCGGTATGCATTAATCAGATTAATCACCTTGAATTCCTTCTTAAAATTTTCAGGAATCTCTCCCGATTCAAAATCGGTTCTGGCGAAATCAAATCCTTCAAAAAATTTATGCCATCCTATGTCAACAGATTCAGGATTAGATTGATACTTTTTATACAGATCATCTATGGCATTTACATCAGCATTACCCACAAAAGAAAATTTATCCATTTTTTTAACGTTCGCTATGATTGAAATACAAATTTAAAAAATCTATTTAACTAGGAATTATAAATAGCCATTATTTATAAAGAGGTCTGTAAACTCAGTAATATTGCTATTTTGAGCCAGTTTAGGATGGTTAATTATATTGTTTTAATTCCGGGAATAAATAACCAGTAAGAATTATTGATTTGAAAAATAATGTCTTAGATACACTTTTTGAGCTTCCCGTTTTATGATTTCATAATTTAATTCATCTATTGAAATCTTACGAGTTAAATAGGCCTTAAAGACTGTTTCTTTTATATCAACTGTGTAAATAAATTGTTGGATTTTGTTCATTTTTTCTAAAAGATGTACTATTTCACACAATTGTTGAGAAATTTTAGATAAAGGCGATTGAAATATTTGATCGGTAATTTTAATTTTTTGATCGGTTAAACCTTGTAAGTTCTTGTTAATCTGGGTACAAGTAGAAATTAAAAAATCGTTATTTTGCAGTTTTAAATCAATATTTAAAGTATCAGGGCTATTTTTACTCAAGTGACGCTTATTTTGTAAGACCAAAAATACGATTAATTTTGCCGTCAATATGAAAACAGTGAAGGTATTTAAGTTTGGTGGTGCTTCAGTTAAAGATGTTGAAGCGATCCGTAATGTTGGTAGTATTCTGGAACTTTATCCGAATGACAAGATTATTGTGGTGGTTTCAGCTATGGGGAAGACTACCAATTTACTGGAACAACTGGTTGCTGATTTTTGGAATAATGAAAACGGCAAGTTCGAAATATTAGAACAGTTTAAGACATTTCATCACTCAATTATTAATGATTTGAGTCTAACTTCTCAGTCATTTTTAGACAGGGTGGAAGGTTTATTCTCCGAAATTTTAAATAAGATATCTGAAAAACCATCAGATAACTTTCATTTTGAATATGATCAAATCGTTTCATATGGAGAGCTACTTTCCACAATGATTATTACTGAATACATTAATGAGAATGGAACAAGCAAAAGTGCCAGGTGGGTAGATGCCAGAGAGATTATCAGAACCGATAATGTTTATCAGGAAGCAAGAGTGAATTGGGATAAAACTCAAAGCTTATATGATGAAAAGTTAAGTGGAGCGTTGAGCACAGAAGAAGAAATAGTGGTTACTCAAGGGTTTATTGGACGGACAGCAGAGGGGATGACAACAACTTTGGGAAGAGAAGGATCAGATTTTACGGCTTCAATTTTTGCTTATATTAGTAATGCGGTTGATGTAACAATCTGGAAAGATGTTCCGGGTATGTTAAACGCTGATCCAAAATATTTTGAAGGAACTGTTTTATTGAGTAAAATATCATTTACCGAAGCTGTTGAATTGGCCTATTATGGCGCTTCTGTTATTCACCCAAAAACCATTCAACCGCTTAAAAAGAAGGAAATACCGTTATATATTAAATCATTTAAAAATCCAACTCAACCTGGAACTGTTATCCAGTCTTCAACTGCTTATGATGCAGATGTACCATCCTATATTTTCAAAGAAGATCAGGTTTGGATTTCTGTTACACCAAAAGATTTTTCATTTGTGGTGGAAGATCAACTGACAGAAATTTTTTCAATTCTTGCAAAACAACAGATCCGAATTAACCTCATGCAGAATTCGGCAGTTAGTTTTTCGTTTCTTATTGACAATAAATACGGTCTGAAAACATTAGTGGACAGACTTGGAGAAGACTACCTGGTTAACTATACCGAAGGAGCAGAATTATTGACAGTACGTCATTATGATGAAACAACCATTAAAAGGCTATCAAAAAATAAAAGCATACTGTTAATTCAGAAAACTGATGAAACAGCAAGAGTAATACTGAAATAGTTTATTTCTGAACTGCCTTGTTAGCAAATTCGATTAATTGCTTGTCATTTACGTAACCCACTGAAAGGTTATTAAGGTTTTCGTTACCATCAATAAAATAAAGTGTAGGGTAGGCCCTTAAACCATATTTTCTTGCTAATCTTGGTCCATCTTTATGCTTTTCCATATCCATTTTATAGTTAATGAAGTTGGCGTTAAAGAATTCACCTACATTGGCTTTGGTAAAAACAGATCTTGATAACATTTTACAAGGACCACACCAAGAGGCATAAGCATCAAGGAAAATTAATTTATTTTCTTTTTTTGACTTTGCTAATGCTTCCTCCCATGTTCCTTTAAAGAAAGTAATACCATTTTCTGAAACAGCAGTTGAGTTTGTTTTTTCTTCCGTTTTATTTGATTCAGGAGTGAATGCAAATCCTATAAATGCAATTATAGCTAAAGCTGCTAATATTGTAAATCCCTTTTTCATCTGTTTATTTTTAACTTTGTTTAGTCAATAGACGACTAAAATACCAAAACATTGCTTTTTTTTGAATGAAAATAACATATTTTAACAATGCTCCCGTTTCTTTAAGGCAGGATATTGATCATTTTTTGGACTTATGGCATGATAAATCGGAGACCATTACAATTAATACATCAGGCTCTACGGGTAAACCTAAATCAATAAGGGTTAGAAAAAATGCAATGATTCAATCTGCCCGAATGACAGGCCATTTTTTTGGATTTAAACCAGGACAGAGTAGCTTGCTGGCATTATCTACAAAATATATTGCAGGAATGATGCAGGTTGTACGTGCCCTTGAATTTAATTTGGAGCTTATTGTTACACCAGTATCGGGTAACCCTTTGTTGGAAGTAATTGATCAGGCGATTGATTTTGCAGCGTTTGTTCCTTTTCAGGTTGAACAGATGCTGAGCGATACAGAGACAAAGAATAAATATGCTAAAATTCGCAATGTTATAATTGGAGGTGCACCGGTTAATCACGATTTAGAGGCAAAAATAGGAAAACTGGAAAATCACAACTTTGCTACCTTTGGAATGACAGAAACGGTTTCTCATGTGGCACTCCGGAAGATAGGTCATTCACAGGTTTATAAAGCATTGCCATCTATTCAATTCTCCAGCGGGAGCGAAGGACGATTAATCATTCATGCTCCTCAATTTTCGGAATCGGAACTGGTGACAAACGACTGTGCAGACTTAACAGATGAATATCATTTCAGATGGTTAGGCAGATTAGATTATGTCATTAATTCAGGTGGTATAAAAATGCATCCGGAAATGATTGAAAAAAAACTGGTTGAAATATTAGCGGATCTGAGGTATTATATAATAGGTGAAGCTGATTTGACATTAGGTGAAAAGGTGGTATTGGTTATTGAAGGCGAACCATTTCAAAAAGGTAAAATGGATCTTTTGCTTTCAAAAATAAAGGATGTGCTGGAAAAATATGAAGTACCAAAAGACATTGTATTTATGAAAAACTTCCAGGAGACTGCCACAGGAAAAATAGTTCGGCTTTTACCTGAATAACTATTCAATAATCTGATACAAGCTTTTCGCTTTTGGTCTTGAATATCGGTTAAAATGCCACCATTCTGTACCAATGTTGGTGAAGTTTCCTGCTTTCATGACCCTTCTTAGTAGTTTTCTGTTTTCAACCTGTTTTTCAGTTAATTCTCCGGTTGACAAAAAGTGTTTTTCCAGTCTTGGGTAGGCTATTTTTTCAATTTCGTCATATTTAGCCCCCATATCTAAAGGCGTGCCATCTCTGTAAGCGATAGTGAGATCAACAGCTGAACCATAATTGTGAATAGAACCATTTTTGGGATTGGAAACGAACTTAACTTTTTCATTAATTGGAATATCCAGGAAATCCCACATCATTTGTTGAACACTTCTTGGTCTTACTGCGTCATAAACTAACAGAGTCAAACTTGAGTCAATTGATTTCAGGTAGTTTTGAGATATCGATAAGCTTTGAGCAACCTCTGGTTGTAAGTATGCATTTTCAAGATTTCCATAAACATCTTTATTCATGAAATTATCTGTTGATGAGTATTTTAAATCAACCAAAATTTCGGGAGCTATTTCCTGAATATTGATAAGGCCTGCTGAAATAAGTTTTTCTTCAAGTGTATCTGGTTTTATCCTGATTTCCGGTTCATTAGTCAGTGCAGAATCGGTATTGGTCGAAATATTGATAGAGGACTCATTTATTTTTTTTAACTTTCTATCCGCTTCCCTACACCCGAAACCACCGTAAATAACTGGTAATAAAAATATTACGACTATTATATGAGTTCTTATACAGGAATACATACTGTGTTTATGCTTAGACCGAACAGTTTTGGGTTTAATACAGAGACTAAATATACTAATCCTTTCCAAAATGAAATTCTTGAGGACGAAGAATTTATCCGGATTAAAGCTGTTGAGGAATTCGACCATATGGTTGAGGAATTAAGATCAAATGGTCTTAATGTTGTTGTTTTTGATGATGTAAACGAAGGATCACCGGATGCTGTATTTATGAACAGTTGGGTATCGGTTTTTCCTGATAATAAAGCTGCAATTTATCCTATTTTCACTGAAAACAGACGAGAGGAAAGACGAATTGATATAATCAATGATTTGAGAGAAATTGCAAAAATTGATGATATTTACGACCTGACATTTTTTGAAAAAGAGAACAAGTTCTTAGAAAGTACCAGTTCGTTGGTTTTTGACTATTATTCAAAGATAGCCTATGCATCAATATCAAGCCGGACAGATGAAAATGTAATCAACTATTTATGTGATTTGTTAGGTTATGAATCCTTTGTTTTTAGTGCTTACGATTTCATGAGGCGACCGATTTGCCACACTAATATTATTTTGTCAATAGCGAGAGATTATGCCATTATTTGTCTGGACGCAATAGAAGATTTATTGGAACGGACGATTATCAGAAAAAAAATCGAACATTCAGGAAAGGAGATTATCGAAATTACCTTAAACCAGGTTCAGAATTTTTCCGGAAATTGCCTGGAGGTATTTGACAGTGAAGGTAAATCAAAGTTGGTTATGAGCCGAACAGCTTATCACTCCTTACGTAAAAATCAAGCTGATCGAATTGAGAAGTATTCCGAAATTATTTTGGTGAATGTTTCAATTATTGAAAGAATTGGTGGGGGAAGTGTATGTTGTATGATGATGGGAGTAAATTGTTAGCCAAAAGGATAGGCTACAAATCCAAATTTGTAATAGAGGAAAAAGTTATTATTAAAGGATCGGAACAATACCGGTTCCGGTGTATTGAAGTCCCCAATCAAGTCATAGTATACATTAATAAATGTATAAGCTTTTCCTCCCAATGGCCGGGTATATCCCATACCTAACAATAATGATTGAGCCACCACACGTTCACCTGTGATACTGGGAGAAATCTGATCTGTACTGTAAAGGTTGTAGCTTGTTTCAAAGCAAATGGTCTCAATGGGCCTGTATCTTGCAAAAACACCACCTCCAAAGGAGTTCATTGTGAAAAGGGCTGTTGGTGTGATTCTGATTCTGGTATGTTGATACAGCCCCTGAAGCCCAACTGAAAACTTTTCGTGCAAATCGTATCCAATTTGAGGAGAGACATATATTAGCGTAAAATTTCCAAATGATAAATTAAGGGAAGTACCGAGATAAATATTTTGCTTTATCTCATAAAGGTTTGCGTTAATTTCTTTTTCGGTTGTATCTTTTTTTGCACTTTCAATATCATATTGTCCTATTAAATAAAAAGGAAAACAAAATAGTATTAAAAGTAGTCGTCTCATTTTAATATGGTGTTTAGCGTTTCAATGTGTATCGAATGATTGCCATTGTAGGTCTGTAACTGAAATTTAACATTCGATTCCCTAAAATATTGCTTCTGTTGTTCAATTTTCTCTTCATTGAAGTATTCGTCCTCGTTTCCAACTACAAATATATTAATTGTATTTGAAAAAGTTTTTTGCCATCTCTGTGTTAAATCAGGTGGAAAAACACCAGCCCACAGTATAAATGTTTGGGCATTATATTGCCCCATTTCATGCCATCTGGCTGCAGTTGCCCCGCCTTGTGAAAAACCAAGTAATATTCTTTCTTCAAAACTATACCTGGAATTAATTTCGTTCCAAACCTGATCTAAATAACTGATGTAATCAGCAATATCTTCCTCGCGCTTTTCTTTAGTCATCCATGATGCGCCAACTCTTCCTGAGCTTCCCTTAAGGTAAAAACGGTGAAATCCTTCAGGGGCCACCACAAAGTAGGACTCATCTGACTGCGCGAATTTTCTAATGAAATATTGAGCCAATTGACCATAACCGTGAAGTGCAAATATGATCTTAGAAGCCTTGTCAGGATTACCATGAGTATGATAGACAGCCGTTTTACTAATATTAATTGAGTGTTGAGCCATGAATTGACTTTTTAATAAAGGTACTGGTTTCTTTTGTAATTAAATCAGGTAGTTCTTTAAATGGTGCATGACCACAATTGGGGGTTAGAATACTTGATTCACCTGCGGTAAGTTCATTAATCCGGCGAACTTGTTCCATAGTGCCATACTGATCTTTTTGTCCCTGAATGATCAAAATCGGGGCTTGTATGGATTTTAAAAGGGGTAAGATATTCCATGTTTTAAAATCCTGACTTAACCAGGTGTCAGCCCAGGCCCAAAATACAGATTTATACTTTAAACCATGGTATTTGGAAAGACCATCCAATTTGTGACTATTAAATGCTAAAACAGCTTGCTCAATGCCTTTTAAAGTAATGTCTTCAACAAAAACATGAGCGGCTTCAGTAATAATAGCATGTATTCTTTCCGGATATAATGTCGCATAGATTAATGCAATGCTACCACCGTCAGAATGACCATATAATATGATTTTATTTTTTACGTGCTTTGATAAAAAGCTGTGCATTTCAGAAGCGGCTTCTTCCAGATAGTCCTTTTTCCGATTATTAAGATTACCTTCAGATTGTCCATACCCGGGACGATCGAAAATAAAACCGTTAAGATTTGATTGTTGACATAGATTTTTGGGAAAGTCACGGTACATTGCTGTGCAGCCAAGACCTTCATGAAGAAAGACAATCGTGTAGTTGGTACTGACCTCCCGGTTAATATGTTCAAAATAAATATCCATAAAAAAAGCATTCCATAAATATTGGAATGCTTGTATTTTTTCTTAGAATAGGTACTAGCTTTTTAATCTTTCAGTATATACACTGTTTCTTGTATCTACTTTTATTTTGTCACCCGTATCAATAAATAATGGTACTCTAATCTCAGCACCGGTATCGATTGTTGCCGGTTTTAAAGTATTTGTAGCAGTATCTCCTTTAATACCAGGCTCGGTATAGGTAACTTCTGCTTCAATAAAATCAGGTAATTCCACAACCAACGGCATTTCCTCTTCAGCATGGAAAATAATAGTTACCAAAATACCTTCCTTTAAAAACTGTTTTTTCTCAATCATTTTACTTTCAATAAAAACCTGTTCATAGGTTTCATTATTCATAAAATGGTAGCCATCACCTTCCTGATATAAATATTGATATGTTCTGGTTTCAATTCTAACCACTTCTATCTTATGCCCGGCAGAGAATGTATTGTCTATGGTTTTTCCAGTTTCAATATTTTTTAATTTCGTTCTAACAAATGCAGGTCCCTTTCCAGGTTTTACATGTTGAAATTCTGTAATGGTAAAAAGTTTGTCTTTGAATTTGATACAAAGACCATTTTTTATATCTGAAGTATTTGCCATAATTTATTTTAAATTAATCCTTTTATAATGCCTTTATCTGATTTTTTGATAAAGTCAACTACTGTTTGTTTATATTTTGAATCATGATTTTCCTGACTCAGTTGTTCCAGGCCTTTTGAAATAGAATTGTTCATTACGAATAAAATCCTGTAAATGGATTCAATCTCCTTAATGCCTTCATCATCCAGCCCTCTTCGGCGTAAACCAATTGAATTTACACCTGCATATGAAAGAGGTTCCCGGGCAACTCTAATATAAGGAGGTACATCTTTTCTGACTCTTGACATTCCGGCAACAAAGGCATGTTGTCCGATATTTACAAATTGTTGAACACCAACCATTCCTTCAACAATGGCCCAATCACCAATGGTACAGTGTCCGGCTATGTTTGATGTATTGGCAATTACCACGTTGTCACCAAGTATACAATCATGCCCGATATGAACATAACACATTAACAAGCAATTTTTGCCAATAACGGTTTGGTTTCTGTCTACTGTTCCCCTGTGTATAGTAACACCTTCACGAATCACAGAATTATCACCAATTATGGTGGTGGTATATTCCCCATTGAATTTTAGGTCCTGAGGGATAGCAGAGATGACGGCACCCGGAAAAATTTTACAGTTTTCTCCAATTCTTGCACCCTGATATATGGTAACGTTTGGACCAATTTCGGTCCCTTTACCAATGACCACATCATCATAAATTGTTGAAAATGCATCAATCTTAACACCTTCTCCAATTTTGGCCGAAGGATTAATATTAGCCAGTTTACTGATCATTCGGTTTTATCTTTAACAACTTGCGCCAACATTTCGGCTTCCATTACCGGTTTTCCGTTTACGTAGGCAATTCCAGCCATATTAACCAAACCTCTTCTGATAGGAGACATCAGATTGAGTTCAAAAACTAATGTATCTCCAGGTCGAACCATTTGTTTGAATTTGACCTTATCAATTTTCATGAAATAAGTGGAATAGAGGTGAGGGTCTTCAACCGTACTTAGTGCAAAAATCCCACCTACCTGAGCCATAGCCTCTATCTGAAGCACTCCCGGAAAAATTGGATTCCCTGGAAAGTGTCCTGTAAACTGAGGTTCGTTCATTGTGATGTTTTTAACCCCAACAATAGTATCATCAGTAATGTTCATCACCTTATCAACAAGTAAAAAAGGATAACGGTGAGGTAACATCTTTTCAATAGCTACGGTATCGTATAAAGGTTCACTTTCTAAATCGAAATATTTTCCTTTTTTAGCCTGTTTTTTGATTTGCTCCTTTAAAATCTTCGCAAACCTTACATTACCACTATGTCCTGGTCGTGCTGCTAAAATGTGAGCTTTAATTGGTTTTCCAACAAGGGCAAGGTCTCCAACAATATCAAGTAGTTTATGTCTTGCCGGCTCATTTTCAAATTGTAGTTTTGTATGGTTGAGTACACCAATTCCATCTACTGAAATATCCAAAGATTCTTTACCTAATAATTTTGCCAGTTTATTGAGTTCATCTTTATTGATGTTTTCACGTTCAACGAGTACAATAGCATTGTCCAAATCTCCACCTTTAATCAGTCCGTTTTTGGCTAAGAACTCCAATTCTCTTAAAAAAACAAATGTTCTGCAGGAAGAAATTTCATTTTTAAATTCCTTGATATTGAACATACTGGCATGCTGTGTGCCTAATACCGGTGATCTGTAATCTACCATTACAGTTACCCTGTACTCTTTGTCAGGAATGGCAAGGAATTCGATTTCCTTTTCTGTATCTTCCCATTTGATATTTTCATCCAATTCAAAGTAAACCCGATCTGCAGCCTGTTCGGCCATCCCTGTTTTATCAATAGCCTCCACAAAAAACTTTGAGCTACCATCCAATATCGGAATTTCAGGAGCATCTACCTGGATAAGAGCATTGTCAACTTGCATAGCATATAAGGCAGCTAAAACATGCTCAGTGGTATAAACTTTTGCGCCATTTTGCTCAAGAGTAGTTCCCCTTTCGGTCGACACTACATTATCAACGTCTGCCTTGATGATAGGCTGATTTTCTAAATCAACCCTCTGGAATTTATAACCGTGATTTTCTGCTGCCGGAAGGATCGTCATTTTGACCTGTTCACCTGTATGCAATCCGACTCCAAGAAACTCTATGGCTTCTTTTAATGTGTGTTGTTTTTCACTCATTTACTGTTTTTTATGTTTTCAAGCTCTTCCTCAAGGGCTCTCAGTCTGTCTAAAATTTGTGGTAATCTTCTAAAGCCCATGTAGGACTTTTTATAATCATCAGCTTCATAGGCCGGAGAGCCTAATAGCATTGTTCCTTCTTTTTTTATTGTTTTTGGTACGCCGGATTGGGCACCAATCATTGTGCCGTTGGCCAACTGTATATGTCCTACAATTCCAACCTGTCCGCCAACCATCATATTTTTCCCGAGCTTTGCCGATCCGGCTACACCGGTTTGAGCAGCAATTACCGTATTATCTCCAACCTCAACATTATGTCCGATTTGAACCATATTATCCAGCTTTACACCTTTTTTTATAATGGTTGATCCCAAAGTTGCTCTATCAACACAGGTATTAGCACCTATTTCAACATGAGATTCGAGAATCACATTTCCAATTTGAGGTACTTTTTGATAATTATTCTCACTGTTAGGTGCAAATCCAAAACCATCTGCGCCAATTACTGCCCCGGAGTGTATGGTGCAATTATCCCCGATAACACAATCTCTGTATATAGTCACATTGGGGTGAATTCTTACATTATTACCAATTTTTACATTGTCACCAACAACAGTGTTAGGGTATATATGTGTATTGTCACCAATTTCAACACCATCACTGATGTAGGCATAATGACCTATAAAAGCATCCTTACCAATTTGGGCAGTTTTTGAGATATATGCATACTCCTCAATTTTTGGTTGCTTTTCAATAGCCTGATTATATAAATCAAGTAATTTGGCAAAAGCTGTGTATGCATTTTCAACCTTGATCATGGTACAGGAATCCAAAACAGGCTTCTGAGGTTCAAAAGAATCATTCACTATAACAATCGAAGCTTTTGTATTATAAATAAACTCCTCATACTTAGGGTTCGATAAAAATGATAGTGTTCCCGGCTTACCTTCTTCAATTTTGGAAAGACCTGATATTTTTTCTTGTGGATTACCCACAATTTTCCCCTCAAGGATGCCTGCTATTTGTTCCGCTGAAAATTCCATTTGGTCAAAATTAATAATTCACATTAAAAGTTTGTCGTTTGCCAGGTAAAATTGCTATTGAGTTATTAACACCCGATAATTAACAGGGAACGTAGGAACAGAACTTTTCTTATCCTTAATTAAAATAACATAAAAAATATTTCTCTACAGGCTTGGTCAAAGCAGCAATATTATAGTTGTCCGCAGCCTTACTTAGCTCAATAGGATGGCCTGCCCTGTTTATAATTTTTATTTGTTTATAATCTTCAGTATAGGCACTGTTTACTAGTTTTTCTGAGGTCATGAAGTAATTTACTTCATCATCAGAGATATTAAGTGACTGTTTTATTTTATTACTTTCCTCTTCAAGCCTTTCATCTGAAAACGGAGACTTGGAAATTTCTGTTTTATACAATTTTCTGGATAAAAGGTTTTGACTTAAGGTACTTAGTATTTTATCATCACTATCCTGCCATACCTTAATAGATACCAAAATATCGGAGTCGTCTATCAAAGCAAATTGTTTCAAAAGGTTATCATCCGATTTAAAGTCTTCAATTGAATAATTTCTGTCCAGAAAAGTTTTTAAGGCGGGTGAAGCAAATAATTCATGTCCTTGCTGAAACAGGTCTTTAGCTCTTTGTAAAGTGTTTCTTAATAAATATTCTGAAGAAACAACGGTTTTATGCATGTATACCTGCCAGTACATAATTCTTCTCGCACTAATAAAATTTTCAATGGAATATATTCCTTTTTCAATAATCACCAATTCGTTATCCTTAACATCAAGCATTTTGATGATCCTCTCACTTCCAATTACACCTTCCGAAACACCTGTGAAATAACTATCTCTTTGAAGGTAATCTAATCTGTCCATATCCAATTGACTGGATACCAGTTGGTGTAAGAATTTCTTGGAATAGCGGTCAGTAAAAATTGAAATGGCCAGATTGAGTCTGCCATTGAGTTCCCTGTTTATTTTTTCCATAAAGAGAAGTGAAACCTCTTCGTGGTGAATATTTTTAAGTAAGGTATGCTCTAATGTGTGTGAAAAAGGTCCGTGTCCGATATCATGTAGCAATATCGCAATAATGGCACCTTCTTCTTCCTCCTTGGTAATTTCAATGCCTTTTTTTTTAAGCTCATTAATAGCCTTCGACATTAGGTGCATGGCTCCTAATGCATGGTGAAAACGGGTATGATTGGCTCCGGGATAAACCAAATGAGATAAACCTAATTGTTTGATTCGTCTAAGTCTTTGGAAGTAAGGATGTTCAATGAGGTCGAAAATTAATTCATTTTGTATTGAAATAAAACCATGAACCGGATCGTTTATAATTTTTAGTTTATTTATTGTACTGTTCGGCAAATCAATAATTATTAAATTTAACACCTCAAAACTAATCAAAAAGAATTATATGGAAGCAAGAATCTTATGGGCTGATGATGAAATTGATTTATTAAAACCACATGTCCTGTTTTTGGAGCAAAAAGGGTATAAAGTTGAAACATCAAATAATGGAAGAGATGCCGTAGATATTGCTAAACAATCGCAGTTTGATATTATATTTTTAGATGAAAACATGCCGGGGTATACCGGCTTGGAAACCTTAGCGTTGATTAAGGAGAATAATCCTACTGTTCCGGTCATAATGATTACCAAAAGTGAGGAGGAACATATTATGGAAGAGGCCATTGGTGGTCAGATTTCAGACTATTTGATAAAACCGGTAAATCCAAATCAAATTTTATTATCCCTTAAAAAGAATTTGAAGACAAAGGAACTGGTGAGTCAAAAAAATACTTCTGATTATCAAATGGAGTTTCGACAAATAGGGATGCGGTTAAATGATCGGTTAGATTATGAGGAGTGGACAGAGATTTATCAAAAGCTGGTCAGTTGGGAATTGAAGTTGGAAAACTCAGGGGATTCAGGAATGAAGGAAGTATTTGATATGCAAAAAAGGGATGCTAATACTCAATTCTGCAAGTACATTTCAGATAATTATGAAGAGTGGGTTTCGGGAAATGGGGATGCACCGGTAATGTCACATAACGTGCTTGAAAAAAGAGTCATGAATGACATGGGGAAGGAACCTGTTTTTTTGATTGTAATTGATAATTTAAGATTTGATCAGTGGAAAGTACTTCAGCCAATGATCAGCGAATACTTCTCAGTTGAAGCGGAAGAATTGTTTTATTCTATTCTGCCCACTGCTACCCATTATGCCAGAAATGCATTATTTGCCGGTTTAATGCCATTAGATATTGAACGAAAATACCCCAACCTTTGGTTGAATGAGAATGATGAAGGTGGTAAAAACATGAAGGAAAGGGATCTTTTCCAGGAAAACTTAAAGCGACATGGTAAGCATGTAAAAATGTCTTACAATAAAGTGATTAAGCTTGATTATGCCAGAAAAATGGTTGAAAAATTTAATGATCTGCTTAAAAATGATGTTAATGTTTTGGTTTATAATTTTGTGGATATGCTGTCTCATGCCAGAACTGAAATGGATGTGATTAAAGAGTTAGCGGATGATGAATCGGCATACCGGTCATTGACAAAAACCTGGTTTGAGCATTCGCCATTGAAAGAATTACTGGTTAAGATTGCTGAAAAGAAAATAAAGACCTTCCTGACTACAGATCATGGAACAATTAAGGTAGATAATGCCATTAAAATTATAGGTGACCGAGCCACAAATACTAACCTAAGGTATAAAGTAGGGAAAAACCTCGATTATAATCCTAAAGAAATAACTGAATTTGAGTCAGCTGAATCTATACGTTTGCCCAAAGAAAATGTCAGTTCCAAGTTTGTATTTGCCAACGAAGGAGACTTTTTTGCTTATCCTAACAACTACAACCACTATGCTAATTATTACAAAAATACTTTTCAGCATGGGGGTATTTCTCTTGAGGAAGTGATCATCCCATTCGTTACTTTAAAAAGTAAATTGTAAAAGGTGAAATTTATCGAAAAGGTTTTGCGTATCTTTGTTTAAAAGCAAGAATTTATGCAGTTGAAAATCTGTTCGCTTTCTGAGTTAGAAGCGGCCGCAAAATCTTTCCTTAGCGAAGTGGGAGATCGTGCGAGATCATTTGCCTTTTATGGTGATCTGGGAGCAGGTAAAACAACATTCATTAACGCCTTATTAAAGGAGTTAGGAATTGAAGGCAACAGTTCATCCCCTACATTTTCGATTGTAAATGAACATTATTCAGCAAAAAAAGGAGCAATTTATCATTTTGATTTTTATCGGATTGAGGATGAAGAAGAGGCATTAAACATTGGAATTGAAGATATTCTATATGATTCAAATTATTGTTTTATAGAGTGGCCTCAACGGATTGAAAACCTTTTGCCGGAAAATTGCGTAAATGTTTATATTGCAGTAGAAGATGATTGCAGATTAATAGATATTCAATTATGATTACAGATCCGGAAACACTAAAATCGTTAATGAAGGAGGGGAGTTTACTTCCGCAGGAAGAAATGTTGGCGGTATCTTTTAAAAAAGGAAAACTATCTATCGGTATTCCTAAAGAAACCTCATATCAGGAGAACAGGGTAGCATTAATACCGGAAACTGTCCAGTTATTAGTCAATAATGGCCACCATGTTGTAGTGGAGTCTAAGGCAGGGGAAACCTCTCAATATTCAGATAATGATTATTCTGAAGCAGGTGCAGAAATCGCAGAAGATAAAAAGACCATTTTCGAAAGCGACATGATTTTAAAAGTGGCGCCTCCAACTCAGGATGAGATAGATCTCATGCCAGGTAACCAAACATTAATTTCTGCACTTCAACTCACACTTCAGCCCAAAGAAACGCTGATTTCTTTAATGAAAAAGCAAATCACAGCTATTGCATGGGATTATATCAGAGATGAGCATGGTATTTTTCCGGTGGTAAGAGCTATGGGCGAAATTGCTGGTACAACATCAGTACTAATTGCTGCTGAGCTCCTGTCGAATTATAATAAGGGGAAAGGAATTATGATGGGGGGTGTTGCCGGGGTAAGACCAACGGAAGTATTGATTTTAGGTGCTGGTACTGTTGGAGAATATGCTTGCAGGGCTGCTATCGGGTTAGGAGCTTCGGTTAAGGTTTTTGACAATTCAATTTCAAAATTAAGACGATTACAAAACGATATCGGACAACGAATTTATACCTCAGTTATTCAACCAAAACTGTTGGATAAAAATATCAGAAGAGCAGATGTAGTGATTGGAGCGATCCGGGCGCCATTTGGAAGAACACCATGTATCATTACTGAAGAAATGATCAAGCAAATGAAGCCGAATTCTGTAATAGTTGATATTAGTATTGACCAGGGAGGTTGTTTTGAAACCTCAAGAGTGACTAATCATATTAAACCAACCTATATTAAGCACGATATAATCCATTATTGTGTGCCAAATATTGCCTCAAGGGTTTCGAGAACCGCTTCAATTGCTTTGAGTAATATTTTTACACCTATCATTCTTGAGATGGGAGAACTGGGAGGTTGTAAAAATATGATCAGAAAAGATGCCGGATTTAGAAGTGGTGTCTACGTTTATAAAGGTAAGTTAACTTCTCAGATTTTGGGTAGAGTATTCGATTTACCTTTTAAAGATATTGAGTTGTTGCTGGCTGCGCTTTAATAAAATGACATAAATTTCTAATCCTTAGAATTACCTTAGTTGAACATCTTTTTACCTTTTATTCTTAAGGTGCTTATTTCTTGTGACTTTACGCTACAATGTTGCTTATGGGATTTCTATTCTTAAATAACCGTGGTTAATTTTTTTGATCAATTACCCACCCTTCAATAAATGTATGGCCGTGTTAATAATGAAATGTAAATTTTATTTACAAGAAAATTACTAATACTTACTACATAACAGGGAAACAATTTCTTTGCTATAATTATTATCAATACCTGATAACTGATTTAATGTAAAAAAATGTTTGTTTGGATACTTTACTTTTGGGGTATTTCTTAGCTTTTATTTGATCTTCTAAGATAAAAGCTGGTATTCATTTCTGTTACTAAATTAATTTGTTGAATGAAGAAAAGTGGAGGAAATGAAAGAAAAGGAAAGAAAAAAAACAAAGTAACAGAAAAGAAAAAGCAACAGAAAATTGTCAAAATATTTAGTTTGATATATGCTTGTATTCTCGTTTTTTCATTTTTCGGTACTTATCCTAAAATACTGGATGAAAAGGTAAGTATCCTTGGAGATAATGCCAGCTATTATTCTCTGGGACAATCTATTTCAAATGGAGATGGTTATGTTAACTATCACGATAAAAAACAAACTCTCCATAACCATTATCCGCCTGGCTATCCTTTTTTTATTGGTATGATATCTAAGTTTTTTTCTAATGATATTGTTGTCGTAAAAAAATTTAATGGTTTATTTCTCTTTCTATCAATAGGACTTGTTTTTATAATTGGTTACAAATTAACTCGGAATATTCATATTGCTTTTTTGGCAGCATTCTATTCACTTTTTAACTATCACTTTCAATTTTATTCAACTGTCATGATGAGTGAGCTTATCTTTGTGTTTTTTACATTACTTTCAATACTATTGTTGATTACGATCGACTTTAAAAAAAGTGTGATCACAAACTGGAAATTTCTTCTTTTGATTATTTTGGTTACCTGTTCCTATTATATTCGATCTTCGGGATTAGCCTTAGTGGTAGCTATCATGTTTTTTTTATTATTAAAAAAGAAATGGAAGTATTGGATTACACTAGTAATATCGTTTGTAGGATTAGTTATTCCATGGTCGCTTAGAAGTAATAATATTGGAGGAAATTCATATGTCAAGTTATTGTTTCTTAAAAACCCTTATAGACCAGAGGAAGGGGGAATGGAACTAATGGATTGGATGTATAGAATTTTTACAAATATTCAACGCTATATTACAAGGGAAATCCCATCAGGAGTGTTTAACTTTATTAAGGACATAAAGTATCAGCAAGATATAGAAATGGAAGAATGGATTATTGGTATTATTACTCTGTTTTTTATTGTATTCGGATTGGTTAGATTGAAAAGGGATAAGAATTTTATTCTTATCTTTTTGATATGTACAGCTGGAATTCTTGTTTTGTGGCCGGATGCATGGGTTGGGGTAAGGTTTATGATTGTAATAATACCTTTTTTTATTATGTTTATATTTCAAGGTATATCAGAACTACTTATTACCTTAATGGATAGAGTTTTCAATATAAAATCATCAAAAGTAATACCTATAGCAGTAACAATAACCTTTCTCTTTTTGATTTCTCCTTACTCAGGGGGAGCGATAAAAAGGCTTGAAAACCAAGCTAAAACTCCCTATTCGAATAACTATATAAATTACTTTAAAATTGCTAAGTGGGCAAAGAAAAACTTACCAGATACCACGTTGATTTGCTGTAGGAAACCTTTGTTGTTTTCTGTGTATTCCGAAGGCTTTACCTCAAGATACAGATTTACCGCTGATCAGGAAGAAATGATAACAAGTTTAGTAAATAATGGAGTGAGTCATGTTGTTCTTGATCAATTGGGCTATTCTTCAACTTATAGGTACTTAAGTCCCGCAATAAATAAGTACCCCGCAAAATTTAAACCAATTCTACATTTAAAAAATCCTGATACTTTCTTATTCGAATTCAGACCTCATAAAGGGTATTGGGGAGAGTGGAGACCTTTGTCTGATACAATAGTGTTAAAAAAGAATGAGGTAAGAATAGAAACAATCCGAGAAGGAAAAGGTACTTATACCTGGGAAAATGGTCAGGTGTTTGAGGGGACTTGGTTAAATAACAAAAGAAATGGAAAAGGACGTTTAAGTATGCCAGGTAAAGATAATGGATGGCTTGAGGGGATTTGGAGAAATGATACCTTGTCTGGAGTTGTTATATTGAAATCAAAAGATGGTAAAGTTATAGAGAAGGCTATTTATAAGAATAATGTTAAAGTAGGAATTTTGAACTAAATGAAAAAATTATCAATCATCATACCGGTTTATAATGAGGAAAATACTGTTGAAAAGATATTGAATCGGATTCAGGAAGTAGAATTAATCAATGGAATTGAAAAAGAGGTTATCGTTGTAAACGATTGCTCGAAAGACAAATCAAAACAAGTGATTTTCGATTATAAAGAACAGCACGCTAATTATCAGATTGCTTATTTTGAACATGAAATAAATCAGGGAAAGGGAGCGGCCTTACATACCGGAATTAAAGCTGCATCTGGTGATTATATAATAGTTCAGGATGCTGACCTGGAATATGACCCTGAAGAATTTAATCTATTGATTCAAACTGTTTTTAAAAGTGGGGCAGATGTAGTTTACGGTTCCCGGTTTATTGGTGGGAAACCACATAGAATTTTGTTTTTCTGGCACTCAATAGGTAACAGGTTCCTGACTTTCTTTTCCAACATGTTTAGTAATCTGAACTTAACAGATATGGAAACCTGTTATAAGTTGATCAGAACAGATATTTTAAAATCCCTCAATTTAAAAGAAAAACGTTTTGGTTTTGAACCGGAGGTAACAGCCAAATTATCAAGAATAAAGAGTTTGAAAATTTATGAGGTTGGTATTTCATATTACGGCAGGACCTACCTCGAAGGAAAGAAAATAAACTGGAAAGATGGTTTCAGAGCGCTTTATTGTATTTTAAAGTATGGAATGCTAAAAATGAAATGATTAATTATTTTCTCTTTGAGCCTTTAATTCTGCTTTTTTAGCTTCAAGCGCTTTTCCTTTTAACAAGCGACCTTCCCAAAATAACCGGGTACCTACCTGAACACCTTTGTCATTATAAAAAATCCACCAACCATGCTTAACAGCATACTTGTAACGTTCAATACGTTCTGTTTTTCCATTTGGATAATAATACTTGATAGTACCGTTGAAGTTTCCATCAACATATTCTCCTTCTGCCTTTAATTTGGTATTAGGATGGTATTCCTTAAATGTACCATGACGAGTGTTGTTTTTATAATACTCGTACCTGGCCACAATATACTTTCCATTTACCGGTTCGTAGTAAACCACTCGTTGTCCTTCAAGCTTATCCTTTACATAGTTTTCTTTGCTTTTTACATTACCTCTATTGTCAAAATAGGTCCACGTACTGTCTTTTTTCTGATCAATATATTTTCCCATAGCCTTTATCCTGCCTGAAGTTTCATGGTATAACTGACTGTATGTAATATATCCACCTTTTAGAAATTTGACTTTAGCTTCAATTCTGCCACTGGGATAATAATAGGTAAACAATCCGTAGGGTTTATTGTCCTTAAATTGTCCTTTATATTTTATGAGAGCACTGTTTGGGTAATATTTTTCCCATGGCCCTTGCTTTCTTTTCTGGGCATCAACCTGATTAATCTGACCAAAGCATAGTGTACCTGCAAAAAGTACCAATACTGCTAAATTGAACTTCATATTTTAAGATCTTAGATAATTCGCAATTTCATACAAATTTTCGAAAATATAATCAGCATTTGTAGAAAGGTTACGGCTATTTTTTAACATCACAGTTTTCATACCCAATTTCGTACCAAATTCAATATCGCTTTCCGAGTCTCCAATTAAAATTGATTTTTTAAAGTCTATTTCAGGAAAGTCAAGCTGGGCGTGAAGTCCCATTCCAGTGCCCGGTTTTCTATAATTACTGTTTTCAGAAGCAAGTTGAGGTGCAAAATAAATTTTATCAATTTTGCCATCATAGGTTTCAATCAGGTTTAGAATAAACCCGTTTAAATGATGGAGATCGTCTTCGGTCATTAGTTTTTTTCCAATACCCTGTTGATTGGTTACAATCAGGATTCTTCCGAAAATTTTAGTAAAGTCCGATATGGCCTCAGGAACACCATCAATTATTTTTAATTCATGGACCTGCTTGACATAATCATTAATAATTTGATGATTAAACACACCGTCACGATCTAAAAACAATGTCCATTCTTTATTAAATCCCAGATCCTTAAATTGTGGTAATTTATCATTGTCTTCAGCAGTTTTAGCTTTAAAAGCATTAAAATCATCAGGAATGCCTATATCAATAAAATAGTTGTCAAACTCTAAACCAAAAATGAATTTTTCATTAGTATTTTCTTCCAGATAATCCGATTCAAATGAAAAGACATTTTGCTGAGGTAGTTCAGAGATAATGGTTTTATCAACCAGGTAAATCCCGCCATTAATGACAGTTTCCTTTTTATATTCCTTTTCTTCAAAGGCAATAACCTGATTTTTATCTGAAAGCCTGACACTACCGTACCGGTCAACATCAAACATCTTTTTAAGCGCCAGTGAACAATTGCTGTTATTATTAAAGTGAAAATCCTGCAACCTCAATAAATTAATGTCAAAAAAGGTATCACCATTGATGATGTAAGCATATTTTCCCTTTACTAATTCAAGTGCCAGTTTAATAGCTCCTCCGGTCCCTAATCTTTCTTTTTCTACACAATATTCTATGCTGAGATCTTTGTAAGTAGATCCGTAATGGTTTTTAATGATCTCCCATTTATAACCAACGGAAAGAATCGCTTTTTGAATACCGTTTTTAATCAAAAAATCGAAGATGTAGTCCAGAAAGGGCGTGTCATGTATGGGAGCCATTGGCTTTGGAATTTCTCCAATTTCCGATTTCAGTCTGGTGCCTAGTCCACCAGCAAGAACAATTGCTTCTTTTACTTGATGGTCCATGCGTACAATCCTTTATATGTGAACTCAAACGGAACAACTCTGCCTCCAAACTTTTCCAAAGCCTCAGTAACCGGGTATCGATTGGTATTTTCAGTATAAAAAAACATAAATCCACCACCACCGGCACCTGAAATTTTACCTCCAATTGCACCAGCTTCGAGTGCTGTATCATATATTTTATCAATTGTTGAATTGGAAATACCACTGGCCATTTGTTTTTTATTCAACCAACTTTCATGCAGTGTACCGCCAATATTAGACAATTCATTTTTCAGAAAAGCCTCCTTCATTGAAAAAGCCTGTTCTTTTAATCTGTGCATGGCCTCAATTGGCTTGTGGTCGGACTTTTTGACATTTTCAATTTGTTTTTCAATAATTTTAGCCGACTCCCGGGCTGTTTTTGTATAGTATAAAACCAGATCAAAAGCAATCTCGTTCATTGTACTTTTTTTGATGTTCAGGGGATTTACTATAACCTTATCACCGTAAAATTCCATGAAGTTAATACCGCCAAAGGTAGCAGCATATTGATCTTGTTTCCCTCCGGCTAAACCTAAATCAACACGTTCAATATCATAAGCAAGTTTAGCAATATCGTATTCCCCAAGCGGCAACTGTAACCATTCTGCAAAAGCCCCTAGTATTGAAACAACAAGGGTGGAAGAGGTACCAAGGCCACTTCCTGTTGGTACATCCATTGAAGTTGTTAATTCAAAGCTGAGTGGCACATTGTTATTAAACGAAGCCACAATCCGGTTATAAATTCCTATTTGTAAATCAATCTCACCATTTAAAGCTAAATGGGGTTGACTATCAAATGTATAAGATTTATTTTGGTCAATCGAATGGAATACTATTTTGCCGTTATTTTTAGGTACTATTGTTGTCCGGGCAAATAAGTTGATGGTAGCGTTTAGAATTGCTCCGCCAAACTGATCGGAGTATGGACTAACATCCGTCCCCCCACCTGCAAGTCCTAATCTAAAAGGAGCTTTACTTCTAATGATCATTTGTAAATAGTTTTAGAAACAAATATAAACAACGCGATTAAGTAACTGTTAGGAAATTGAACTTTAATTTCACGAATGGCCTCTTCTCTTTATCTTTCGTACTTAAATTTAAAGTTAGTAGTAAGAAAGTCTACAAATACTTAATTTCCTGTATGTCGTAACTATAAGTTTTTTGGTCTTCCTTTTTAACAATTAAAAGTCCGTTTTTGTTTATTCCCATAATCTCTCCGAGAAATTCACCATTCACATCCCTGTACTTTTTTTGTTGATTGATTTGAAAAAGTTGATTGAGGTAGTGTTTTTCCAAAAGGTTAAAGTTTGAAGTCATTAAATGATGCAAATAAAAGTCAAGGTAACCATGGGTTTGCTTAAGAATATCTTTCAGATCTGTTTTTCGATTTATTTCTAAAGCAACAGAGGTGACTTCGGTGAGTTTTTCGAATTTTAATTGGTTGACATTTAGACCGATTCCAATTATAGAATTTTGTATGGTTTTTCCTGAAAGTTGATTTTCTACTAATATTCCTGCAATTTTTTTTCCGTCGACCAATATATCATTTGGCCACTTAATTTCGGACTGGATATTTAAGTCTTGAAGTGACTTATAAACTGCAAGCGAAGAAATGATATTGAGGTAAAAAGCTTTTTGGCTGTCGATTTTAGGTTCAATAAAAACTGAAAATGTAAGGTTAAGCCCAGGTTTAACTACCCATTCATTTCCTTTTTGACCCCTGCCGTTTGTTTGATTGTTAGTTAATACAATTGTCCCGTTATCAATGGATTGAGTATTTTTTATTTCTTTTAATAAAGTATTTGTTGATTCTGTTCGGTCTACATTAATAAGTGAATAGTTTAATACCTTTAAATTCATAAAACAAAAATGATCAATTTATCATTATATATGAAACAAAAGGGTTAATTTTGTACACTCAAATAAAAAAATATGATAAAATCGATTTCTGAAAGTGAAGCTAATGCCAGAATATTAGTGGATACGATCGTAGAAGGAATTCAAGAAATTAAAGGAAAAGACATTACTGTTTTGGATTTAAAAAATATTGAAAATTCAGTTTGTGATTATTTTATCATTTGTACCGGGGATTCTAATACGCAGGTTGAGGGGATTACAAGTTCAGTCGTGAGACATACGAGGAAGCAAATCAGCGAAAAACCCTGGCATAATGAGGGCTCAACTAATTCGGAATGGGTTTTATTGGATTATGTTTCAGTGGTGGTACATATTTTTTACAGAGAGACAAGAGAATACTATAATATTGAGGGTTTGTGGGCTGATGCCGAGCGAACCGATATACCAAATTTAGATTAAATAAAGAATGGCAAACAATAAGAAAAAAACACCAAAGGGCGGCTTTAATTTTTACTGGATCTACGGCATTGTGGCAGTTGTGATATTTTCACTGATGCTGACGTCTTCCGGAGAGTCAGGTAAAGTAATCGTTGAGGATGAATTTTATGAATTAGCAGATAGAGGGTTTGTAGATAAGATCATAATTGTAAAAAATACCGAAACAGCAGAAGTATTTTTGAAGCATGATAAAATTGAAGAGGTAAGAGAGTTAAAGAAAGAATGGAAAAACCTGAAAGGGCAAAAACCTTCACCGTTTAGTTCCTCAGGACCGGACTTTAATTTTCAGATTTCAACCAGAGATTCCTTTGAGGAATCACTAAAAGAGTTAAAGGAACGATTAAGCGATAAAGGAAGTGACTATACTTTTAAAACAGAGTATGAAGTACGTCATGATTATCTTTCAGAAACTTTAAGCTGGTTATTTTTACCTGCAATTTTAATTTTCTTTTGGATCTTTATGATGAGGAGAATGGGAGGAGGAGCCGGTGGTACAGGCGGAAGCGGTGGAATTTTTAGTATTGGAAAGTCCAGAGCTACCGTGTTTGAAAAAGGTAAAGGTACCAATGTCACTTTTAGAGATGTTGCAGGATTGGAAGGAGCAAAAGAAGAGGTAGAGGAGATTGTTGATTTTTTAAAGCAACCTAAAAAATATACCGATCTTGGAGCGAAAATTCCTAAGGGCGCTTTATTGGTAGGCCCTCCTGGTACAGGTAAAACACTTTTAGCAAAAGCAGTTGCCGGAGAAGCTAAAGTTCCTTTTTTCTCACTTTCGGGATCCGACTTTGTTGAAATGTTTGTTGGAGTAGGAGCATCCAGAGTAAGAGATTTATTTAAACAAGCCAAGGAAAAATCTCCTTCAATTATATTTATTGATGAGATAGACGCTATTGGTAGAGCCAGAGGTAAAAATGCCAATTTAGGATCGAATGATGAAAGGGAAAATACGTTAAACCAACTATTAACTGAAATGGATGGTTTTGGAACAAACTCTGGAGTAATCATATTGGCAGCTACTAACCGTGCAGATGTATTGGATTCTGCATTGATGCGTGCCGGTCGTTTCGATCGTCAGATTTATGTGGATATGCCGGACTTGAATGAAAGAAAAGAAATATTCCAGGTGCACTTGAAACCATTAAAATTAGAGAAAGAATTGGATATTGATTTCTTGTCCAAACAAACGCCTGGATTCTCCGGGGCAGATATTGCCAACCTTTGTAATGAGGCAGCATTAATTGCGGCGAGAAAAAAGAAAAGTGCAGTTTCAAAGCAGGACTTTTTGGATGCAGTTGACAGAATTGTAGGAGGACTGGAAAAGAAGAATAAAATCATTACCAAAGAAGAGAAGAAAACCATTGCTTATCATGAAGCAGGGCATGCGACTACATCATGGTTATTAGAACATGCTTCTCCATTAGTAAAAGTGACGATTGTACCAAGAGGGAAATCACTTGGGGCTGCGTGGTACTTACCTGAAGAAAGACAAATTACAACTACTGAGCAATTATTGGATGAAATGTGTTCTGCCCTTGGTGGTAGAGCAGCAGAGCAAATCATGTTCGGAAAAATATCAACCGGTGCATTATCTGATTTGGAAAAAGTAACCAAACAGGCTTATGCAATGGTTTCAATGTATGGTTTAAGTGATAAACTTGGGAATATCAGCTATTACGATTCTCAGGGGAACCAGGGCTTTACTAAACCTTACTCGGAAGAACGTGCTAAATTAATTGATGAAGAGGTGACCAGAATGATTGAAGAGCAATATGAGCGGGCAATCAGAATCCTTGAGGAGAATAAAGATAAATTGATTAAATTAGCTAATGAACTATTGGAAAACGAGGTTATCTTCAAAGACAACTTAATCAAGATTTTTGGAAAACGTGTCTGGGATACCAATAAAGAAGAAGATCAGGTTGAAAATAAAGTTGATGAGGCTAAACAACCAGATGCTGATGTTGACCAATTAGTAGAAAATGATGAAAAATCTGATTCGGAAAATAAAGAAGTTTCTGGATCTGGTCAACCAGAAGCAGGTTCGACGGATCAAGAATAGAACTATGGTGTTTTCATCTAGTCAGGAGTATATGGTACAACTAATTGCCGGAAAGCTTAAGTCTAATGGAATCGATTCTGTTATTTTGAATCTAAGGGATTCTACTTACAATGATTTTGGAACTATTGAGCTTTATGTTCATTCTAAAGATGTGGTTCGGGCAAAATATATAATTGACCAAACGGATGAGTAATATTCTTCAAAGAGCTTTAACAGGAGCTGCATTTGTAATCGTTCTCGTATCATGTATTGTAATGGGAGGCGTTTATTTTCACGTTGTTTTTGGGCTTATGAGTATTATTTCCCTGAATGAGTTTTATAACCTGTTTAAAAAGGCGCCGGTCAGTCCGAATATCAGTCATGGGTTATTATATGGCACCTTGCTTTATTTTTTAGGATCCTGGATATTGATTGATGATATCTGGTCGATACCCTTTAAAACTTTGATTTTTCTTGGTTTTCCTATTGTAGCGTTATTAGAATTATATCGAAAAAAGAAAAGTCCTTTCGAAAATATAGGCGTTACGATTCTGGGATGGCTTTATATTATTTTTCCAATGATTCTGCTTAATCATTTAATGTGGGATAATGAAAGTCAGGAGTGGTCTGATTACCTTCCGGTTCTTTCAATATTCATAATGGTGTGGACAAGTGATACTTTTGCATATTTGGTAGGTAGAAAAATAGGGAAACGTAAATTGTTTGAAAGAATTTCACCTAAAAAATCCTGGGAAGGTTTTATGGGAGGTATGTTGTTTAGTGCTTTGGCCGGAGGTGTCATTGCTTATTTTGCTGAACGCGATTATTTTGATTTCATTTTATTAGGGGTATTAATTAGCATATTTGGCACTGTTGGAGATTTAGTGGAATCAATGTTAAAGCGTAGCCTTAATATTAAAGATTCAGGTAATATTTTACCCGGTCATGGTGGTATTTTAGACCGTGTGGATGCAGCAATTTATATAATACCAATTGCTTATTTTTACTTTAAGGTCATTTGATCTTAATCCTAAAAAATCTTAAATCAATTTATTTTAGTGTAATTTTTTTGTATTAATTACGTACATTTACTATCAACAATTTACAAAACATTATGAAAAAAGTACTATTAGTGTTAACTGTTGCTGCTTTTATTGGGGGAACCTCAACGTTATTAGCTCAGGATGACAAGAAGAAAACGACTACTAAAACAACCGCTACTACTAAGAAGAAAAGTTGTTCAAGTAAAAAATGCTGTGCAAAGAAAAGTACTTGTACTCCTAAGAAAGCCAGTGCAGAAGCTAAAGCTGAAAATAAATAATTAGTTTCAGTTTACGAAAATAAAAAAAGCGCCTTCAAGGCGCTTTTTTTATGACTTAATGTTTAAATATCCATGCACCACTTGAGTGGTTTTTTGCTTCAGACAGTGAATTACTGGCTTCCGTTCTTGTTTGATAAGAATTCAAGGCAACCAGGTGAAGACCGTCAAAACGACCAATAATATGTGGTGAAAACCCTTTCTGACTCATTTTAGATACATAAGATTCGGCATTACTTTTATTTTCAAAAGCACCACCTACGATATGATAACTTCCACTTGAGGAAGGTGTGGAAGTAGTTGCTACAGTTGTTTCAGGTATTTCCTCTTCCTTAACCTCAACTTTTTCTTCCTTTGGTTGCGACTCCTCTGCAATAGCTGTTTCCTCAGCAGCTGGTTCAATAATTTCTTCCTCTGTAACTGCTGTTTCTTCCTCTGTCGGCAAAGTTGTTCCCCCACTCAGTAATTCTGCCTGCTCCATCTGCATACCATCATCAATACCGTCTTTATCAGCATCATTTTCGGGATTTTCAAAAGTATCATCAATATTATTGTTGTTAACATCTTCACCTCCGCTTAGCACAACATCAGCATAATCAGGTACTCCATTTTCGTTGGCATCTTCGAATTGCTGATTAATTTGTCCTAAAACGGCAATGTCTTCAGCTTGATCAATAATACCATTGTTGTTTTCATCTGTCTGGGTAGTATCAGATTCATCAAACTCAAAACTGTCATCAATTCCATTCCCATTTTCATCATTACCACCCGTAGTTTCTGCTTCAGCAAAATCAGGAATTTCGTTTTGGTTTTCATCTTTCAAAGCAGTAATATCCACTATTTCTTCAACCGGTTCAGCAACAGCAGCCATTGCTGACTGTGCAAAGGCATCATCAATGCCATCATGATCTTCATCTTTTCCATGGGTTTGATCCAGGTCAGCAAGGTCATCAATCCCGTCTCCGTCACTGTCTTTACCATGTGTTATATCCACATCCGCAAAATCAGGTATTTGATCTCCATCTGCATCCGGATAGTTATTAACGTTTACGATCTGACTCCCATGGTCATCAAGTCCTAACATTACCATAATTTTATCTTTAAAAAGATAGGCCGGAACAGCCAGTAGAATCAGTAAAAGGATAAGTATTATCGGCCAAAGTTTTCTTTTCTTTTTTTCAACCACTACAACTGTCTTTTCGTTATCTTCTTTTGTGGTCTCCACCGGTTTTTCAGATGCTGAATTAGGTGAATTGGAAGTAGTGGATTCCGGCTCCTGTGTCTTAGTAATTTTAGGGACATCCGGAATTTCATTTTTCACTTCAGTTTTTTGTTCTTTTACCAGAGGGATATAAGTATTTTTAACTTTTGTTTCTTTCTTCTCTTCTTTTACTTTTTCAACCTTAGGCTTTTCTGTTTTTTCTTTCTTAACGTCTGCTTTTTTCTCTTTAGGCGCTTTTTTAGGCTTTTCAGCCTCCTCTTTTGGTTTTGATTCCTTTACTTCAGGCTTTTTTACTTCGGCCTTTTTGGGTTTTTCTTCTAATACTTTCGAAATATCCGCTTTTTTGGTTTCACCACCCTGATCTGCCATCTCAAATGTAATCTCATTCTTATCATTTTTGAAAATCTTTCCGAATTCAAAAATGTCATAAGACTCACCTTTGTCAAGTTGATTTTTAATTTCTCTTGTAAACTTTGCAACTTGATTTTGGGCCTCAGTTTTATCAATGCCTTCCTTATCAGCTATAAAATTTGCTAATGCACCGTCATTGAACGTTAAATGCTCATTAATTTTAACCTCACCGGTTTTTTTGTTAATAACAATCAAAGCACCAATACCTGGTAGTATCAAAGAGCTACGATTTTTCAGAATTTCGATTATGTATTTATTCATTGCGTTAAGAAAAAAGCCAATTAAATAGCCTGGTTTAAATTAAAAGTTTCGTCAAGTCTTACCCCTTTTTCGGTGAATTTCAGTGTACAACATTCATTATAAAAGTCGTGTTCCAAAAACAAAATATAGTTCTTTTCAGCAGCAGTTTTTAGAAAAAGATCTTTTTCAGATAATGTCAATAGTGGTCTGGTGTCGTAACCCATTACATAGGGTAGAGGAATATGCCCTGTACTGGGTAATAAATCGGCCATAAACACTATTGTTTTACCATTATAATTAATATGCGGAATCATTTGACTTTCAGTATGGCCGTCAACAAACAGAAAATCTATATTTGGGAAAACATTTTTTGTAAAATTACCAGTACGTTCAATAAATTTAAGTTGACCACTCTCCTGAATAGGGAGTATGTTTTCACTTAAAAAAGAAGCTTTTTCTCTTGGGTTAGGTTCTACAGCCCATTGCCAGTGTTTTTCGTTACTCCAATAAGTTGCATTTTTAAAAAATGGTCTGAATTGTCCATTTGCATTTCTTACAATAGCACCTCCACAATGGTCAAAGTGGAGATGTGTCAAAATCACATCTGTGATATCATCAAGACTGAATCCCAGTTTTTCAATACTGGCCTTGAGCGAATCATCTCCAAATAAATAATAATAACTAAAGAACTTTTCGGTTTGTTTATCACCAATCCCGGTATCAATCAGCATGAGCCTTTCTCCGTCTTCAATTAATAAACAACGCATACTCCATGAACACATATTATTCTCATCTGCAGGGTTAGTTCTTTGCCACAGTGTTTTAGGAACAACACCAAACATGGCTCCTCCATCTAATTTAAAGTTGCCTGTATTGATAGGATATAGTGTCATAAAGTGTTTTAAAGTTTTCTCAAATATCAGAAAAAAAATCATATTTTGAATTATTCGTGCTATCAAAGTCATTTTTAGGTAGATAGGATGTGAATAATCATCTAGGAGTTGTTCAATTCATTTTAATTGTTTAAGAAATAAGACTCATACTTTATTCATATAGGGTGGTGAGTACAGTATCTGTTTGTTGGATGATAACTTTCAGTTGTTGAAAAACATTAAAATCAGAAACTAAAAATCTTCCTTTTTTTACGACCTTCGGAATATAAATAAGTAACTCATGCGCGTACATTTTATTGCTATTGGAGGGAGTGCAATGCACAATTTAGCCATTGCCCTTAAACGCAAAGGATATATTATAACCGGTTCTGATGATGAAATCTTTGAACCTTCGAAAAGCCGGTTAGCTCAAAACGATATTCTTCCGGAAAAAATTGGGTGGGATGCATCAGCTATCACTGATGATATTGATGCTGTTATTTTGGGAATGCATGCCAGAAAGGATAATCCTGAACTGATTGCGGCTCAAAATATGGGGCTGAAAATTTATTCGTATCCCGAGTTTATATATGAGCAATCAAAAGATAAAATAAGGATTGTAATTGGTGGAAGTCATGGCAAAACCACCATCACATCAATGATATTACATGTCATGAACCAGCTTAAAATAGATACCGATTATTTGGTAGGCGCTTTACTGGAAGGGTTTGATTGTATGGTTCGTTTATCAGAATCAAAATATATGGTAATTGAAGGTGATGAATATTTATCTTCACCTCTCGATCTCAGACCTAAGTTTCACTGGTACCGTCCTCAAATAGCTTTATTGAGTGGCGTGGCCTGGGATCATATTAACGTTTTTCCCACTTTCAATAATTATGTTGATCAATTTAAAATATTTGCAGAATCTGTTGATTCCGAAGGTAGTTTAATTTATTTTGAAGGGGACGAACACCTTCAAAATATTGCTGATGAATTAAAACATAATAACAGTATAAAATACAATACATTAGACTACAATGTCAAAGACAATAAAACTGTGGTGTCATTTGACGGGAAGAAGTATGAGTTGAATGTAATAGGGGCACATAACCTGCAAAATATGAACGGAGCCAGGTTAGTATTGAATCAAATAGGTGTAAGCAATGAGGACTTTTTTGATGCCATTACGAGTTTTAAAGGTGCGTCGAAACGGTTAGAGGAGATAGCAGAGAACGGAAATACCAAGGTGTACAAGGATTTTGCTCACTCGCCTTCAAAATTGAAAGCGACAACAACCGCTGTAAAAGAACAATATCCGGAACGAAGACTTATTGCATGTATGGAATTGCATACATTTTCTTCGTTAAAAAAAGACTTTTTACCTCAATATAAAAATGCCATGTCCAAAGCGGATATAGCATTTGTTTACTTTAGCCCTGAGGTAGTAAAGCATAAAAAGCTTGATCCGATTACAGAGGAGGATGTTAAAGATGGCTTTTTTTCAGACAATGTAATAGTGTATACAGATTCAACAAATCTGTTTAATGATTTGCTCAAACAAAACTGGAACGATACTAATTTACTCCTAATGAGTTCAGGAAATTTTAATGGAATTGATTTAAACGATTTCAGTAAAAAAATAGTGGAGTGATATCCTCTTAAAATATGAGCGGGAGACGAGACTCGAACTCGCGACCCTCAGCTTGGAAGGCTGACGCTCTACCAACTGAGCTACTCCCGCGTTCATGTGTTATAATGAATGGCACGAATATAATGAAATGATTGTTTTGTTGTATACTTTTAGTAAAAAAAATAATCTTTTTTCAGACAAGTGGAACTTGCTTAGTAATTTTGCAGCATGGATAATTTTATTGAGAAACTCATTGAGGTCTATCAAAAGACTAATCAGTTTGGGGAAACCAACGGGATGGAACTGATCAGTTATGAAGAAGGAAAAATCGAATACAAGCTAATAGTGAAAGAAAAACACCTGGCAACACCAACCACAGCTCATGGGGGATTAATCGCTGGTTATATGGATGGTATAATGGGAGTTGCAGCATTGTCAGAATCTTCTAAAAACTTAAATTTAGTCTCAACAGTAGAGTTTAAAATAAATTATATCAAACCAGCTTTTTTGGGAGATGTTTTAATTGGAAAAGGAAGTGTGGTTTCGGCAGGTAATCGAATAATAATTGCCAAGGGAGAAGTTTACAATGAAAGAACCGGGGAATTGATTGCTATTGCCACCGGAACTTTCAATGCTTATCCTTATCAAAAAAGTGGTATGGTGTTAAAGTAGTTCAAAGGTTTTTTTGAACCGACTATTTTAAAAGCCGGCTATTTTTTTCTGCTTAGGTCTTTTAACTTCATATTTTATCATAAAGGTTTTGGTTTCTTTAGGCTTCTGAATATATTTCCAGGTTAATATCCCCGTTTTTTTGTCCAAATCTGCTTTAGAAATATCCAGATGATTCACTTCAATTTCTTCATGGCCTGAAACGGGAACCTGATCTTTTATTACCATTTGAACCGGTAAACTTTTCTTGTTTTTGATTGTAATTTCAATACCAAGTTCAGTGGTTTCAGTACCATTAATAATTTTTCTTTGTCTTTCTTCATTTTGATTAATTTTTCGCCTTTCCACAACAATATTCTGATCTCTGCCTAACATTAAGTTAAGTTTGTCATTAATGGTTGTAGGGTCAATAAACAGCTTTCCTATATAGCTGCCTTCTAAAAAAATATTTGCAAATGCAGGTATCAGATCGTGCTGTTCCCATCGCTCGACTTCTGCAACCAAGTACACATTTTGATCATATTTAGGCACGGTATAGTAAATATATTCTGTTTCCATTTCAAATTTATCCAACTCAACTACGGCCATCCCATTGTTACCATCAATATTATATCTTAAATTGCTTTTATACTCTTTGTTGATCATTTTATGTGTAGCATGTTTAAAACCGGAAAGGTACTGCCAGGTATTGGTATGATCTGTTTTAGGAGCAACTGAAATACTTTGGTTTAAGGGCAAGGCTGTATTAGAATAAACTTGTTGGTTAATGAGTTGATTTTGTTGCTGGTAAACCTGTAATTTTTTCTGGAAGTATAAAACCCATGGATGTATTTCCGGAATGCTATGTAGTACTTCAGGTTTTCTGGTAGATAAGGTGATATTAATATTTTTCCAGTTTATACCGGTACTTTGTTTTACAGTAGCCTTACATTTTACTCTTAGAGGTGTATTAATCCCTCCGGATTTGATTTCATAAAAAGGTGTCCATCCGGCATTCGAAACCATATAAGTTAATTTTACATTCTGACTCATCACCTTGGTGGCATATACTTTTGCTTCAATAACACCATAGTGTTGTTTCTTTTGTTTTTCTCTAAGTCTGGCTGCGGTTGCACGTTTTGCTTCAGCAAGTTTATTCTTTTCCCTGTCATAATCATATATTAACTGGTCAATTTCATTGGTTTTTTCCCGGTAAAAAACAGTCAGAGCTGAAAGTCGGTCAATGAATGTTTCTTCACTTTCCTGACTAATTTTTTGGTGGGCAAATATCAGGTCTTTTTCTTTTTTAAGATTTAAGACTTTATAGTTTAAAACACTAATCTTTCTTTCAAACCGTCTAATCGAATCTTCAAGCACCGGTATTGATTTAAGCAATTTTAAGGAGGATGATTCTTCTAAAATAAATTGTGTTGAAATAACAGTGAAATTCTCACTTTCTCCAATACCATACAATTGAATGGAGTTAGCATTTATATCTTGTTCCAGGTTAATAAATCTTAACGTGTTTTCGCCTGTTTTCAGCTCAATTTTTTTAGTTCGGAATAATTGGGCCCCTTCAGTAAAAACAGTTGCTTTATTAAGGGAAGTTGTAATTCTGGAAGTTTCGTTACCAAAAACAAAACCGGTTGATAAGAAAATACCGATTAGTGTAAAAAACAATTGAATATGCATCAGATTAATTTTAATATTTAATCCAAATGTATTTTATCCAAACCTGATTCTAAAACAAGAATGAGGCAGGTCATTTTCTCTGTGAGGTAACAGGTTGTTTGAAAGAGTTTAAGTTTTTTTCAGCTGAAGCTTGAAGGAGCAACTTAATTTTTTACTTTCGACCAAAATCAGCTGGAATTTCTCCCCATACTTTTGTCTCCCATTTTAGAACAGGGTTTTTATAAGTGTTTGTTTTTAACCAGTTTTCAGCTCTTAATATTAACTTTTTGACTTCATCAGAAGGGGATTGCTTTGTTCTGCATTGCTTTGATTTAACCCAACCCATTGCAATTCTTGAATCAGAGTATATTGGCATTTCATGCATTTTCTTTTCCCGAAATTGATTTAAATAGGCCAGTGCATGAACCAAGGCAAGAAATTCACCTATATTATTTGAGCCAGAAGCATACGGACCGGCATGGAAAACATCTTCCCGACTATGGTTCCAAACACCTTTGTATTCAAAGTCTCCTTTGTTATTGCAGGCAGCATCAACGCATAGTGCCAATTCTAAGGGGGCACCGATTTTTTGAAGTTCTTCTTCACTTAAGTCTTTCGTTTTCTTGTAGTCTCCCTGGTAGTTTTCCGGGCCTTCCGAAAAAGCTTGTTCAGCTAGTTTTTTGCTGCCAAATATTTTATAAAGAGGCTTTTGAAAGCCAGAAATTTGATTTTGTGCGTCCGGCCAGTTGAGGTAAATTCCGGGAACATGACCATGCCATACCACATAATATTTTTGTTTTTTAGTATTGCTTTCAGCCGGAATTTCTCCTGTTTCAAATGCCTGTTCTGCGACTGATTTATCATCAAACGACTTAAACTTTGCTCCTGAATAACCTGAAATTTGTTTCTGGGCATCAGTCCAATTGGTATAAATACCAGGGGAATGGCCTTCCCATACTACGTAATATTTTTGCTTTTTAGCCATTAATTTTATTGCGTTTTAACCTGAGTCGATCAATATGGTGATCATCTAAAAACAGGATATAGGTGATAATCATGATAATTCCAAAACTAAAAATGCCCATTCCAAATGAAATGGCTAAATGCATGATTACACCATAAATTAAAAATGGAATTTTAACTTTTTTTATCCAAACCATAATAAAAAATAAGCCCTGATAGGCCAATACTGACCATGTCATTATTCTGGCTAGTATTTCACTTGAGTTTACAATTTCGTAAAACAAATCACTACTATAAAAAACAATTTTTGAAACATAAGTAAGGGCCATACCATTTACCCAGTTTTCATCAATTAGTTTAAAATAAGTCGAAAAAAAATAAAGTACACAAATTTGAATCAGTATGATGTAGTATACTGTATTGTTGATAATGTTTTGAAAATAAGAACCCTGTTTATTTTCCCGAATAAATATCAGGTAAAAGAGAAGGATATTGATCAAAACTTCTCCACCAGTGATAAAGAGACCGGCCTTTGTAAACAGGTTAATAGTAAAAAAATAAACACCAATTGAAGCCAAAACAGGCCATATTCTCAGAAGCGAAAAGATAATGGAAATCATTTGACCAATTACAAAAAACCAGGCAATCCATTCATGCTTTACATTAATCGGATGGCTTAATAAATTAAAAAAAGCGCCTAATCCGTTCCAACTGAATCCCCGTGTACCTGCAATACCGTTATAGCCAAAAATGTCAGTAACACTTGGGAAAAGTGTAATTGTATTAATTAAGAGGAAAATATAAAGAACTCTCCTGAAAAATGCGACCTTTTTTCCCTGACTAAAGGGTTTGGTGAAGTAATATGGTATTGACTTAATCACCTGAAGTTATTAATAAAATAGTTTGTGGTACTGTCATACTTTACATTATAATATCTGATATTAACGTCAGCCCTGACCAGTTTTTCATTGAATTGACTATGACTGTATCCCTTGAGGTAGTTTTTCAACAAAAAGCGGGCTCTTGTTTTTTTAAAGTCAGGAAAATGAGATATATCTAGTGGTTGGTTGGCAGGAATGTTTAATTGATCCAGATCCATTTTTACCCAAAAAAGCAAGTTGTATTCTCCAACTGCAATATTCCCATGGTATGAAGCTCTGTATTTACTGTGCTTTTCTAAGGTATTAATACTTGGATCGATCCAATCAGTAGAATCGTTTTCGAAGTATAATTTAAATTCGAACCGGTTTTCCAGAAGCGGGCATGGGGCAAACATACTCCATTTTTGATAAAAAAAAGGGTTGACATATTCTTTAGAAAAACGACTGACCGGATTGACGGTTTGATCATCAGAAAGTATTGAAATTACAATAAGCGTAAAGTGAAATAAAATGAAGGTAAATGCGATCCATCCATGCTGTATTTTCTTTTTGGTTTCTATTTCTTTACTATCTTTACACATTGATTTTTGTAACCAGTAAAATTAAACCTTAAAATTAGTAAAAGATGTCAATAATAGTTGATAAAAGAGATAAATCATGGGTTGAGGTACCTGCTAACTCTGACTTTCCAATTCAAAATCTTCCTTTTGGAGTTTTTAAAACAGCAACATTAAGTCCAAGGGTTGGTGTGGCAATAGGAGAATCGATTGTGGATTTAAAATCCCTTTTTGTTTTAGGATACCTTAAAAATTTACCATTTGAGGCAAAAGACTTTGACAATATTTACTTGAATTCCATGATGGAAAAAGGGAAGAAAAATGTAGGTGAGTTAAGGTTGAGAATTTATAAATTATTAAAATCCGATTTCCCGGATTTAAGAAATAATGAACACCACGTTAAGCAGTCAATAATTTCAATGGATGAAGCCGAAATGTTATTACCGATTGATGTGCGTGATTATACCGATTTTTATTCAAGTGAACAACATGCTTATAATGTAGGGTGTTTATTCAGGGATCCGGAAAATGCACTGATGCCGAATTGGAAGCATATCCCGGTAGGTTATCACGGAAGAGCTTCTTCAATAATTGTATCGGGGCAACCTATTCACAGACCTAAAGGACAAAAAAAGCCACCAACAGCTGAAGTACCAGTGTTTGGACCATCCAATTTACTGGATTTTGAGTTGGAAACTGTGTTTTTTACATTTAAAGGTAAACCACTTGGCGAATCAATCAGTACAGATGAAGCAGACGATTATATTTTTGGTATGGCCTTATTCAATGATTGGAGTGCAAGGGATATTCAAGGATGGGAGTATGTTCCATTGGGACCATTCTTAGGTAAAAACTTTGCCTCAAGTATTTCTCCATGGATTGTAACATTAGATGCTTTGGAGTTTTTTAGAATTCCAGGCCCTGAACAAAATCCAAAAGTATTACCATATTTGGAGTATAGTGGAGACAAGCATATTGATATTAACCTTGAGGTTTTAATTGCTCCGGAAAATGGAGAAGAAAATTCGGTGGGTAAGTCGAATTTCAAATATATGTATTGGAATATGAACCAGCAATTGGCACACCATACAGTAAATGGTTGTAATCTAAATATTGGAGATGCCATGGGGTCGGGGACAATTAGTGGTCCTGAAGAAGGGATGTACGGATCAATGCTGGAAACATCCTGGAAGGGAACAAAGCCTTTCAAAATGAAAGATGGTTCTGAAAGAAAGTTCATTCAGGATAATGATACTGTTATCATGAGAGGATATTGTGAGAAGGATGGATTGAGAATAGGGTTCGGAGAGGTAAGTACAAAGGTGTTACCGGCAAAATAGACCAGAATAAATTTTGTAAAAGAGGTGGTAATCTTAGGATGCCACCTTTTTTTGTAGCTTTTTTCCTCAAAAAAGTTTATAAAAAAATAAAGAGGTTGCTTTTAAAAAACAACCTCTTTTATTAGAAAACGAGTAAATCTTGAATCAGAACTCGCTAGAATCATCCCCGCTAAACTAGCATAGTAACTTCTTTTTTACTGTCTTCTAATTCTTTATAACTATTAATCCAAGTTAATGCTTTATTAATTGAACTAAAAATTTTAGTTTTCCGGTAAGGCTTGTATAACTGAAAGGACAGTTCCAATTCAATCCTTTGCGTTAACGAGCTTACTATATAACAATCCGCCACTCTGTTTCTAAGCAAATTATTGCTCTCGTTAAAATCCTTCGGTTCCATTGAAAATCTTTTAAAGTCTGAAGGTAAAATTGAAATTGCATAGTAAGGAACATGTCCCAAAAGCATATCAACTAACCCCTCCTGCTTCTTCAAATCTTCATTCTCAACGGTCACATTTTTGTCAAATTCTATCAGTACAACTGAATCGTCAAATCTGTTTATTGTGCCTTTTCCGAATTCTAACTCTTCCATCATCACTTTGTTTGATACAAATATAGAACAAATTTCGATAAACAAACAAATTTTATCGATAAAATTTATAAAAACTTAGTTAAAACTGTTTTTATTACATTCTTTTAACCGCATAAATACTGGGGTTTCGCAAAAAAAAATTTTTTTGAATTTTTTTTGAATTTCGACGAACTGATGTATTTTTTCGACGAAAGACTGAATTTTACATATGTAAATTGGAGGAGAAAAAGTGATCTTTCGGGTAAAACAGGAACTTGTAAAGCTTATCTTAATAGCTAAAGTTATCAAACTTCATAAAAAAGCGATATCATATATACAATTATAATGTAACGTATAGAATTATATTGAATATATATAATATTAATATTTGTTTTATACCGTGAAATTAAATTTTCGAAGCGTTTATTTATTTTAGATGTAAAAACACTGAAGTTTTTTAAGTTAAAAATTAAATTACATTTGCACTATATAAATCTTATATCTATGTCGAACGGATTATTAAAAGGAAAAAAAGGAATTATTTTTGGCGCACTAAACTCGCAATCAATTGCGTGGAAAGTAGCTGAGAAGGCACATGAACAAGGTGCTGAAATCGTATTAACCAATGCTCCTATGGCTATGAGAATGGGAGAGATTAATGAATTAGGAGAAAAAATAGGAGCGAAAATTATTCCGGCAGATGCAACAGATGTTGAGGATATTACCAAGTTGATAACAGAATCAATGGAAATACTGGGTGGCAAGCTGGATTTTGTTTTACATTCAATAGGAATGTCTGTTAATGTAAGAAAAGGACGTCATTATACCGATCAAAAATATGATTGGACTTTAAAAGGGCTGGATGTTTCAGCACTTTCATTTCATAAAGTAATGCAAACAGCTATGAAGTTGGATGCTATGAATGAATGGGGGTCGATTGTAGCTTTAACCTATATTGCTGCTCAAAGGGTATTTCCGGATTATAATGATATGGCTGATAATAAATCTTATTTAGAATCTGTTGCCAGAAGCTTTGGTTACCACTATGGTATTAAAAAGAATGTGAGAGTTAATACCATTTCGCAATCACCAACAGTAACAACTGCGGGTAGCGGAGTAAAAGGTTTTGACAACTTTATTAATTATGCTGAAAAGATGTCTCCGCTTGGTAATGCTAAAGCTGAGGATTGTGCTAATTATTGTGTGTCGTTATTTTCTGATCTTACAAAATTTGTAACAATGCAGAACCTGTTTCATGATGGAGGTTTCTCTAACTCAGGAGTAACACAGGAGGTAATTGATCGTTTTGGAAGTTAAATAAAAAACTTAATTGAGCCATTCAAATCTGAATGGCTCTTTTTTTTAAATTCATACTATGAAATTATCGGTATCATTATTTTTTATTCTTTCGGTTTATATTCTTTCAGCTCAAACTGAGTATAGTGCTTACCCTGCTACAGGAAAAGGAGTAGCAAGTACATTTGTTACAGATTATCATGCCTTGGGAATTAACCCTGCTAACCTGGGGTGGAGATCGTTTGAAGATAAAAAAATAACGTTGGGTACAACTGAAACAAGTTTTTCCTTATACTCTGATGTTTTAACAAAACAGACCTTAAGGACCAGTGTAAGGACAGCAATCAGGACAAGAAGTACAGATAGTATCAGTGCTGAGGAAAGTTTACAATATGCAAAAGATTTTGCCAGTTCTGACTTCGTTTTTAATTTTGATAATAATGTCTTTGGAATTGCCTATCAGGGAAAAATACTAGGGGGGCTTGCTTTCACAATCAGAACCAGAGCAACGTGGAGTTCAAATTTTAATACCGATTTTTCTGATATTGTTTTTAATGGAGCACAAGCTACCTATTTTGATTCCCTGAGTTATTTTAATGGTAGTGATACTATTGTTATTGCGAATTACGAAAATATGAGTCCCGATAGTATTATTAACGTTGTTGCAGGACATGCTTCTGTACCAATAAATGTATCGGAACTATTTAACAATTCTCATATCAGGCTTTCATGGAACAGGGAATTCCATTTAGGGTACGGTAGAAGAATCATTAACCTATGGGATAATAAAATTGAATTATATGGAGGTGTTGGTGTAAGATATATTCAGGGAATAGGATATATGGATTTTGGAGTTGAAGATTCAAAACTAAAACTGATTTCTGCATTTAGTCCCGGGTTTAATATTGATTATGGTTTGGCTGCCCTTACTAATCCATCTGCTATTACTCAAAACGTGAGAGGGTTCTTCAGAAGTCCTGTTGGAGAAGGATGGGGAGTTGATATTGGTGCAAATGCAACTCTATTAAAAATATTCCATGTTGCAGCGTCTGTAACTAATATTGGAAAAATGACCTATACCGGTAATGTTTACGAGGCAGTTGATACGGCATTGGTAACTTTTACCAGACCGGGAATATCTAGCTTAAATATTGCTGAAACAGTACCGGAATTAATTGAGGAGTCGGGATTAATAAAGATAAAAGGAAAAGAGTCCTATACAGTAAATTTACCAGGAACTTTTAGATTGGGAGGTAGTGTTGATTTAGGTAATATGGCACATATTGGAGTTGATATGGTTGCACCGTTTAATGATGTGCCAGGTAGTTTTAATGAGTTTGCCTGGGGAATTGGCGGAGACTTAAAATTGTTTAACAGGATTGTATTAATGGCTGGTTATACCGGAGGTGCAGGTTATGATAACCAAATACCGGTAGGTATCAACTTTGTACTAAAAAACGGTACTTTCGAAGCAGGAATCTCTTCCAGAGATGCAGTGACTTTTTTCAAAGATAATAAGCCAACTATATCTACAGCATTTGGTTTTGCCCGAATCCGTCTTTAATACGCAATAAGATATGCTTTAGTTCATTTAGCATTAATGAGGTGGCTCCCCATATTATTTTGTCATTAATATAAAAGCAAGGTACATTTTTGAGAGTATGACCATTGTTGTTTGGGATATCAGTTTTTATTTTTCTTGAAGGGTCCATCAGTTCTTTAATATTAATATCAAATACTGATCTTACTTCCCTTTCTGATAACACTAAATTTCCAGGCTGATCAATCCAACCAATATAAGGTTCAACAAGGAAATTGCTGACGGGAATATAGACATTGGTTAGTTTGCCTAAAACATTTACTTTTGCTCTGTTTATGCCAATTTCCTCTTCAGTTTCCCGTAGTGCTGTTTCCAACATGTTTTTATCCTCTTTTTCTTTTTTTCCGCCAGGAAAACTGATTTGACCTGAATGCGTACTGCCATCCTGTTGTCTTTCCATCAAAATAATATTTACCATATCATTTTTTTTGTAGAGCAAACACAGAACTGCAGATAGCTTGGGAGAAGGGCCTTTCGCAAGCGCTAAACTTGATTTTAAGCGAAACGGAATCATTTCGGCATGCGCAACTTCGCCAGGTAGTGTTTCAAGTTCTTTACGTATTAATTCGTAAATTGCGCCATTTGTTATAATTTTATTCATCTTCCGCTAAAATATGACTTTCTTATGAATTTTTCTGAAAAAGAAGCATTGTCAATTCTAAACAGTTCTGATCTTGACGAGGTTATTGATCAGTATGAACTGATGATTTTTGAGTGGAAGAAAAAATACCTTATGGTGATTCCCCCTGTAAAATTGATTTATTCTCAAATCAAAAAAATTGAGCGACTGAATCAAGCCATTACTGTATTCAAAGATTATCAGTATACCACCATAACCAGTAAAAATAGTACGGATACTGTAAAAGAGTTGGTTCTTTTTTTTGAAGAGTATCATGAAATATTGGCAGCGACTAAATATGCTATTTCAAGTGCTGAAAACGGTTTTGAATTGATTGATCATCTTCAACAGCTAATTCAACTTGAAGAATCTTTGTTCAGAAAACTTGATACCTATGCAACAGGTCTCGATTTTAAAAATTGGGATTCGGTAAAAATTTCAGAACAAATTGATGTTTTTGAAGCAGAAAAAGAATTAAAGGAGAAAGAAATCCCCGAATCGGAAATTAAGAATTATCTTCGTGCTGGAATTAAAGCAGGGCAATATCCATTTGAAAGTACACTTGTTAATTTAATTTTAAAAGCGCATAAGACAATTAAGCATGGCTACGCAGGAAACATATAAAAAACTAAAGGAATTACTGGATCAGGAGGATTTTCCTAAACCTTATGTTTTTAAATTTATCATTAAAACTGATGAAAAGAAAGAGAATGAAATCAGGAGTTGTTTTGATAAAGAAGCTAAAATCACATTAACTTTTTCCAAAACAAAAAAATATACAACCGTTAGTATTCTCCAAACTATGCCAAGTAGCCAGTCAATAATTGATAAATATCTTTTGGTAAGTAAAATCGAAAATGTAATTCATATCTGATGGAAAATACTGCAGGACTTAATGATGCTTCGGTATCAGACATTGTAATGGGAATTTTATACGGTATCACTGCCGTAGTGTTGATTGTAACAGCATACATCATTTATACTAAACAATTTCGACGAAAAAAAATGGAGGAGATCAATTCGATTAACTTTATAACAGCTAAGTATAATATTTATAAAGAAAAAACACAATTATTGATTGAAAGTCCTGATGATATTGATGTAAAATTGGATTTACTGGATGAAAAAGAGGATTTAGTTGAAGTTTTATTAGAATCTAAACTTGAAAAAGGAGAGCATATTATTGTTTTTGAACCTGAAAAGTATAATGCAGGTCAGTATTATTTTAATCTAAAATCCGAAGGAACCACAATTTTGAAAAAGATTAAAATATCATAAGTATATTAGCGTTAAATTAGTATGAATAACCCTTTGAAATATCTGCTGTTAATAATCAGTTTGTTTTTTATGAGGGATTCAATGTGTCAATCTTTTGACCCTACCGGTTCTCTATATGTGGAGACAACAATTCCAACTAACGAAAAGAATTTAGCTTTTGCAAGTACAATGGAGGGACTTTTTCATGGTGGAGTTGGTTATCAATATGCTATTTGGAATGGACTTACAATTGGAGGCGGGGTCAATTATTCTTTTTTTAAAATTAACCAGTTCTCGTTAAACCAAACAATAGGGCGCGGTGGAATGCATATTCCTGGCCTGCACCTCAAAGTAGGTATTGAGAAGTTTACTACGGATAGGGTATCGTTTTATGCCGGTGTCAGAGGAGGAATAAGTTCAATAATGGTGGTTAATGATTCCTGTGAAGTGAAATTAGGAGGTCCTTTTCAGGTCTTTTCACCTTTTATTCAAGGGCAGTTTGAAATCAATGTTCTGACAGATCAGACCTCATCTGATGCATTTAATATTAATTTGGGGTATTCTATCTATTTCAGAGAATATGATGAGACCTATTTGTGCAGAGAAAATTTAACTGGTTTGATTCCTGAATCTACGGAAGGATTGATTCGTTTTTTCAATTTTGGCTTCGGATACAAGTATTATTTTGGGAGGTAATGATTTGTAAATCATTAGTGTTTTTTAAAATATCTTGCTGATTTTCACAAATAACGGTTAAAAACATTTTTTTTTATTCAGTTTCCGCTGATAGCCATCACATATATTTGTGATAGTGAAAAATAGTTTTCATATCAATGAGTCTGAAATAAATGCGCTGATAAGATTAGTTGAGGATCCGGATCCTCAGGTTTATAATCATGTGAAAGACAAGCTGGTAAATTTTGGAGCTCTGATTTTGCCGGAAATAGAAAACTTATGGCTGAACGGATCAGGAGATGAGAACTATCAATCAAAGCTAAAGGATATTATCGGTGAAATCCGGCTGTCAGAAATCAGTGATAAACTACTGCAATGGAAAAGTTCTTCCACACGCGATCTTTTAAAAGGCGCTTTAATAATCAGCCAGTATCAATATCCTGAAATCAACGAAAGTATTATTGAAGAGGAGATTGAAAAAATAAAGCAAAAAGTATGGTTAGAGATTAATGATGACAATACAGCATTTGAAATCGTTAAGATATTTAATCATGTTATATTTGACCTATGCGGATTTAAAGGTAGCAAAAGAGATTTTCATTCCCCTCAAAACTCTTATTTATACTCTGTATTGAGAAATAAAAAAGGAACACCATTGAGTTTATCTATTATCTATTCAATAGTAGCGCAAAGGTTAGAGATTCCTATTTATGGTGTAAACTTACCTAATCAATTCATATTAGGTTTTGTAGATGAAAATAAAACGCTTAAAATGCTGAATGTAAATACAAAGCGAAATATTCTGTTTTACATCAACCCGTTTTCGAAAGGTCGGATTTTTGATCACAATGAAATTGACGGGTACCTGAGAAAATTAAATTTACCTTTAAATAAAAGTTATTACGAACCTTGTTCAAATACTGATATCCTTAAAAGGATGTTGGCAAACCTTACCTATTCTTATTCCAGATCAGGCGAAATTAATAAGGTAAAAGAGTTGGAGAAGTTAAGTTTAATTTTGTAACCCGCCTTTTAAAAGTAGTAAACAAACCTACTGATTGATATTAAAACAATAATGAATTGTAGATTTAAAAAGATCTGGATTTTCAAAAAGTATTTTTTGACAGGTGTCTGTTTTTTTCCTTTAATTGTACTGGGACAAATTGACCTGATAAAGGAGATTGAAGGAGATATTTCTCCAAAGTCTATTGTACACAATCAAGAAGGTGTTTTTGCTGCTCAAAATATGATGTACAAGCATTCTGTTACGTTTTATAATGCAAGAGGAGAGTTGATGGCAACAGTACCCGATAAGGTTAATTTAAATGATTTTGGATATCATAACTATACAGGAAAGGTTTACAGAGGTGGCCCGGTTGAGGCCTGTTTTTCGGGCGATAAAAAGTACTTATGGGTATCCAATTATTCTATGATTGGTAAAGGGTTTGAACATGAGGGATGTGATGGCTGTTCCGGTAAGTCGTTTGACCCAAGTTTTTTGTATAAAATAAATACTAAAACCTATAAGATTGAAAATATCATAAAAGTTGGTTCTGTGCCAAAATTTGTTTCAATTAGCGATAATGGCCGGTTGCTATTAGTTAGTAATTGGACAAGTTCTGATGTATCAATAATTGATTTGGATAATGAAAAGGAGATTAAAAGGGTTGATGTAGGTGCAATGCCGCGGGGTATTGTAATCGATAAGAATAATCAGTATGCTTATATTACTATTATGGGAAGTAATAAAATAGCCAGAGTAAATTTACTGAACTATTCTGTAAAATATATCAATAATGTTGGGCGTTCGCCCCGGCATATACTAATTAATAAGGCCAATACACTATTATATGTGTCTAACAGTTCTGATAATAGAATTGCAAAGATTGAAATTAGTACAGGTAATATAAGCCATGGAAAGGTTAACTCAGGGCCAAGGAGTATGGTGATGTCGCCTGATGAGAGGTGGATTTATGTGGTGAATTACCATCAGAGTACTTTTCAAAAAATAAATGCTAAAAATCTTCAGGTTGTTCGAACAGTTAAAACAGATAAGCATCCAATTGGTATCACGGCTGATTGGAAGTCAGGCGAAATATGGGTGTCTTGCTATGAGGGGATTATTCAGATTTTTAAAGACAAAAACCTTAAATTAACTCCGAAAGAAATTGGTCAAAAAATTGGTGAAAACAAGTGTAATCTCGCTTCCAGAATTCCTAATCAAAGGGTAGGGGACTTTGAGTATGCTTCATCACAAAGAGAAAGTCAAGTGTCAAATTATCGGTTTCACATTATTGTGGGCAGTTTTACAGAACCTGTAAATGCTGTTAATTACGAAAAGTTTTTATTTGGTAAAAGCTACTTACCCCAAAGAATAGTTTCAGGAGATAATAGAACTATGGTGTCTGTTCAAAGCTTTGACAATAAATTGGCTGCTCTGGCTGAACTACCAAAAATCAAATCGTTATTAAACAAAGAGGCGTGGATTTATAAAGAGCCTTGTTCTTAATTATTTAAGGCTTTAAGAACATCCCTGATAGATCCGAAAGTATTTTTTTTGACAGCGTCAAAAGCCTTTTTAGGTAGATATACCGCTTCGGTTATCCCTTCCTCAGCCTGAGGGATTGGTTTAATGTCTTTATCAGATGATTTAAGTAAAAACCAATAGGTTTTCTTCAGGTATTGTTTCCCATTCATTTCATAGGTATGCCATGTATCAATCAGATGTTTTTTTATTTTTGGCGTGTCTATACCACACTCTTCAACAATTTCTCTGACTGCACCTTCTTCAGGGCTTTCTTTTTTTTCAAGTTTTCCCTTAGGAATATCCCATACACCATGTCGTTTAATAAAAAGATATTTTCCTTTCATTTGAACCAGGCCACCAGCAGCTTCAATAAATTTATGGTCGTCAAATACGTTAAAAAAAACCGATTCATTTTCAATTTCAATATACAAATCCGTATAGTCAGAGCTAATGAAGTTTTTTAAACCTGATTTGATTTCTTTTACTGTCAAAGGTTCTTCTGTCATTTCAGGATTTATTTCAAAAAATACTGGGCGGTTTTCAATAAAAACTTTATAAATTTGCATACATGATTTTAAATAAAGATAAGGCGCTAAAGGTAGCAGAATTTTTGTTGCAAATCAAGGCTATTAAACTGCAACCGGGAGATCCTTTTACATGGGCAAGCGGATGGCATTCGCCTATATATTGCGACAATAGAAAAGTGTTATCATATCCCAAGGTCAGAACTTATATCCGACAGGCATTTGTAGAAGTAATTCGTGAAAAATACGGAAAGCCTGATGTCATTGCCGGTGTTGCGACCGGAGGGATTGCGATTGGAGCACTTGTAGCAGAAGAAATGGGCTTACCTTTTATTTATGTAAGGTCTTCAGCAAAAGCGCATGGTATGCAAAATCAGATTGAAGGTACTTACGAAGCCGGACAAAATGTAGTTGTCATTGAAGACTTAATTTCAACCGGGGGTAGTAGCTTAAAGGCAGTTGAAGCTTTGAGAGCAGCTGATTTAAATATAAAAGGTCTTGTCGCTATTTTTAGTTATAATTTCGAGCAGGCCATTGATAATTTTAAATCAAATAACTGTGACTATGTTATTTTAACTGATTACGATCATTTGATTAGTCAAGCTATTACTGAAAATTATATAACAGCTGAAGATAAATCGTCACTAACCGAGTGGAGAACGTCCCCCGAAATTTGGAATAAATAATGTCAACAACAATTGAAAGTAAGCATGTTGAAATTGATGCAAAAGCAGAAACTGTTTTTAATTATCTAAGTGATTTCAACAATATAAAACATTTATTACCTCAGGATAAAATTTCTGACTGGACTTCCACTGAGGAATCCTGTTCATTTAAAATTCAAAATGCTGCTGTTATTCCATTGGTAAAATCGGATTCAGAACCTTATTCGAAAATTAATATTGTTTCGGGAGAAAATGCACCTTTTCCGTTTACCTTAAATGTACATATGGTTGAGAAGTCGGCTGAAAGTACTGAGGCTCATCTTTTTTTTGATGGAGAGTTGAATATGTTTTTGAAAATGATGGTAGTTACACCTCTTACCAATCTGTTTAATTATATGGCTGAAAAACTAAAGACTGAAATTGAAGGTTAAGTCAGTTTGGTGGCTAGTTTTCTAATTTTAGAAGTCATTTTATCCCAGGTATATTTTTCCTTTTCTACCTTAAGGTTTGAAACAAATTCAGTGCTTTTTTGGTTTTCATAGAAATCTGTTAGAGCCTTAGCAATTTCTGTTTCACTTTTTTCGACTACATAACCTACTTTATCGTGCGGAACCATTTCAGGTAATCCACCAACATTAGTCACCAGAATTGGAGTTTCAAAATGATACGCAATTTGGGTAACACCACTTTGAGTGGCATTTTTATAGGGTTGAGCTACTAAATCTGCAGCAGAGAAATAATATCCCACTTCAGAGTCTTTGATAAATTGATTGATCACAATAATATGCTCATCAAGACCAAGCTTTTTTATTAATGCCTGGTATTTTTCCTCATTGGAATAATATTCACCTGCAACCAATAATTTGACATTGTGTTTTTTAAAATCAAATAATTTAAAACCTTCAAGCAGGAGGTCAAGACCTTTATAATCACGAATAATTCCGAAAAAAAGAATGTACCGATTCGAAGTATTCAGGTTTAAAAACCGAAGTGCTTCATCTCGATCAGGTTTGATGCCGAAATTGTCAAAAAGTGGGTGGGGATTGAAAAGTCTTGGCTTTTTTGTATCGAATAATGCCAGATCATTCTCAACTTTTTTACTCATTGAAATAAAGCCATCATTTGGTCTGACAAAATACTTTGTAAATAAACGGTCGCCAATTCTGCCTTCATGAGGGACAACATTGTCAAGAATCGTAATAATTTTGGTAGACCTGTTTTTCTTAACAATTCTGGCAATAGTACCAAAGCAAGGTCCCATAAACGGGAGCCAGTATTTAAAAATCAGGATATCCGGTTTATCCTTTTTTATCTGCCGACCTACCTTTATCCAGTTAAGTGGATTAATTGAGCTTACTTTCTGCTCAATATTAATTTGTTTAGGTGCAGGTTCCTCGGAGTACTGTGTTTTTCCGGGGAACAAAAAGTTGGGGTATTGAGTAGTAAAAGTGATTATTTTAACCTGATGTCCTTCATTTTGAAATTCAGTGGCCAAACGTTCGTTATAAGATGCCAGTCCACCTCTGAAAGGATGAGCTGTGCCCAGAATGGTAATGTTTAACGAGGTAGAGTTACTCATCAATGTTTTTTTCAATGAGATAGTTGTTTCTGGTTGCGGAGCTTCTGCCGATCAGTTCTGCAAGGAATCCTGCTAAAAATAACTGTGTTCCAATAATCATTGCCACAAGGGCAATATAAAATTCAGCGCGATCAGCAATTAAGCGTGCACCGGTATTAAGGAATACTTTATCAATAATTAACCAAAGTGTAATAACGAATCCCAGTAGGAAAAACAAAGTCCCTAAAAGGCCAAAAAAGTGCATTGGTTTTTTTCCAAATCTGGTAATGAATGTGATGGTAAAAAGATCAAGAAAACCATTGACAAAACGATTTAGACCAAATTTTGATTTTCCGTATTTTCTTTCCTGATGCTGAACCACTTTTTCACCAATATTTCCAAATCCTGCAGCTTTGGAAATAACAGGAATATAGCGGTGCATTTCTCCAAATATTTCAATAGACTTGACTACTTCACTTTTATAGGCTTTTAATCCACAATTCATATCGTGAAGTTTTATACCACTGATTAAACGATTAACACCATTGTAAATTTTGGTAGGAATCGTTTTAGAAATAGGGTCATATCGTTTTTTCTTCCATCCGGAAACCAAATCGTAATTCTGATCAACAATCATACGGTATAACTCCGGAATTTCATCAGGGGAATCCTGCAAGTCAGCATCCATTGTAATAACAACCTTACCCTTAGATCCCTGAAATCCTACATGCAGTGCGGCTGATTTGCCATAATTCCGTTGAAATTTGATCGCTTTTACATTTTCATCTTTTGCCTTAAGAGATTCAATAACTTGCCAGGAATTATCGGTACTCCCATCATCTACAAATATGACCTCATAAGTGAAGTTATTATCTTGCATAACCGAAACAATCCAGTTATGAAGTTCAGGTAGTGACTCCTCTTCATTAAATAATGGAATAACTACTGATATTTGCCTGAAATCTTTCAAAGTCACTTACGGAATTTAAAGGCAAATATAACTATACCTGCTGAATATAAAAGCGATTTCAATTTTTGTTTAACTTATATTAAGAAAATTAAAATCGGTAACTGGTAAGATGCTACAGTTGCGGTTCTTTCAGATTAGCCAGAACCTGAAATGCTTTACTAATCAAATTCGATTTCACAACAACGGTAAATTCATTTGTGGTGGAGATTACTTCTTCCAGACTAATACTCTGCCAGGCTAATTTCTTAAGTATAAAATAATAAATACCTTCAATTTCAGTGTTATTAACCGGTAGTTTAAGCGTAATTGCTGAAAGATTCTCAGTTTTCGAAAGCAGATGACTTGAATCCAGATTGGCTTCCAGAATATCTTTTAACTGAGCATTAATAATTAATGTGGTTTCATTAATTCCGCGCGAAACGGTGTAAAAAGAGTCATTAAATGTTTCAGTTCTTTCAATGAAGGAAGATTGGTTTTTTGACAGACCGGAGTAATTTCTGAAGTTGTATTTGATCAGGCTGCTACGCACCACAACATCACCTATTGCATTAATGGTATCAATTAACCTGATCGCTATACTTTCTTCTTTGCTGATCGGTAAACGACTAATGGCCATTACAATAGTGCTAATTTTTAGAGACTTTCCCAGTTCTTCCTCTAATTTAGGTTGAAGCCTTCTTGCCAAAGCACTTGTGTTTATTAGCCCTTCCGATAAGTGTTCTTTCAGGAATGGCGTGTTCTCAATACTGTCTTCAATCAGTTTACTCAGTGATTTCATGTTGCAAATATAACAATGATTGTTCGATTTAAAATTATTTCGATAAATAATAACAGCTAATTACAATATAAAATTGTACCCCTAAATGATATAATGAGGTTAATTGTTGATTGTGGTCAGGGTGGGAAACCTTTTAAATAATGTTAGACCAGCAGTTTATATTATGTAATTTTTTCGGAGAGTTTATTCAGTTTTTTTAACTCTTTTTTTCCCCTGCTTTTTAATCCTGCTGAGGGATCTTCTTCAAGAATGATCTCTATTGCTTCAATGACTTCAGGACTTAATTCAGGGTGTTGTTCCGATATTCTTCTGAGTACTGTCATGGCAAAAGCCTTTATTGCAATTGCTTCACCTGAATTTAACAAAAATGATAAACTCAAATCAAATAATTTGCCCTGATATTCTTCCTGAACATCCACATCCTGAAATATGCGAAGTACATTTCGTTTATAAGCATCAATACAATTGTGATTTAGTCCCTCAATCATTTCAGGAAAATATGGGGCAATGACAGTTTTATCGATATCATGAATTTTACTGATACACTGACTTGACCTTTGATTTAACCTTGAATTGCTGCCAAAAAAGCAGGCCATTAATTCTTCAAGATCAGCAGGGGTTTTGATCGCTCTTTGTGCAATATACTCCCACATTTTTTTAGAATGGTCTGATAATAAAAGCTCAGTAATGGTAAGGTTTTCGGATAACATTTGCCCAAAAATAATACAATGAATCGGTTTGCACGGTTAATTGTTAATATTCTGTGAAAAGATTACCTGAAAAAAGGGGTGAAATCTTGTATATTTGTTAGTTGGCGGGAGTTTTGAGCAATGGAGGTCAAAACGAAATGATAAAACAGGAGAAGATTATGGCAAAAAATCAATCAAATTATACTGAAGATAATATCCGATCACTTGATTGGAAAGAGCACATCCGGTTAAGACCCGGAATGTATATCGGTAAGTTAGGAGATGGTGCCGCACCGGATGACGGAATATATGTATTGGTTAAAGAGGTGATGGACAACTCAATAGATGAGTTTGTGATGGGGAATGGAAAACAGATAAAAGTTAAAATTAAAGATGGTATTGCTTCTATCCGGGATTTTGGTAGAGGTATTCCACTGGGAAAGGTAAACGATTGTGTTTCCAAAATAAATACAGGAGGTAAATACGATACCAAAGCATTTAAAAAATCAGTTGGGCTAAACGGAGTGGGAACAAAGGCGGTGAACGCTTTAAGTGAGCGCTTCGTGGTTTATGCTGTTCGTGATGGTCAGAAAAAGGCTTCGGTTTTTGAGCGGGGTGAATTAATTGATGATGGAAAAGTTGAATCGACTGAAGAGCGAAACGGAACTTATACTGAGTTTAAGGCTGATCATGATATTTTCAAGAACTTTAAGTATAGAAAACAGTTTTTAGAGAAATTATTTTGGAACTACTGTTATTTGAACAGAGGACTGACCATTAATTATAACGGAGAACGCTATCACTCTAAAAACGGTTTACTGGATTTGTTGAATGATAATATGGATGGTGAGCCGTTGTATCCAATTATTCATCTGGAGGGAGAAGATATTGAGGTTGCATTTACTCATGTACGATCATATGGAGAGGATTACTCCTCTTTTGTAAATGGTCAGCATACCACGCAGGGCGGAACACATCAGTCAGCATTCAGAGAGGCTGTTGCCAAAGTTATCCGTGAATTTTATTCAAAAAAATACGAGGCTATAGATATTCGCCAATCCATTGTGGCAGCGATAGCAGTTAAAGTAATTGAACCTGTTTTTGAGTCACAAACTAAAACCAAATTGGGGTCTCAGGAAGTTGAGCCTAACGGAAAGTCAATGCGTGCTTTCGTCAATGACTTTTTAAAGGAAAAGCTGGATAATTTTTTACATAGAAACCCTGAGGTTGCAGATGTATTAGAGAAAAAGATTAAGCAATCGGAAAAAGAACGTAAGGAACTTTCGGGTATTAGAAAATTAGCAAGAGAACGTGCTAAAAAATCAAGCCTTCACAATAAAAAATTAAGGGATTGCAGAATTCATTATGATGACCTTAAGAATGAAAGGCGTGGGGAGTCCACATTGTTTATAACTGAGGGAGATTCAGCAAGTGGTTCGATTACAAAGTCCAGAGATGTTAATACTCAGGCTGTATTTAGTTTACGAGGAAAACCTTTGAATTCATATGGTTTAACTAAAAAAGTGGTTTATGAAAATGAGGAGTTTAATCTTGTTCAGGCCGCATTGAATATTGAAGATGATATTGAGAACTTAAGATATAATAAAGTTGTAATTGCTACTGATGCTGATGTTGATGGAATGCATATTCGACTTTTGTTACTCACTTTCTTTCTTCAGTTTTTCCCTGATTTAGTAAGAAAAGGACATGTTCATATTTTACAAACGCCTTTATTCAGGGTAAGAAATAAGAAGCAAACTTTCTATTGTTATACTGAAACGGAGCGTGTTGAAGCTATAAAAACCTGTGGTAAAACTGCAGAAATTACCCGGTTTAAGGGATTGGGAGAGATTTCTCCTGATGAGTTTAAGCACTTTATTGGTGAGGATATGAGGTTAGATCCGGTATATATCGGGAAAAGTGCAAATATTGAGGAAATATTGAGTTTCTATATGGGTAAAAATACATCCAGCCGTCAGGAATTCATTATTGATAACTTACGATTAGAAGAGGTTGTGACAGCGGATAGTTAGTTTACCATCCGGCTTTATACACTTTAGTACCTCTGCCGCAGTCGTGTTTTTTACAATAGGCTCTTCCGGCATTTAAACAGATCGTTGTTTCGTCTTTTCCGGCTACCCAATCATCAATGATTTGAGTTAAAACGTAAGCACCCGGATGAAGTAGTGTTTTGGTTCTCACCAGTGGGTAAGCTCTGGCCCGGATCAGTTGGTGATTAAAATATGAATAAGATACGCAGGCGTTAATAACTGCATCAATTTGTCGGGGTCCGTTATTTTTCCAGTCCTTAACATATATATTATCCATCATACCATTATGTCCGTTAAACATTACTAAATCTGAATAACCTGCAATTCCTATGGTGTCAGAAGATTTTAATACTGCTTTTTGAAGTTTATTACATGAAAGCGCTGCGAAAAAGTCATTAACGGTTTCCTGCATCCTGTCCCCACGGTAAGCATCAGCAGCAAGATATACCGGAGTACCATTGTAGTTACGCTTAAAAATAATTCTTTCCAAAACATTGGTGTCAATATCAAATTCATTGTAAACTACTTGCCAGTCAGGGTGTCTGGAAAAGAATTTTTTTGTAGCACTACTTGTAGCCCAATATAAGTTAGTTTTGAGGTTAAAGCCATTTCCTAATGATTCGGAAGTGGGTACAATACCCTGGTTAATATTATCGCATAATGGGATATAAAGATGAACCACTAAAGGTTCTTTTTTAGCTTTTTTCTCATTTAGTTTTTTGATTATCTCTAACCTGTTTTTAACTGTATCTGGTTTTTCAGGAACAGGTTTAGTATCAGCTGTAGCTGTTAATAAAGGAGCATTAAATGAAGCCAATACAGGTTTATCCGTATTGGATTGACACTGAACTAAGAATAAGAAAAGTAAGGTTATTGGGATGACAGGTAATAGTTTCATAAATTGATGCATTGGTACTTTTATCTATAATTCAAAAAAGGACTTTAGTAACCTTTTTTATTTGTTCCGCATTAATGTTCTACGACAAACCGCTGTGTTTCTACTTGTCCATCATTAATAACTGAAAGAAAATATAATCCATTTGAAAGGTGATCAATTGATAGAGTATTTGAAACCATTTCCTGAATTATATCCATAGTTTGTCCTCTTGAATTGGTAATGATAATTGTGGTATTCTTATCGAATTGATTGAAGTGTCGGATTTGGATTACATTTTGTGCCGGATTTGGATATATTTCAAACTTTTCCTGAATCATTTCGGTGGTAAATGCCGTGCATTGATTGTAGGTCAGAATTTTTACACCGGTCCAGTTTGAAGAGAACGGAATAATAGCACAGATGTATGACAGAAAAATTTTATCCTGAAAAGTACTTACACCCCAGGTTCCAATATTATTAGATATACCGCCATAATAATTACAGGAATCAGGCTGAGTAGGATCAGACAGATCCAAAACTATCATGTCGCTTTTACCGGTTGAAACAAAGAGTTGATCACATGCTTTATTAAAGGCAAGTTCGTTGGTGTGGCTTGGACTTGAAAACCAATTATTATTAGGGCAATTATAAGGGTTCCACCAACCTGTTAATGTAATATCCGAGGTATCGGATACATTTAAAACTTCCAGTCCGCAATAGTCTACCGAAATATAAACAAGGGTATCATCCAGAATGATATTATTATAGGCTCTTGGTAAGTTAATTGGATTATAGCTTGAGGGGTTAGCATAATGTCCTGTTTCAAAAGGATTAGATTTGTCTTCACAATTGATAATTCTTAGACCTCCTGCGTCATAACAGAGGTATACAATATCGTTTTTTACAGCCATTCCACGGGCGTTATAAAGATCAGGGTTAGGGTTATTAACAGGGTAATTAATATCTGGAATATACTGAGCATTAAAAACAATATTGTTCTTGTCTGAAATATCAAGGATAATAAGTCCGCTTTTCATTCCTCCTAAATAAGCATAATTACCTTCGGTTTTAACTATTCCGGCACCACTGTTAGAATTAGGAATAATATAATAATCTGTAACCGAAGCTGTAGCCGGATCTGTAATGTCAATAATGACCATTCCGCCTGACTGAGGGTTTGTAAAGTGATTGCCAACCGCCAAATAAAGGTAATTACCATCCTGGCTCAAATTCATTACATCCAAAGTATCAAAAAGACTTGTAGGAATGGTATCAATAGCTATGGGTGCAGTAATATTTGAAATATCGTGAATGACCAATCCACCACTTTTGTTAGCTACATATAAGTAAGGTCTGTTCATCTGATCATGCAACATTGTCATTGCAATGGTATTGCAGGTACTTGGAATGTCGGTCTGATGCTGAATGTTTGCTGAGGTACAGGTTTGTGCTTTCGCATGAGCAACTGTACAAAACAGTGCCAGCATGAAAATTGGTTTAATAAATTGCCACATTTTTGTTGAGATGAATAAGAAATTCAACACATAAAATACAACAAAAAAATGATTTTATGGTAGTTTGAAACCGGTTCCTTTCGTTTTTTACTTTGACATCTTTTAGATGTTGAGTTTTCTGATGTCAATACCTGCTATACAAATATCATCTGTTTGCTCAACTCCTTCTTTCCAGTCATCTAACGCTTTTTCAATTATTCTCAGCTGATTTTCCATTGGTTCATCCTGAACAGATAACAATAGTTTTTTGAATTTACCTTTAGAGAATTTTTTATTATTTGGCCCTCCAAACTGATCAGCAAATCCATCAGAAAATAAATAGATGTTTTCAAGGGTGTTTAACGGTAACTTATGTTGGACATAAGGTTGTCTTTTTTCAAAGATGCCAATAGGTTGTTTATCAGCCATAATTACATTAAGTACACCATCTTTAAAATAAAATAATGGGTTATGTGCACCACTATAAATGAGTTCTTTACTCTTCTTGTCAATACAAATCAAACTCAAATCCATACCGTCGTATAAGGTTTCTTCTGTTCTGGAAAAATACATTTTCAGCAAATCTGCTGTCATATCCAGTATTTTTGAAGGTTCTCTCTCATCCAGTTCTTTTACGACTTTGGTCAGCGCATAACTACATATAATGCTCATTAAAGCACCAGGAACACCATGTCCTGTACAATCGGCCACGCTAAAATAAACCCTGTCCTCAGCGCTTTCCATCCAGTAAAAATCACCCGAAACAATATCCTTTGGTTTAAATAGTACAAAGTGCTTCGTGAATGTTTTTTCAATAAATGCAGGTCGTGGCAACATTGCATTTTGGATCTCTTTCGCATAATTTAAGCTATCCTGAATATTCTGATTCTTATCTTCAATAATGACTAATGCCTGTCGTCTCTGCTTATTAATTCTGAGTAGAATAAACAATAAACCTAAAATGAGAATTAAAGAAACTAAGGCGACAATAATCAGGTTACGCTGAGCTTTTATCGTTTTTGATTTAAATTCAAGTTCATTGAATTGGGTATCAATAACTTTTTCCTTTTCAGTAATAGTTTGAACATTTTCACTAATGACCTGCTCATTTTCGTCAATGATCTTTTCCTGGCTACTGATCACCTCCATGGCTTCACTTAATCGTTGCCGCCATTTTCTCGAAGATGATATTCGGTTTTTTTTACGGAGTATGCTCTTTTTTATACTGGCACCTTTGTCCCTCAATACCTGCTCCTGAATCTCATAAATAATTTCATTACTTTCATTAACAGCAAAATTTAAAGCGGATGATCCAAAAGGATAGTTTTCGGTTAATAGTAAATAATCGGTATTTTTTAGTTTATCATTTAAGTCGTTTAATCTGATTTTACTGTCACCTGAGATAAAAATAAGGTCAACCGGGGCTACATTTCTGACCCTTTTAAAATTGTATATTGCAATAGGTTTATTTTGAACATTTATCCCTGTTTTTTCCTCTTCAAGCCATTTCATTAAGGCTTTTATTTCACTCCCTTTACCAAATACACCGATTCTGTAATAATCGTCATAAATCGAATTTTCGTAATTGATTGATCGCGCAACCTCAATAATAAAATCAGCCTTTTTCTTAATAACTTCATCATCAACGCCAGCCAAAGCTGACAGGTTATTAAATAATAAAATAGCTAATAATAACAAAAGGTTTACGGGGTTGGAGATTTTTTTTGTCAAGACGTAATTAATAATGGGGTTGCGAATCTAAAGATAGTTAATATTTGGCTTAAACCCTGAATTTGAAATAAAAAAAGATGAAATGAAGTAAATTTAAAAGGTGTTGAGAATTGATGATAAATGAACTTATTAAAGTTTTTTTAGAATTTATTTGAACCTTTAGGTAAGCTTTGAGTAATACTTTTGAACAAACGAATAAAAGCGCGCTTATTCATAAAATGAGAAACATGAAATTATTTATAATAACAGCTATATTATTACTTACTGTAAACACCTTTGGACAAAAGCCGGAAAAGGTCTACAGTATTGCAAAAGAAAGACGTGCAATTTCCTGGTATGAAGAACAGGTTACCTTATGGGAAAAAGAGGTTAAAAAAAACAAAAAGAATGCTGAAGCCTGGTATAATTACTACAGTGCTGCCAGGGCATTATGGAATTTAAATCCATGGGATTCTGAAGCAGGACAAAAGTACCATAAACTATCACAAAAAATTGCAGATGATGCTTATGCTACAATTCCAAAAACCTTTGAAGCAAATCATTTGGTTTGGTGGCAATCAGGAAATGACCATTCAAAGGTTAGTTATTTGTTGAAAGCACATGAGATTGACCCTTTAGATAGCAGGCCATATGACGACTTAATGACATATTACTTACTGAAAAGGGATATTGAAAAGTATGAAGCCTTTTGTAATAAGTATTTTAAGGCCAACGAAATGCCTGCTTCGATTTATAATTGGGCATATAATATTTTATCGGAGCTGGATAAGAATGCAATCCTTTTAACAGTTGGAGATAATGATACTTATTCCACCTGGGTATTACAGGTTGCCAAATCTTTCCGAAAAGATGTTCATGTTATAAATACAAGTCTTATCATTCTTGATGACTACAGAAATAAGCTTTTCAGCGAGATAGGATTGCCACCGTTTAAAATGAATTCGAAGGACATAAAGAGCCATAAGGATTATGAGAACTTTATGAAGAAACTGTTTGATCACATCCTTAAAAATGAAAAATCGATACCGGTTTATGTTGCCGGAACAGCAATCTCTCAATTTACTGATGATTATGCAGATAATTTGTTTGTAACAGGATTAGCCTACAAGTACTCAGAAAAATCATTCGATAATATCGCCCTAATCAGAAGGAATTATGAGAAAAGGTATTTGTTGGATTACCTGACCGCATACTTTTCATTTAACATTTCTGATAATATCGTAAATCAGTTCAATGCCACCTACTTACCTGCCTTTGCTAAATTGTATAAGCATTATAAAAACAGTGAAGAGTATGGTAAAATGAAACAGCTTGAAAAATACTTGTTGGACATTAGCAAAAAAGCGGGTAAGGAAACTGAAATTAATGAAATATTGGGAGACGCGAGGGCGACTCCTAATGTTTTCAATACAACTTTACTCAATGTTAAGTCTATTGAAAAGAGTTTTATTACACTAGAAAATAATATAAGGTTAAATAAGTATGAGGTGACAAACAGTGAATACCAAAAATTCCTGAAACACCTTGCGAGTTCAGGTAATACCGATTTATTAATGGCTTGTGTTTATGATTCGGCAAAATGGGTAGAGTTGGATGAAAACAGCTTCATGGTACCAATGAAAAATATGTATCATTCTCATCCGGCTTATGCTAACTATCCTGTAGTTAATATCAGTCATTTTGCAGCAAAATCTTACTGTAATTGGTTAACGGAACAATACAATGGGCAAACTAAAAGGAAATTTAATAAAGTGAAGTTTAGATTGCCCAGTGAAAAAGAATGGATTTTAGCGGCTAGTGAAGGTAAAACTAATGCTCAAACCTATTTTGATAATGATTCTTTTTTGGATGAAGCAAGTGGTAAATACAGAGCAAACCTGATGGCGGATAATGGTAGATTTAGTGATGATGGCGGCTTTTTTACCGTAAAGGTTGATGCCTATTCTCCGAATGAATTTGGTTACTATAACCTGATAGGTAATGTGGCTGAAATGGTTGCAGAAAAAGGTATTACCAAAGGTGGGAACTGGTACTTAAAACTTGAAGACAGTATGATTCCTAAAACTTATGCTTTTGATGGACCTGATCCGGGAGTAGGGTTTAGATTGATCATGGAAATTATAGAGGAGTAGGTGACATTGTTTAAGCGAAATATTAAAAAGCTTACTGATGAGGAATTGATGAAATTGCTTGTCAAAAATAATAGTCAGGAACCTCTATCTGAACTGTATGAACGCTATTCGAAAAAATTACTGGGCTATTTTATTCGAATGTTTAAAGGTGATCAGGAAAAAGCACAGGACTTCTTACAGGATCTTTTTATCAAAATTTTTGACAAAAAAGCCCTTTTTGATCCAAATAAAAAGTTTTATACATGGATTTTTACCATTGCCTCTAATATGTGTAAAACGGAGTTTCGAAATCAAAAGAAATATCAATTGTCAGAGTACGATTCTTCAGGGATTTCGTATAGTGTTAATCCCGATAATACAATTGATAAAACCCTTTTTCGGCAGCTGTTAAAAGAAGGGATTAATAAGTTAGAGTACCATCATAAGGTTGTTTTTATTTTAAGATTTAATGCCCGGTTTAACTTACAGGAGATTGCTGAAATAACTGATTCTTCTGTTGGAACAGTAAAATCAAGATTGTTTTATGCAACTAAAAAAATTAAGGAGGATCTAAAGACCTATAACCCAAAAAATGAAAGTAATTTTTTTCAAATTAATTAGTTATGGATAAGCATTTAAATGAATTGGAATTAAGATATCAAAAGCTCCTGTTATCAGGAGACTTTGAATCATTAAGTCCTGATGAAAAAGAGTTTATAAGGACTCATTTTTCAGAGGAGGATTTTAATTTGGAAAGGTTGATTGTTAGCAATGCAGATGCGGTATATGATGAGGATGAATTTCCTGTTCCGGGAGCTTTGATTATTCCTGAAAGTTCTTCAGGATCCGTTTTAATGCATAGTATTCCGGTGTACAAGGCCCTTCTGGCTGTTGCAGCAACAATTATACTGATGTTATTAGTTTTTTCTGATTTTAACGGAACTGAAATCGATAAATCACCAAATTATAATTTTATCACAAAAACAGATACTGTAGAAAGAGAAGTTGTTAAATGGGATACAGTAATACAAACAGTAGAAAAACCGGTTTATATTGAGAAAACCATTTATGTTGAGGCGCCGCAAAAAATAAAAGAAGAACCAAGACTTTTGGATGTTAAAGCCGGTGTTGATATTCCGGAGCTGACTCACCATTCGGTTAATAGTGCTGGTGTATCTTTAAAGGATGATGAAATTTCAACATTAATATCAGCTTTTCCTCAAGGTGATTAATCCTGATTGGTTTCAGAAGTTGTTCTAAACCAATTTGGTCACCTTTTACAATTACTTTAGGACTATTAGCGGTGTTCTGGCACTGGCACAAATTCTTTTTGTCACACTTTGATGAAATAAGTTTTTAATAATTCCTCTGTATTTTGGAGCCAAAACAAGAAAATCGTAATCATGTTCACTAACATAATTAGCAATGGCATTTTCAATATTGTCTGATTCGATAATGTGAAACCTTTCAACTTCATCATCAATAAGGCTGTTAATTTTCATTCTTGTACGACTACCTTCTCCCATAGGGGTGATATGTATTACATGTATTTCAGCATTGAATTTATGTTTCAGATCTATTAATGGTTTTACAACTTCATTTTTTAAATCTCCTTCAAAATCACTCGCTAATAACACCTTTTGCGGAGCCTTTAAATCGTAACTGCTGTTAATCACTATCAACGGAATCAACGAATCTTTTATTGCCAGGTAGGCATTGCTTCCAAGGAGTACTTCGTCGAGTCCACTTGCACCTTTGGTCCCCATTACAATAAAGTCTGCCTGGGTATTATCGGTTTCTTGTAGTATAGTTTCAGCAAATTGTCCAACTTCCACTTTTGCTTTAATGGCTCTATCAGGAAATTCCTTTTCAAAGTCCTCTAATGTAGAATCCATTTTCTTCCGGCTTGAGGCTTTCAATTCATGATTAATATCAACCACCATTGTGGCTCCTGCCTGTCTGACATTAACAATATGAAGCAAAGTAAAATTGCCATTGGGATAATGTGTCAATGCAAATCTGGCGGCACGCAGAGAGTTTTCAGAAAAATCAATCGGAATCAGGAAGTTCATACTTGTTGTTTTATTGTAAAATAAAATTAAAGAATAATTCTTTCCGAAAAACTAATAAAAATCAATTTAAGAACAGCTTTTTTTCATTGTTTTCAGGAATAACGCAGTAGTTGGATGCCAGTTTATGCCTGTATTTTGCGATTAACCGATAAACAGGGTCTCTGAAGATTTTTGGAATAATAATAAATCCGAAAAGCAAATTAACGGGGAATTTAAGAAATCGGGCAATTCGCAAAGCGGCTGAGGACCTGTCATACAATTGGCCATTTTCGAGAAGGTAAATGGTTTCAAATGAAATTTCAACATTAAATTGAGCCAGAACGGAGCTAGCCTTGTCTGACTGCAAGGGGCAAAATAACATTGAATCGTCTTTACGGTACTTTAATACAAACTGTACTGATTTATTACAAAAACCACAATCCCCGTCATAATAGATGATTTTTTGTTGCATCATTTCCATTGTGATAAATTTACTAATTTTAGCCGTAAAAAACTTATATCACATAAGAATGATATAGGAATAACAGAAAAGAAGACTTGTAATGAAAATAGGAATATTATTATCCGGTTGCGGTGTTTATGATGGCGCGGAAATTCAGGAATCGGTTTTGGCCATGTTAGCTATTCAGGAATTGGGAAAGGAGTATGAGTGTATTGCAATTGATAAAAATCAGCATCATGTCATTAACCATCTGGATGGTAGTGAAATGAATGAAACCAGAAATATGAAAATTGAGGCTGCAAGGATTGCAAGAGGTAGTGTAACTGATATTAGTGAGGCAGGCCCGGCAACAATTGATGCATTGGTGATACCAGGAGGTTTTGGTTCAGCCAAAAACTTTACAAAATGGGCTTTTAATGGTCCTGACGGAGAAATTTTACCTGAAGTGAAATTGTTGTTGGTTAATATGATAAATGCAGGAAAGCCGGTGTGTGGACTTTGTGTCAGTCCGGTTGTTATTGCAAAAGCTTTAGAAGACTCAAATCTGAAAGTAAAAATGACTTTGGGTTCAACAAAGGAAGAATCGCCTTATGAAATTGATGGTTTTCATGCAGGACTGGAGCAAACGGGAGTAGCAACTGCTGAAAAAACAGTCGGAGAAATTTTGGTTGATGATGTAAATAAAATTGTTACAGCACCGTGTTATATGATGGAAGCTAATATTCTTGAAATCAGAAATAATATTAAAGCAGCTATTCAAACTACAATTGATTTGATTTAAGAAGAGTTTTTTTAGTTTCAAATTTCCAGATTCTACGGTGGATTTATTTGTTTTGTAATGATAAATGACCGTATATTTGCAGGGTATGGGACAAGATACATTACCTGTTAGTGAAGCGACTCTCCTAAAAGAGAATATTGAGTATGACTTTTCAATTTTATACTATAAACCGGATGGGAAACATCATGGTATATTATATACGGAGGGCTTAGCTAAAAATGATCAAACAGAATTCGCTGAAAATGTAGAATTCGTATACCCTAAAGTTGAACTCTATTTTTATCTGCCAAAGTATTGGGATCTGTCAAAGCCCGAATATAAATGGCCGGTAGAATGGTTGGATAGAATTGCTATGGTTCCACAAAAGAATAAAACCTGGTTTGGTCCCGGAGATACCCTACCTGCAGGATCAAAAAATCCACCGGACCCAATTAATTTGATCTTCAAGCAAAATTATTTCATTCTGTCCGACCCCATAGCAGATGAAGCATTCAATTATCCTTTTGTTGAACCTGATGTCAGGTACCTGGCTGTGATTCCGATTTTTGATAAAGAGTTTGAATATAAAAAATCGCATTCGGCTTATAAGTTATTGGAAAAATTTAAAGCTAAAGAATACACCGAATGCCTTGATGAATACAGAGAAGTAATTGCAAAAAAAAGGTTTTTTGGTTTGTTTTAACTATTCATCTGTTATTTCTAATAAACGCTTCCGGGTTCAGGTACCCTGATGTGTCATTTGAGTAACCCGGGCCAATAGGCATATTTAATTTAAACCTTATTTCGAAATGCAGATGAGCAAAATATTGTCCGTTTGCATCTCCAATGGTTCCAATCCATTCTCCCTTTTTTACTGTTTGGCCTTTGGTTACTAAGATTGTATCACAATGGGCGTAGAGGGATTCAACCGTTTTGCCGTTTCTCATATAGTGAATTATTCTAATCACATTACCCCATCCACCACCAATATTTTCTGCGAAACTCACTTTTCCGTTAGCTATTGAAAATATAGAATCTCCCATGTCAGTATTCCCGCCACCAATTCCATTCCAGTCATCTCCCAGGTGATTGTTAACGGTAAACTTTTGAGCATTATAATATCCTTCAGCATCAGGCCTACCGACCGGAAAGTCAAATCCGTCAGTGAAAATAATGCTGTCTGTCTCCTGAGAGGGAACTTCTTCGGTTTGGTTGTTCCGGTTCTGATCAGAGGGAGTATTTAAATTGCTCAGATAATAAATTGACAGGATAAAAAATATCCCGAATGCTAAAGTTTTCATACTTAAAGTTAAGCACGATAATAGCTGGGAAAACACGGCTTTATTATCTGTTGAACTACTTTTATTATTTACAAAAACAGGCTGATTATCTAATGAATAAAATTAAAGTCGTATCTTGCCAGTCATTATAAAATAATACCAATTACTATGCAAATAAAAGCAAGCACCCCCGAAGAATATATTTCAAAACTTCCCGAAGAACGACAAGAGGTCATGTCAAAATTAAGGCAAGTCATTTTAGATAACCTGCCTTCCGGGTTCACCGAAGCTATGAATTATGGAATGCTGGGATATGTGATTCCACATTCGATTTATCCTGATGGATATCACTGCACACCGGAAAAACCACTACCTTTTATGAATCTGGCCTCTCAGAAAAATTACATTGCTGTATACCATATGGGGATATATGCTAATCAGGAATTGATGGATTGGTTTCTTGGAGAGTATCCTAAACATTGCAGTACCAAGCTTGATATGGGTAAAAGTTGTATCCGTTTTAAGAAAATTGACCAGGTGCCATATCAATTAATTGGGGAGTTGACGAGCAAAATGTCCGCTGAGGATTGGATTGAGATTTATGAGAAAAATCTGAAAAGAAAATAGGGTAGTGCTTAAGATAAGCAGGTTAAAATTTTACTTTAAAGTTGAAGTCAAAAATTAATCCACAATAAAAATTGAAAAAACTATTGAAATAGTGTAGGATTAAAAAAAAAATATTAACTTTGCGCTCCCGAAAGTGATCTTAACTGGCATTTTCAGGCGATAAAATACTTAAAGTTATAGTAAGATGTCAAGAATTTGTGAATTATCAGGAAAAAAAGTGATGAGCGGAAACAATGTTTCCCATTCAAAAAGAAGGACTAAGAGAAAATTCTATCCTAATTTGGTCACTAAAAAGTTCTATATACCTGAAGAAGATAAGTACGTAACATTAAAAATATCTACTTCAATGTTGAGAACTATCAATAAAAAAGGAATCTCAGCTGTTTTAAGAGAAGCGAGAAAAAGTGGAATTTATAAAGGATAAATAACGTAGAAGATGGCAAAGAAAAGTAAAGGAAATAGAATTCAAGTAATTTTAGAATGTACAGAACATAAAGAGTCTGGAGTAGCTGGTACATCTCGTTATATCACTACAAAAAATAGAAAAAATACGCCTGAAAGAATGGAGTTGAAAAAATTCAACCCAATCTTGAAAAGATATACAGTTCATAAAGAAATTAAATAAGTAAGATATGGCTAAGAAGACAGTAGCAAGTTTACAAACTGGTGGTGGTAAAGAGCACACTAAGGTTGTAAAGATGATTAAAAACGAAAAGACCGGAGCTTATAGTTTTAAGGAAGAAATTGTACATAATAACAAAGTAAAAGATTGGTTTAAATCTAATTAATCAGATATTACTTTAATGTATTGCAGCTTCTTCCATGTTGAATTGGGAGGAGCTTTTTTATTTTAGACAATATGGGAATATTTAATTTTTTCTCAAAAGAAAAAAAAGAGTCACTTGATAAAGGTTTAGAAAAAACCAAGCAAAGCTTTTTAACAAAATTAACGCGATCGGTTGTTGGTAAATCGAAAGTTGATGCTGAGGTACTCGATAACCTTGAGGAGGTATTGATTACATCAGATGTAGGGGTTGAAACAACCCTGAAGATTATTGACCGGATTGAGGAACGGGTTTCAAGAGATAAATATGTTTCAGCTGATGAATTAAATGGTATTTTAAAAGCTGAAATTGCGGCGTTGCTTGAAGAGAATAATTCAAGTGATATTGATAATATTGTTATTCCTGAAACAGGTTCCGACCCTTATGTGATTATGGTTGTGGGTGTAAACGGTGTTGGTAAAACAACCACTATTGGAAAATTAGCACACCAGTTTAAATCAATGGGGAAGAATGTGGTATTAGGTGCAAGTGATACGTTTAGAGCTGCCGCTGTCGACCAATTAATTATCTGGTCAGAAAGAGTAGGAGTGCCAATTGTACAACAGGGTATGGGAGCTGATCCGGCATCTGTTGCTTTTGATACTTTACAGTCTGCCAAAGCACAGGGTGCGGATGTGGTGATTATTGATACGGCAGGAAGACTACATAATAAAATTAACCTGATGAACGAATTGTCCAAGATTAAAAATGTAATGGATAAAATTGTTCCCGGGGCACCACATGAAGTATTATTGGTATTGGACGGTTCAACAGGGCAAAATGCATTTGAACAGGCAAAACAATTTGCTGCAGCAACTGATATTAATGCATTAGCCATTACAAAACTGGATGGTACTGCCAAAGGAGGTGTTGTCATAGGTATTTCCGATCAAATGAAAATTCCGGTGAAATATATCGGCGTAGGTGAAGGTATTGATGATCTTCAGGTATTTAATAAAGGAGAGTTCGTAGACTCTTTATTTAATTAATGAAAAGTTTGCTGACCATATTACTTTTGTCAGTTTCGTTTTTTGGATGTACTGATGAGACTATAACTTTTGAAACGGTTGGATTTAAATCTTCTGACGGACTAATAATTACCGCTGATCTGTACATGGGGAATCCTGAAGATGCTCCTTTTATTATTCTTTGTCACCAGGCAGGATGGAGCAGAGGTGAATACCTTGAGATAGCTCCAAAACTCAATGCATTGGGATATAATTGTATGGCTATTGATCAAAGATCAGGAGGAGGTGTTAATGGTATAATTAATGAGACCAATAAACTAGCTAAATCAAAAGGGCTGGGTACTACTTTTATTGATGCTGAAGTAGATATTGTATCCACAATTGACTTTGTAAGGAAGAATTATCCGAAGGCCTCAAAATTAATACTTTGGGGGAGTTCATATTCATCATCACTGGCATTGAAACTGGCAGGAGAAAGAAGCGATATAGATGCTGTTCTTTCATTTGCGCCAGGTGAATATTTCAAACGTTTTGGTAAACCGGACGATTATATCACACAAAAAGTAAAAAGTATTGATATCCCGGTTTTTATTACTTCCAAAAAATCTGAGAAGAATAATTGGTGGGAAATGTACAAATTAATTCCGTCAGGTAAAAAACAATATTTTCTTCCCAAAACAGCAGGACAGCACGGTTCAAAAGCCTTGTGGGAAAAGTTTCCTGAAAACCAGGCTTATTGGGAGGCAGTAAAAGATTTCTTAAAGACAATATAATTTGAAAACCAGGACCTTAAAAAAGAACAAAGTCAATGTTGTGACTTTAGGATGTTCAAAAAATGTATTTGATTCGGAGGTGTTAATGACACAACTGAAAGCAAACAAATTTGATGTTGAACATGAGGCAAAGCAAGATGATTCAGAAATTGTGATTATCAATACCTGTGGTTTTATCGATAATGCCAAGCAGGAGTCAATAGATACAATTTTAAGATATGTTGATGCTAAAGAAGAGGGGCAGGTTGAAAAAGTTTTTGTTACCGGGTGCTTATCTCAGCGTTACAAAGATGATTTGGAAAAAGAAATACCACAGGTAGATGGGTATTTTGGGACTAAAGACCTGCCGAGATTACTGAAAACACTGAAAGCCGATTATAAAAAAGAACTTGTAGGTGAGCGACTACTCACTACTCCTTCTCATTATGCTTATTTCAAAATAGCTGAGGGATGTGACAGACCTTGCTCCTTTTGTGCCATTCCTATAATGCGGGGGAAACACGTTTCCACTCCAATTGAAGAGTTGGTTAAGTCTGCAGAACATCTGGCTGCCAACGGAACCAAGGAATTGATTTTAATTGCTCAGGATTTAACCTATTACGGGCTGGATATATACAAAAAAAGAAACCTTGCAGAATTGCTGGAAAATCTTGCTCAGGTAGAAGGTATTGAATGGATTCGATTACATTATGCTTTCCCTGCAGGATTTCCAATGGATGTTTTTGACGTCATGAAAGCCTATGATAATATTTGCCTGTATTTGGACATGCCATTACAACATGCATCTACAAATATGTTAAAGGCAATGAGGCGAGGGATAACCAGGGAGAAAACAACCGAATTAATTCAAAATATCCGTCAGGAAGTACCTGGAATAGCGATCAGAACTTCATTAATTGTTGGCTATCCCGGAGAAACGGAAGATGATTTTAATGAGATGCTGGAATGGGTGGAAGAAATGCGATTTGACCGACTAGGTGTTTTTCAATATTCTCATGAAGAAAATACACACGCTTATAATTTTGAAGATGATGTGCCTGCAGAGGTAAAATCAAATAGAGCAGAGGAGGTTATGGACTTACAATCAGGAATCTCTTATGAATTGAACCAGGAAAAAATTGGAAAAACTTTTAAAGTGCTCTTCGACCGAATTGAGGGAGATTACTTTATAGGGAGAACCGAATTTGATTCACCGGACGTGGATAATGAGGTGTTGGTGAAGAAAGATGATCAGACCTATATTAGTATTGGTGATTTTGCCAATGTAAAAATTCAATCGGCTGATCACTACGACCTTTATGGTGTTGTGGTAAACGGGTAATTACAATAGAATTTATTTAGTGTTTAATGTCTTGACTGATTGTCAGATAAGACATGGAAAAGAGTGTGGATGAGTGTTAGCTTTAAAACCTCATATAATCCTTGAGTGACTCTAAATTTTTGGTTAAAATAAAACGACTTGAAGTCGGTAAAAATTAGATAGTTAATATCCCGAAGTTCTTTTTTTTTTCGTATTATTGAAGTATAAGCGTGATTGAAACAGTAATGTAATGCGCTTTGTCGGTAATGCTTTTTATTCATGAAAAAACTTAAATATGTTATACTTTTTAGTATAGCCCTTGCACATATTAGTTCTTTTTCTCAAGAAAAAAACATCCGGTTTTCAGCCTTATCGGTTGAAGATGGGTTATCGCAGAGCTCAGTGTTTTCTGTCGAGCAGGATAAATACGGTTATATCTGGTTGGCAACTTTTGATGGTCTTAATCGCTATGATGGCTATACAATCAAAACTTTTTTTGGTGATCGTGAAAGGCCAAAATCACTTCCTGACAGTTATGTCCAGTCCTTAAAGGTAGATGGTTCAGGTAATCTTTGGGTAGGAACGAATAGTCAGGGATTATGTCAGTTTCAATATCATGATGAATCATTTTTGAGAGTTCCGCTAAAAACGGACTCTGTTTTAAACGGACTGACAGGTGTTTCTGTTATAGCAATGGATTTGTTAAATGATACTACTTTGATTGTTGTGACAGAAGAAGGGACAAACCTTGTAAATACTAATAGTTTAGAGTGTGAATTTGTAACCGGCAGACCGGAATTACTGGAGCGCACGGGCTTGGTTTCATATTTTAATATGTTTGGTGATACAGTTTCATGTATACTTATTGATAGTAAAGGTAACCGGTGGTCAGGAACCCCTAAAGGTTTGCAACGCTATATACCTGGCCAGGCGGAAATCACTTATACTTACAGACCATATGATCTGACTTCATTAAGCGCAGATGAAATTACATGTGTTTTTGAGGACAGAGGAGGCGTAATATGGGTTGGAACCTCATTGGGAGGTGTTAATAAATGGGACAGGTCAAACGAAGAAGTTGAATTGTTTAAGGAAGGTAAATTGCCTCATAAGGGCATTAATAATGGAAAGATAAGGTGTTTTTATGAAGACACTAAACAAGATAATTTGATATGGGTAGGTACAGTAGAAGGCGGATTGAATTTATGGGACAGAGAGAAACAATATTTTTCTTATTGGCATACACAGAATTCAAATTTACAGGACAATCACATCAGGGATATTGAACCCTGGGGGGAAGGCTATCTTATTGCCATGGATGGCGGTGGTATTCAATATTTCGAAAAAGAAACAATGGACTTTAAGACATTTGAATTTGGAGAAATTGATACAAACACCAGGGTATGGGATCTTCATATTACGGGAGATTCGATTTGGGCAGCAACATTTGATAAGGGTTTGTACTTAAAAACCGGTCAGTTGTCAAGAGCGGTATATACATCAAGTACTCAGGCTGTCACTTGTGTTTCTAATACCTCAGACGGAACCATTTGGGTAGGTACTTTTGGTGAGGGAATATTTGGAATTTCAAAGGATAATATTACCCATTGGACAAAGGATAACAGTAAACTATCCGATAACAGAATTTATGCTATTGTCCCTGATCAGGAATCGAATCTTTGGATTGGGACTAAGGGTGGTTTGAATTTTATGGACTCGGAAACGAAAGAATTTTCCAACTATACTATTGCTGATGGTTTACCAAATAATACTGTAATGGGTGTCATTTCTAAAGGCGGAGGTGATGTATGGGTTTCAACCAACCATGGTATTTCACACTTTAATACTGCTGAACATTTTTTCATTAACTACGATCTGGAAGATGGTCTTCAAAATAATGAGTTTTTAGTTCATTCGTTTTATACCCTTCGTTCGGGAGAAATGTTATTTGGTGGAATTGATGGTTATAATATTTTTCCACCAACCGGCTTAATCGATAATACATATAAGCCGCAGGTTGTTATTTCACAAATAGATTTAGAAGAAGGAAAATGGGTTTCAGATACTGTTTTGGCAGTTAAGAATAAGATTAATCTGAAACACCATCAAAATGAATTTACATTAACATTTGAAGCGTTAAGTTATGCCAATTCTGAAAAAAACAAATATAGTTTTACTTTGGAAGGGTTTGATAAAGGATGGAGTGTACCCGGACCAAGGCGTTTTGCACGGTATACTAATTTGCCACCAGGTACCTATTTTTTTAAAGTAAAAGCAGCTAACAATGATGGTGTTTGGAACGAAACCCCGGCAACTTTACAAATTGTAATATTACCTGCATTTTGGCAAACATGGTGGTTTAGAATCATAATTTTAATTGCAGTGACGCTTAGTTTATTTGCTATTTACAGTTACAGAATCAAACGGATTCGAACGCAGAATGTCAGACTCGAAAAAGAAGTGATTCTCAGAACCAGGCAGGTAGTCAGACAGAAAACGGAAATAGAAAATAAGAATAAGATTATTGAAGGTGCCTTGGATGATATTGAGGATAGCCTTAAGTATGCTAAAAACATTCAAAGCGCCATGTTGCCACACGATAAAGAAATTCAAAGTGCGGTTAATGATGCCTTTGTCTATTTCAGGCCAAAAGAAATTGTTAGCGGAGATTTTTACTGGTATAAAAAATCAGGTGACCGGATTTATTTTGCTGTTGTCGATTGTACAGGACATGGTGTGCCGGGGGCGTTCATTAGTATTATTGGTAACGATTTATTAAATCAAATTCTGACTCAAAAACCAGATATTTGCACTGCCGAAATTTTGAACAGATTGAATACTGAAACTATTGATGCATTAAATCAGAAAGAAGAAGACTTGATGTTAAGGGATGGGATGGATGTCGCTTTATGCTGCTTACATAAAGTGGGAGAAAAAAAGATGTTACAATTTTCCGGTGCCCGTAATCCTGTTTATCTTCTCAGATCAAAAAATAGTCCGCCTTTAACAGAACACAGTAGAAAAATAGAATCTGACACCCACGATTTGTATATCATAAAAGGAGAATCTGCCTCAATAGGAATTGATTTTGGGGTCGAGTCTTTCTTTACAACTAAAGAGTTTGAAGTGTATGATGATGACATTATTTATATGTCATCTGATGGTTATGCGGATCAGTTTGGGGGGCCTAAAGGTAAGAAATTTATGTACTCCCGCTTCAGGTCTTTACTGCTCGAACTCAATGAAGAATCAATGGAAAATCAAAGGAGAAGGTTGGATATAATATTAAAAGAGTGGAAAGGACCGCTTGAGCAAATTGATGATATTTGCGTAATGGGCGTAAAAATTTAGCTGATTATGAGGTGTTTATTGACGTATTGAGTTTGTTCGCTTTATCGGTAAACTACTATAAAAGTCTTAAAAATGCCTCGAAAATTTTTTCTTTTCGTGAAAATTAAATATCATTGTAGCCGGAAATGAAAAATATTATTACAAATATGTGCCAAATGATGTGTAACCTAAAGGTTGCATAGGCTATGTTTGTAAAAAAGTAAAACTACAGAAAGCCTTTGCAATTGCAAAGGCTTTTTTTTGAATAAAATTTAAATGAAGCAATCAATTACAAGCTATAATTTAAGTCAAATGATGGTAATGTGTAACATGATGATGTGTCAAATGATGCAGCAAATGCTAAGGTATTACCCAAACTGAAAATAAGTAAAAATCTTTTTTTGAAGTCCCTCCGGTAATACCTAACCGGAGGGACTTTTTTTTGCATTAAAAAATAATAAAACAATTTATTCGAAAAAATCAGGGAGTAATGAATCAGTTAAAAACAATGACGTTGCAGCAGGTAAAGCTGGAAAACGGAAGAATTGAAGATCGTATTGATATTGCATTTCAACTGTTTGGTCAGGAATTACATACTGCTCCGGTGGTATTGGTTAATCATGCACTCACCGGGAACTCAAACATTGCAGGTGAGTTTGGATGGTGGCGGGAATTGGCAGGTCCTGGAAAGTTAATTGATACTAATCGATTTACGGTTATTGGAATTAATATAGTAGGCAATGGTACAGGTACTGCGGTAATTAAAAATTATAGTGACTATACTGTAAGGGATAATGCTAAGTTCTTTATCAATGTCCTGAGAAAACTTGAAATTACAAGTTTACACTCAATTATTGGAGGTTCTATTGGTGGAGCAATAGCCTGGGAAATGGCAATCACAAGGTCTGATCTGGCAAAAAATATTATTCCAATAGCAACACATTGGAAGGCATCTGACTGGATTTTGGGGCAATGTTTTGTACAGAAGCAGATTTTAAACTCTTCTAAACAACCATTGAATGATGCCAGAATGATGTCTATGTTATTCTATCGCACAGCGGAATCGTTTCGAAAGAAATTTGGAAATAAAAAAGATGAAAATGGGAAACTAAAAGTAGAGTCTTGGTTGGCTTATCATGGAAAAAGTTTGTCAGATCGGTATAGTTTACAAGCTTATAAAATGATGAATCATCTTTTAACAACCATTGATGTGACTAAAAACAGGCTGGAATTTAAGGAGCTTGTCAAGTCAATAAAGTCCAAAATTATTCAAATCAGTATTGATTCGGATTTGTTTTTTGTACCAGATGACATCAGGGAGACTGCCTGTATTCTGGAGAAAATGAATAAAGAAAACGAATACCATGAAATTCAATCTGTTCATGGCCATGACGCCTTTTTGATTGAATTTGAAACGATTCACAAGATTTTAAAACCGGTTTTTACTTAAAAGAAATTATACACAGATGAAAATAATAAAATTTGGAGGGAAGTCCCTCGCTAATGGAAGTGGAATATCTAATGCGGTTGATATTCTGATTGAGAAACTAAAAAAAAGAGAAAAGTTGGTAGTGGCTTGTTCCGCAAGAGGAAATGCAACCAATGAATTGGAAGGAATGCTTGAAAAAGCTTCACAGGGTCTGGATTTTAAAACCAATTTAGAAGCCTTTAAAGAGAGCCAGAAGGTGCCATTGAAATCCATTGATTTTGAGAAAGAATTTGAAGTCCTGGAAACGGTGTTGGAAGGAGTAAAATTGGTTCGGGATTATAGTCCAAAAACAAAGGACTTGGTATTGGCTCAGGGCGAATTACTTTCAATTAAAATGATATCGTCATTGTTAAATCAAAAAGGAGCAAATACTTTTCCTTTAGATAGCAGGGATTTATTAGTTACGGATGAAAGTTATGGTGAAGCAAAAATTTTGGATCAGCAATCCCTTGCTAAGATCACTGATTTTTTCAAAACTATTCCGGTTAATAATATACCCATTATTTCCGGCTTTATTGCTGCAACTGAAAAAGGGGATACAACTACCCTGGGACGGAATGGAAGTAACTACTCAGCTTCTCTACTTGCAAAATATTTGTCAGCATCAGAAATAGAAAGCTTTACTCATGTTGACGGTATTTACTCATCAAATCCTGATCAAGTGAATGATGCTCAGATTATTCAACGTTTAAATTATCGTGAGGCTAATGAATTGGCGAGTTTTGGAGCAAGTATATTACACAGTAAAACAATTTCTCCTTTAATTGATAAAGAGATTACACTTAAAATTTTAAATACCTTCAATAAGGAAACAAATGGAACAGTCATTGACAATAAACCAACAGAAAAAAGTGTTAAATCTATTACAACACAGAGCGATATTGCAGTAATTGTGATTGAGGGGAAAGGGCTTTTAGGCAAATCCGGGATTGACGCCAGAATTTTTAATGCTTTACAAAGAAAGGATATTAGTATTGGATTAATTTCACAAGGGTCGTCAGAGCGAGGAGTTAGTTTTGTAGTTAAAAAGGCGTTTTCCGATACTACTATTCAATGTCTTATCAATGAATTTAAAGCTGAGCTTAAGGAAAAAGATATCGATCGGATTTACGCTAAGGAATCAGTGGTAGTGATTACAGTTATTGGCCAAAGCTTAAATGGATTTGGTAAAGCTTATCAATCTTTAGTGTCAAACGGAATCGAAATTTTACTAATTAATAACACTTTATCAGGGCGTAATATAAGTTTGGTTGTTAACAATAAAGATGAAAGTAAAGCGGTTAACCTCATCCATTCTCAGATTTTTGGTGTCAATAAAAAAATTAATATCGCCGTTTTTGGAAAAGGGACAGTTGGTGCTTCCTTTATTAATCAAATTATTGAAAGCAGACATAAAATCCTGAATAGAAAAGAAACCAAACTAAATGTTTTTGCAATTGCAGGACAACAAAAGGTACTGCTTGCAAAGGAAGGTATTACTAATAAATGGCGGGAAGATTTTGAAAAAGAGGGTATTTCAAGTTATAAAATACAGGATGTTATTAATTATGCCGAAAAATACCACCTGGAAAATCTTATTCTTGTAGACAATACTGCCAGTACAGAATTTGTTAAAAACTACAATCAATTTATTGAGCATGGATTTGATATTATATCTTCAAATAAGGTAGCCAATACAATCGACTTTAAATTCTATAAGAATCTACGCCAAACTTTAAGAATAAACAAAAAAGAATACCTGTACGAAACTAATGTAGGAGCAGGTTTGCCACTGATAGATACCATCAGATTATTGCATGATTCTGGAGAGAACATCACACGAATAAAAGGTGTTTTTTCGGGTTCATTGAGTTATATTTTTAATCAGTTTTCCGGAGAAGATCAATCTTTTTCAGAGGTTTTGAAAAATGCCATTAATTTGGGATTAACCGAACCGGACCCAAGGGAAGATTTATCAGGAAATGATGTGGCCAGAAAACTCCTGGTTTTGGCTAGGGAGCTTGATTTGGAAAACGAATTTGAGGATATTAATATTCAAAATTTGATTCCTGAATCCTTAAAATCATTTGATAAAGATGCTTTCTTAAACCAGTTATCAGCTTTAGATCAGCTATTTGAAACTAAAAGGAACCAACTAAATCAGGGAGAAGTATTGAGGTATGTTGGTGATTTACATGGTGATCTCCGGAAGACAAAAGGAAAATTAGATGTCCGGTTGGTAAAAGTGTCTGAATTTAGTGCCTTAGGTCAATTAAGCGGCTCAGACTCTTTGTTTGAAATTTATACTGAATCCTATGGAGAGCGGCCAATCATTATCCAGGGTGCCGGGGCCGGAGCTGAGGTCACTGCCCGAGGTGTTTTTGGAGATTTATTAAGAATTGCAGAAAAAAAATAATCATGGAATTAGATGTAAAATATTATGGCAGAGACCAGATATTTCAGGTTACTGCTCAAAACGGTTATCCTTTATTGGCTGGACGTTCAGAGGGACAAGTTAAAGCCTTTCGCCCTATGGAGCTTTTACTGGCTGGACTTGTCTCCTGTAGTGGTGTGGATATTCTTGAAATTCTGAAAAAGCAAAGACAGGTATTTGAATCCTATCATGTCCATATTGAGGGGATTCGTGAAGAAGGAAAAGTGCCTTCTTTATTTGAAACAATTCAGCTTATATTTTCATTTGAAGGAGATTTAAATCCTGAAAAAGTAAAGCGCGCTGTCGACTTGTCAATGGAAAAGTATTGCTCAGTTTCCAGAATACTAAGTGAAACAGCAAATATTAAATATGAAATTAAAATTAATAACAGACTAATATGAACTATAAAATTGAAACTAAAATTATCAGGGACCAGATTGAAAGGTCTGATTTTGATGAACATTCTGTGCCATTATACTTAACCTCAAGTTTTGTGTTTGAAGATGCCGAAGATATGAGGGCTTCCTTTGCTGAGGAGAAAGAAAAAAACTTATACAGCAGATTTTCAAATCCGAATATTTCAGAGTTTACAAATAAAATTGTGACCATGGAAGGGGCAGAATCGGGTTATGCATTTGCTACAGGTATGGCTGCTATTTTCTCAACTTTCGGTGCATTATTGAGTAGTGGAGATCACATTATATCAGTGAGATCAGTATTTGGTTCCACACATACATTATTTACTAAATATTTACCAAAATGGGGAATAGAAACCAGTTATTTTGATGTGAACAACACTGAAGGCATCTCAGAATTAGTTAAGCCCGAAACAAAGATTCTGTATATTGAATCCCCAACAAATCCCGGATTGGATATTATTGATTTAGAGGTTGTGGGTAAAATTGCAAAACAACATAATCTCTTACTAATTGTTGACAATTGTTTTGCTACACCTTACCTCCAACAACCAATTAAGTATGGAGCGGATTTGGTGATTCATTCGGGAACTAAATTAATTGACGGACAAGGTAGGGTTTTAGGAGGTGTTGTGGTTGGTCGAAGTGATTTGATCAGAGAAATATACTTGTTTTCAAGAAATACCGGACCAGCTATGTCTCCCTTTAACGCCTGGGTATTGTCAAAAAGTTTAGAAACCTTGCCAGTGAGATTAGAAAAGCATTGTTCTAATGCCTTGATATTGGCCGAAAGATTGGAGAATCATCCGAAAATTTCTGCAGTCAAATACCCCTTTCTAAAGTCACATCCGCAATATGGAGTTGCAATTAAGCAAATGAAGTGGGGGGGAAATATGATTGCATTTGAATTGAAAGGCGGACTTGAAGCCGGACAAAAATTTGTCAATTCACTTAAACTATGTTCTTTGACAGCCAATTTAGGTGATACCAGAACAATAGTATCTCATCCTGCATCAACAACTCATAGTAAGCTGACTGTTAAAGAACGATTAGAGGTTGGAATTACTGATGGACTGGTTAGGGTTTCAGTTGGTTTGGAACATATTGATGATATTGCAGAAGATATTATCGGGGCGCTAAATTGATGAGAATAATTATATTTGTAGTATGCTTTCTAAGAAGACAAAATATGGATTAAAAGCACTAACTTTTATGGCCAGACTGGAGGAAAATACACCTGTCCAGATTGCTACCATATCGGAAAGTGAAAACATCTCACATAAATTTTTAGAAAGCATATTACTGACTTTAAAAAAGGCTGGATTTTTAGGTTCAAAAAAAGGTAAAGGAGGGGGGTACTATTTGCTAAAATCTCCTAAGGATATCCTAATGACTGAAATTATCCGTCTTTTGGAAGGACCTATCGCCCTGGTGCCTTGTGTCAGTCTGAATTATTATGAAAAATGTGATGATTGCCCTGATGAAGATGCCTGTTCGGTGCATAAATTAATGATTCAGGTCAGGGACAGTACCCTAAAAGTACTGCGGGGAAATACCCTCGCCGACATCATTTAATTAATAAAAAAATCATCTTTTTTTAGTTTTTTTTGGTGAATTGTAAAAAAAGAAAATACATTTGCAAATCTAAACCCTAGTAATCCGATAGGGTTTATAGTTTTAAATAAAATGATACTAGATCAAACAATTGAAAATAAGACCAGTTACGACAATGATAAATTGTCTGAAAAGCCAATCAGAAGCATTGTAAAGTCTTTAAGTTGGAGAACAATCGGTACGATTGATACGATTTTAATTTCGTGGATTGTCACAGGGACTTTAACAATGGCATTTTCGATTGGAACAATAGAATTAGTAACAAAAATGATGCTCTACTTTTTTCATGAGCGCATTTGGAATATGATAAAATGGGGAAAATAATGAAATTAGAAACGATAAATAAAACACTCAGAAACGGAACACCGGAAGAGGTTATTTTATGGGCTTTAACACATGCTCTGCATCCGGTAATCACAACCAATTTCAGGCCATATGAAGCGGCTATTTTACATGCTGTGATACAAGTGATCCCTGATATTAAGGTCATTTGGTGTGATACAGGGTATAATACTCCAAATACATACCGGCATGCACAGGAACTGACCAGGTTGTTAGGCCTGGATATTGATCTTTACACACCTAAACAAACAGCAGCATACAGGGATGTTGTAATGGGTATCCCGGATATTAACCATAAAGATCATAAGCTGTTTTCGACTCAGGTTAAACTGGAGCCGTTTCAAAGGGCTATGGCAGAACACACGCCTGACGTTTGGTTTACCAATATCCGAAAAGGACAAACAGCGTTCAGAGATACCGTCGATATAGTGTCAATTGGACAGGGTGGCGTCATTAAGGTCAGTCCGTTTTTTTACTGGACAGATTCGGAACTTGACGGATACTTAAAAGAACACAATCTTCCTAACGAATTTAAATATTTTGATCCCACAAAAGCATTGGACAATCGCGAATGTGGAATACACCAATAAGCAAACCATAATATGGAAACAATATTAGATATAAACCCATTAGAAAGTGAAGCCATTCATATCATAAGAGAGGTAGTTGCTCAGTTTGAAAAGCCTGTCCTGTTGTTTTCCGGCGGAAAGGATTCCATCACCCTGGTCAGACTTGCAAAAAAGGCTTTTTACCCGGCAAAAGTACCATTCCCACTCTTACATATTGATACAGGCCATAATTTTCCTGAAACCATTGAATTTAGGGATGAACTGGTGGAAAAACATGGTCTTGAGTTAATCGTTCGTCAGGTACAGGACAATATTGATAACGGAAAGGTAAAGGAGGAAACCGGAAAGTATGCCAGCAGGAATATACTGCAAACAGAAACCTTGTTGGACGCCATTGAAGAGTTTGGATTTGATGCTTGTATCGGAGGCGCCAGAAGAGATGAAGAAAAGGCCAGGGCAAAAGAGCGTATTTTTTCAGTCAGAGATGATTTTGGACAATGGGATGAAAAAAATCAGCGCCCTGAAGTGTTTGATATGTTAAACGGTAAAATTGAATTGGGACAAAATGTAAGGGTATTTCCTATTTCAAATTGGACGGAATTAGATGTCTGGCACTATATTAAGGAAGAACAAATAGCAATTCCATCTATTTACTTTGCACATGACAGGGCCACTTTTATCCGGGATGGTTTAATCTGGTCGGCAAATGATGAGGTGGTTTATCGTGAATCGGATGAAGTGATTGAAATACGACAGGTGAGGTTCAGAACGGTAGGGGACATGAGTTGTACTGCTGCAGTTTTATCAGCTGCCAACGACATTGATAAGGTCGTGGAAGAAATAGAAGCTTCTACCATTTCCGAGAGAGGGGCAAGGATTGATGATAAACGCTCTGAGGCAGCAATGGAGCAACGAAAAAAACAGGGATATTTTTAAAAATAAAACAAATGAAAGTATTAAAAATCGCAACGGCAGGAAGTGTGGATGACGGAAAGAGTACATTGATAGGCCGTTTATTGTATGATACAAAGTCTTTGACTGATGACAAGTTAGAGGCCATTCAAAACAGTAGTTCCAAAAAGGGATATGACTATCTTGATTTTTCTTTAGCTACTGACGGGTTGATAGCCGAACGGGAGCAGGGTATAACCATTGATGTTGCTCATATTTACTGGTCAACTAAAAAGAGAAGTTACATTATTGCTGATACACCGGGGCATGTTGAATATACCAGAAACATGGTGACAGGAGCATCAACATCACAGGCAGCAATTATTTTAATTGATGCCAGGCATGGGGTAGTTGAACAAACCTTAAGGCATTTTTATATCAATAATCTTTTAAGAATTAAAAATGTCATTGTAGCCGTAAATAAAATGGATTTAGTTGATTTTTCCGAATCAAGGTTCCTTGAAATCCAATCGGACATACAAGAACTGACCAAACTAAATACCTATAGGGGGCAAAACTTAACTTTTATTCCTGTCAGTGCTTTATATGGTGATAACCTGATAACACTTTCTGAAAGTATGCCCTGGTATACAGGGACAACATTACTTGATCATCTGGAATCAATAGAGTTAGATGCTGTTTATGACAGAAGTTCGGTACGTTTTCCGGTCCAAACTGTTATCCGGCCAAAATCAGAAGATTTTCATGATTTCAGGGGATATGCCGGCAAACTTTATGGTGGTAACCTGGCAGTGGGGGATCAAATTACTGTTCTGCCTTCCGGAAATCAATCAACTATTAAGGATATCCACTTTTTTGATAAAGTTTTTAATGAAGCTCACCCGGGACATGCCATTACGGTAACTTTAACAGATGACGTGAATGTGAGCAGAGGGGATATGATTGTCAAGTCAGCGGAACTGCCAAGAATTGACAAAGTTGTTGAAGCAACTGTGTGCTGGATGGATAAAACTCCATTGACAGTGGGTACAAAATATATTCTACAACATGGTGTTCATCAGGTATTGGCAAAGGTATCTGCTGTTGAAGATGTTGTAAAAACAGATTTATCAGGGACAAATCCGGAAGTGGAAACACTGACAATCAATCAGATTGGCAATGTGCATTTTAAGTTAAATCAGCCCATTTATATGGACAGTTATACGGACAATAAAGAAAATGGGGCTTTTATACTGATTGATAGCAAATCAAATTCAACTTCAGGAGTAGGATTTATTAAATGAGACAAATGATGCAAAAAAATAGCTCAATATGTTGCGATATGTTTACCATGTCAATGGGATTGATGTGCCCTGATAACATCAAACAAAAGGAATAAAAACAATAGATATAATCATTGAAAAAAGGTCCTTTTTAAAAGGACCTTTTTTATTGAAAATAAAACAAATGAAAAGCTTTAGATCAGAGATTGAAAACCCGGTGGTTGAAAAAGATATAGTGGAATTAGAAAAGAAAATCAGATTGTTTAAAACAGGACAACTTGATGAAGACAGTTTCAGAAGTTTAAGATTGGCCAGAGGGATCTACGGTCAACGTCAACTGGGTGTTCAGATGATACGAATTAAACTGCCGTTCGGAAGGGTTAATTCCAGACAGTTACACAGAATAGCAGATGTATCAGATAGGTATTCTACCGGACGTTTACATATTACTACCCGTCAGGATATTCAAATCCATCACGTCAGTCTGGATCAGACACCTGAATTGTGGGCTGAATTGGAAAAAGATGATATTACCCTGAGGGAAGCCTGCGGAAATGCGGTCAGAAATGTCACTGCTTCTCCTATGGCTGGTGTTGACCCTGAAGAACCCTTTGATGTGACACCTTATGCAGAAGCAGTATTCAAATTCTTTTTAAGAAATCCGGTTTGTCAGGAAATGGGGCGAAAATTCAAAATAGCTTTTTCAGGAAGTGATGCGGATTCGGCGCTGACTTTTATCCATGATCTGGGCTTTATTGCCAAAACAAAGCAAATTGACGGAAAGGTTGAAAACGGTTTTAAAGTAATGATTGCCGGTGGACTTGGTGCGCAGCCAAGGGCAGCAGATATTGCTTCTGAATTTTTACCAACAGCACAACTCATTCCGTTTATAGAAGGTGTTTTACGGGTGTATGACCGCTATGGTGAACGTAAAAGAAGAGCAAAAGCAAGGTTAAAGTTTCTGATTAAATCACTTGGTTTACCGACCTTCTTAGAATTGGTGGATCAGGAACGCCTGGCACTTTCCCGACAAACCATGGAAATAGAGACGGATACGAGACAGAAATTACAACCAAAACCTATTGCTGAATCAATTGAAGTGAAAGGGTTTGATGACGAGAATACTGATTATAGAAACTGGTTATCCACCAATGTTTTTAAACAAAAACAATCCGGATATTCGGCAATTGGAATTAAGGTATCACTCGGTGATTTTTATACTGATAAGGCCCGGTTACTGGCTGACCTGATCAGAGATTATGCGGGGGATGAAATTCGATTCACGCTCCGTCAAAATATCTTAATCAGGAATGTTAAAACCGAATTACTACCATTCTTTTATACCAGACTGAAAGCCCTGGAATTTGTCGATCCGGGTGTGGAATCTGTTCATGATATCACAGCCTGTCCGGGTACGGATACCTGTAGTTTAGGCATTGCCAGCAGTACTGGTATTGCCACTGAACTTGAAAAAGTACTCAGGGAAAATTATCAGGATTTTATTACTCAGAAAGACCTGAATATTAAGATTAGCGGTTGTATGAATGCCTGTGGACAGCACAGTATCTCAGATATTGGTTTTCAGGGCATGTCCATTAAGGTAAAGGATAAAATTGCCCCGGCTTTGCAGATTTTACTTGGCGGAAAAGTAATGGGAAACGGGGAAGGGCAGTTCTCTGATAAAGTGGTTAAAGTACCAAGTAAAAGAGGCCCCCGGGCTCTGGTAGTGTTGCTGGAAGACTTTAAGCTAAATGGCCATGACGATACCTTCCATGCCTATTATATCAGACAGGGCAAATCCTATTTTTATGAACTGCTTAAACCATTAACCGATTTGACGACATTGTCGGCTGACGATTTTGTAGATTGGGGGCATAACAGTGAATATATAAAAGCAATTGGCATTGGTGAATGTGCCGGGGTGGCCATAGATTTGGTGACCACTTTGTTTTTTGAGAGTGAAGAAAAATTTGAATGGGCGCAAACTGCCCTTGATGCATCAAACTGGTCGGACAGTATTTACCATATTTATACAGGATTGGTCAATATGGCTAAAGCCCTTTTAATTTCGGAAAATAAAACTACCAATACTCAAATCGAGATCATCAAATCCTTTGATATGCATTTTATTGAGACCGGACAAATTGAATGGAAAACCAGCTTTACAGAGTTAGCATTAAGTCTGAAAAAAATACCGGCATCACAACATTTTGCTAAGCAATACTTGGATGATGCCAGGTCATTATATCAACTGGTTAATCAATACAGGTTAAAACAAATCCGTCATGAAAACAGAAATTGAGCCAAGGCTGACATTGGTGGGTGCAGGACCCGGAGATCCGGATTTATTGACAATAAAAGGCTATCATGCTTTAAGAAAAGCAAAGGTGGTTTTATATGATGCTTTAGTCGATCCGGTACTTTTAAACCATGCTGAAAGTGCCGTTAAAATTAATGTGGGGAAACGTAAAGGAGATCATATTTATACCCAACAAACCATAAATGAATTATCGGTTAAATATGCTTTGAAATATGGCAGGGTAGTCAGGTTAAAGGGGGGAGATCCGTTTGTTTTTGGCCGTGCGGTTGAAGAAATTGAATATGCCGGATCGCATGGAGTACCGGTTGACATTGTTCCCGGAATTTCTTCAGCTATTGCAGTGCCGGCGCAATTTGGTATTCCTTTAACCGAACGGTATGTGGCAGGGGGATTTTCGGTCATTACAGCCACAACCTCGGGTGGTGGTTTAAATCACAATATTGAGGTGGCCATCCAGTCTCACACTACTTTGGTAATCCTGATGGGCCTGTCCAAGTTAAATGAGATCATCAATATTTTTACTGCAAAACAACTATTGGATTATCCGGTGGCCATTATTCAAAACGGTACTACTGGCAGGGAAAAAATGGTCCATGGTACCGTACGGAGCATTCAAAGTGAAGTGATAGTGAACAATATAGAAGCGCCTGCAATTATAGTTTTGGGTGAAGTAGTCAGACATGTTAGTCATTCAAAACAGTTTGAACGACAATTTTCTGGTCATTCAACATTGTATTCAAATTTAATACCTGACTCTAATGAAGCATAAAAATGAATTATATCCTGTCTTTCTAAAAGTCAATGTGCTAAATGTGCTCATAATAGGAGGGGGGAATACAGCACTTGAAAAGTTGACTTTTATGCTTAAATCCAGTCCGGGTGCAAACATTACATTAATTGCGGAAACAATACATCAGGAAATTATTGACCATAGTACTACTTGTAAATTGAATCTGATTAACCGGACTTATGACAGGAGTGACCCTTATGGCTATCACATAGTCATTGCCGCTACCAATAATAAAGTTGTCAACCACGGTATTTATCAGGATTGTAAAAGAATGAACATTCTGGTAAATGTGGCGGATGTACCGGAATATTGTGACTTTTATCTGGGGGGAATTGTTTCAAAAGGACAGGTTAAGGTTGCCATTTCAACGAATGGACAATCTCCTACACTGGCCAAGCGGATGCGACAGTACCTTGAAAATATATTACCAGATGAAGTCGATAAACTGGCTAAGCATTTAAACCAATACAGAAACAGTATCAATGCTGATTTCAAGACAAAAGTACAACTCTTAAACAAAGTAACTCAATCATTAATTAAAAACAAATAAACATGATAAAAACAGACATTCTCATTATTGGTGCGGGCCCGGTAGGCTTATTTACCGTTTTTGAAGCAGGCCTATTAAAGCTCAAATGTCATTTGATTGACGCCTTACCGATCCCGGGAGGTCAATGTGCGGAAATTTATCACAAAAAACCAATTTATGATATTCCCGCCTATCCTGAGGTATTGGCTGGTGATCTAATCAATAATCTGATGGACCAGATTAAACCATTTAACCCTGGTTACACGTTAGGTGAAAGGGCTGAGAAAATTGAAAAGCAAGACAATGGCGAATTTAAGGTCACAACTGATGCCGGGACAGAGCATTTGGCACCGGTTGTTATCATAGCCGGTGGTTTGGGAGCTTTTGAACCCTGTAAGCCACCTATTGCAAATATTAAAGATTATGAAGAGAAGGGCATCACCTATATGATTAAAGATCCGGAACAATTTCGTAATAAAAAAGTGGTGATTTCCGGAGGTGGAGACTCAGCATTGGACTGGTCGATATTTCTGACCGATATTGCAGAAAAAGTGACGTTAGTTCACCGTAGGAATGAATTTCGGGGTGCCCTGGATTCCGTTGAAAAAGTGAGGGAATTGGTCAAAGCCAATAAAATTGAATTGCTGACTGAAGCAGAAGTAAAAGGTTTATACGGTAACCTGAATCTTGAAGGTGTGGAAGTCAAAAGAAAGGATAGTATTATCAGGCTCGATACCGATTACTTTATTCCTTTATTCGGATTATCACCTAAACTGGGCCCGATTGCCAATTGGGGGTTAGAGATAGAAAAGAATGCTATTGTGGTTAACAATGCATTGGATTATGGTACAAACATTGAAGGTGTTTTTGCAGTTGGAGATGTCAATACTTATCCGGGAAAATTAAAACTTATTTTATGTGGCTTTCATGAAGCTACAGTAGCTGTTCAATATGCTTATAAAATCATTCATCCTGATAAAAGGAATGTATTGAAGTATACTACGGTTAATGGTGTTGAAGGATTTGACGGACAGGTTAAAAAAGTGAAACAAACCATTACGAAGGCAATTTAGGAATAAAAGTTAATCCGTTATTTTATGCTCCGGTCAAGACAACCTTAACCGGAGCAGGTGCGTTTGTGTGAAAAATTATATAAAATGCTGAAAAAACTGTTAAATTTTTCCATTTGTCTTGTGTTGGTACATACCGTATCCGGTCAGGTCACAAAAAAAGCTTGTTTTTTAGGAAATAGCTATACCTATTTTAATGATATGCCTGCCATAGTTGACAGTTTGGCTAATCATGATGGTAATGATCTTATTAAAGATCAAAATACACCCGGAGGGCACCGACTAAATTTACATTCAACTAATGCTGTAAGTTTATCGAAAATAGCATCAGATAACTGGGATTATGTTGTTCTTCAGGATCAAAGTCAGTTTCCTTCCTTTCCATACAATCAGGTGATTGTAGATGTGTATCCTCATGCCAAAATACTTTGTGATTCAATTCGATCAGCTAATGCATGTGCAATTCCATTGTTTTTTAATACATGGGGACGGCGTGATGGTGATCCCCAATGGGATTCTATAGACACTTTTACTGAAATGAATCAAAGATTGCATGCAGCTTATAGTCATATGGCAAATGTTAATAGTGGAAAATTATCTCCGGTGGGTATAGCTTTTCAACATATTTATAATGAAGTCAATCCAACTGTTGCTTTTGTGGATTTGTATAATGCTGATGGCAGTCATCCGTCAATTCAGGGTTCATACCTTGCAGCCTGTATCTTTTATAATATGATTTTTGAAACCAGTCCTGTTGGAAATACTTATGTTCCTAATAATTTGATGCAAAATGAAGCCACCTATTTGCAAAATGTGGCACATCATGTTGTTAATGATGTTGACAGTTCTAATATTGATTATACTCAGCCAATTGCAGATTTTACATTTTCTCAAAACGGATCAGTGACTAATTTTAATAATACCAGTCAACACGGGTTTACTTACCATTGGGATTTTGGAGATAATTTAACCTCTGATGAAGAAAACCCAATGCATAATTATAATCAGAATGGCACTTATACTGTAACATTAACAGCTGAATACTGTGGTAGACAAGATCAGGTATCTTATGACATTTTGATTGATCACCTGGGAGTATCAACACCTGAAGCACTTCCATTTCACATATATCCTAATCCATCATCAGGACCAGTCATTATCAATGTTGATTATATAGCAGGACAGGTAGAGATTTACAATATGAGGGGACAGATAGTTCATTCTTTTATTCCTGTTGTTGGTACTAATAGTATTAATCTAAATCAGGGCATCTACGTCATCAAGTGTGAAGAACTTACCCAAAAATTAATTATAAATTAATCTTTAAAACAAGGATGCAACCAATTTTATAATTTCCCCGTCAAACGTTTAATTGACTAATGAAGAAATTATGAAACTGATTAAACCGCTTTTATCAGCAATTTTACTGCTATCAGGATGGCAACTGAGTGCTCAATCCTATTTTACAGGATTTGATACGCCAGAAGAACAAGCTGGATGGACACAATACAGAACGGGAGCCATTTCCCAGTTTTATGAATGGGAGTTTGATATTGCATCAGCCTATTCTGCTCCCAATAGTTTAGCACATTATTATCCTGTTGGTGGAGATGATTTACTTAATGATTGGATGGTATCACCAGGATTTGATTTTTCGGAGGGTGGAACTATTGATTCTGTCTGGCATCATTTTTCCGGATTCAGTCCAACACCAATTGATGATGATACCATTGCCATTTATCTTCTCGAAGGATCACCTGACCCGGATCAGGCAACTTCCAAAACTTTACTATTACTTTATAATGACATTTATAATGCCAACAGTACCTGGACGGAAAGTTCAAATATTGCAGTTCCTGCAACGCCGGGTACATCCTATATTGCTTTTAGATATCAGACTGTTGTCAGTTGGTTAGATGTTAAATTTGATAATATCAAAATCACACCTACCAGCATTGCAGGTTTAGGGCCGAAAAATAATCCGGCAGGTATTGAAATTTATCCTAATCCATCAACTGGTCCCGTTTCTATTAAAATTAATGGGAACCTGGATGAAACCATTCGGATTTACAATATCCAGGGACAATTGATTCAAAATATTAATGCAAGTACCGGAACAGTGGATTTAGATTTGATGGCCGGAACCTATTTTGTAAAAGCAGGTTCAATGGTTAAGAAAATTATTGTCAATCAGTAATTATCTTATTGGTTACCTGTATTCTTAGTTTTTAACAGTAATATCAGGGCAAAAAGACCAATAACGAGTTCGCCTATCATAGCATAGAATAATCCTTCTGCGGGCATACCATCTACAATCAGACTGAGTAGTCGGCCGATACCGTATGAAAGAAAAAACAATGCCGCAAAGGTAAGGGAAAGTCGGCGTAACTGGGTTTTGAATATACTAAGAACCATTATAATGCTTGCGGCTAATATCGCAGTTCCAGGGGCTCTGGTTTCACTAAAATGACTGGCATTTTGTACAATAATGTTTGATTGTGCTTGTAGTTCAGCAGGGAAAAAAGTAAGGAACCCTCCAACATATAGCCCTATAAGACCTGCTAAAATTAGAAAAACGGTTGTCAATTTTGAATTATTCATTTGTTTTATGATTAATGTTTAATGATGAAACAAATGTATCGCGACCATATGATCTTAATTTGTTCGAAAAGACTATTTCAAAACGCTGCTTGGGCGGAAACCGTATTTTTTACGAAAGGCATTCGAAAAAGAACTGAGGCTATCATAACCCACATACCAAGCCACTTCCTGCACATTCATTTCTTTTTTATCAAGCAGGTGATATGCCTTTTGTAACCTTTGCTCCTGAAGATATTTAAACACAGAAACGCCAAAAACCTGCTTAAAATTCTTTTTAAGTTTATTATTATTCATACCAATGAGCTTTGATAATTCACCAAGAGTAGGTGGCTTATCAATATTTTTTATGATGATTTCTTTGGCTTCCTGAATTTTTCCGGTTTCATTCTCATTAAGTATGGGGTCTTTACTTGAATTTATCAGAGTGAAGTAATGTGATAATAATTCCAGTATTTGACTCTTAAGAAATAATAGTCTTTCAGAATTTTTAAACTGGGTTTGAAATATTTTAGAGATTGCGGTTTGCATTTCAGGCGTCATTAAAATTTTCGGCCCTGTTTCAAAGTCATTTTCGGTGGTCAGTAAATTTTCAAAGTGCTTACCAAACAATTCTTTTTCGTAGGCCGGCAGATTCTTCATATTTTTTCGAAGCAAAAATATACTGACGCTTTTTAATGGCTCAGATTGCATAATTTTATGTGAAAACCGCACATTATTATTACCCGAAAAAGCAAAGGCTACGCCTTTCCTGCTCTTTAGTGTTTTTTTAGATTGACCATAGGTTACCTCTATGTCTACATCACCTGAACTATAGAAAGAGACTCCCACAATATCATCATCAAACTGACAATTCAATTCTTCAGCTTCTAAAGCATCAGTTGAATCAATCAGTACAACAAAATCATTAATTTCAATAATATCTGTGGTCATTGCTTATTATTTATCTCTTGATTAAGATAATACTTATTTTCAGTCTGATTATTTATTTAGTGATGTTTCTGCACATCCTACAGCTACTGAAATGGTAAATCTTTCAAATAAAAATCCCTGGTCAATTCAACATAGGCTTTACTGTAGAAGCCGCTATTATATTTTATGATAATATCAGATTCCTCACAAACTGGCGCTTTGTCAGTGGAGAATGCTACAAAATGACGGATAATAATTCCATTTTCATTTTTAGCTTTCAACAACCTTTGAGGAAATAAACCATTGGCTTTGGCAGCCTCGTAGTGTTTTTCCTGAACGACTTCAGGGAATACAACGTAAAACATCCCGTTCAAATCAAGTAAATGCCTAACATTATTATACAAGTCAGTGATAGGTAGTGACTCAGTATGTCTGGCATTATTTCGCTTTTGATCCGGACTTAAAAAATCATTGTCAAAATAAGGAGGGTTACTGATGATAAGATCAAATAATACTTCGGTTTTAAAAGCCTGAAGTTTTGCACAATGTGGTTCAATTCTATCCTTAAATGAAGAATGATTAAAGTTATTAATCGCCTCCTGACAACCTTCCTCATTTGGTTCAATAGCAGTTATTTTAGCAGTAGGAAATTTTTGGGCCTGCATCAAAGCCAGGAGACCTGTTCCAGTACCAATATCCAAGATGTTTTTACATTCTCCTTTTGTCCAGGCCCCCAATAACATTGAGTCTGATCCAACTTTCTGACTGTTTTGAGATTGTTCAATGCTAAATTGCTTACAGTGGAAAGGCATAGTTTAAATCGGTTCAACCTGATCGGTTACCACATAATAGCGGGGATCATCTACTGCGGTTTCAATGATATCTTTAAAATGCGGATTAGCCTTAATCAATATGGCGTCACAATCAGGGCTTAAATGTTTAAGGGTAACCTTTTTTCCCGTCTTTTCATACTTTTCCACCAGGTTTTTAATGGCTTCAACCCCTGAATGGTCAGAAACCTTGGATTCAATAAAGTCAATTTCAATTTTTTCAGGATCGCTGGCGATATCAAATTTGTCATTAAATGCTTGTATAGAACCAAAAAATAATGGTCCCCAAATTTCATAAACCTTTGTCCCATCTTCTTTTATTCGTTTTCTGGCACGGATTCTCTTGGCGTTTTCCCAACTGAAAACCAACGCTGATACAATAACACCAGCTACTACAGCAATGGCTAAATCAAATACAACGGTTAAAGCAGAAACAAGAATCAGTACAAAGGCATCCGCTCTTGGTATTTTATTGATAATTCTAAAACTTGACCAGGCGAAAGTTCCGATAACCACCATAAACATAACGCCAACCAATGCTGCTATAGGCACCTGTTCAATTAAAGGCGCCGCAAATAGAATAAAACACAATAAAGCAACAGCTGCAACAATACCTGACAAACGGCCTTTTCCACCTGAATTAACATTAATGATAGATTGACCAATCATAGCACATCCACCCATTCCGCCAAACAGCCCGTTAATAAAGTTTGCGCCACCCTGGGCCATACACTCTCTATTACTGCTTCCGCGGGTTTCAGTTAACTCGTCAATTAAATTTAGGGTTAGTAATGATTCAATTAAGCCAACTGCTGCAAGTATCAAAGCATAAGGTAAAATGAGTTTCAGAGTATCCAGATTTAAAGGAATATGCTCAAACATTGCAAATTGAAATTCTGGCAGACCGCCTTTAATTCCGGTTACTTTTCCCTGGCTTCCCTCAGTAATAAACGATTCAACTGTACTCACATCAATACCTCCAATAATAACAATTGCTGAAACGACAACAATAGCGGTTAGCGCTGCTGGTATTTTCTTAGTCAGCTTAGGAAGAAAAAACATGATAGCCATTGTTAATGCAACCAATCCGCCCATTATGGCCAATTCCGGATAAGGTAATATTTCCGAAATTAACTTGCCCGTTTCCGAATCCATTATTTTGGTTTGAAACATACCTAGCTGTGACCTGAAAATCACGATTGCCAGTCCATTAACAAATCCTAACATAACCGGATGTGGAATCAAACGAATAAATTTTCCAAGTTTAAGTGCACCAAACAGGATTTGAATGACTCCAACCAATAATAATGTGATAAAAAGATAGGAAACGCCAAGGTTGTCAACAGGTGTGTCCAGGTTTTGTCCGATCTCATTTCCTGCTGAGATCAACCCTACCATTACTACAGCCATAGCTCCAGTTGCTCCTGAAATCATTCCCGGTCTACCACCAAAAATGGAGGTGATCAGACCCATCATGAATGCGCCGTAAAGTCCAATTAAAGGATTAATTCCTGCAACAAAAGCAAAGGCTACCGCTTCAGGAACCAAGGCTAACGCCACGGTTAATCCTGAAAGAATTTCATTTTTTGCATTTTTGGTGCCTTTTTTTACCAGCTCAATCATAATAGTAAACTTAAAGGGGGCAAAGATATAATCTTAGCAAAGAATTTATACTATTTGAACTTTAAAATAACAGTAATATGATACCCTTCTCTCTGTAATCACTTCAAAATAAAAGCAAACGGAACTGTAATTTAATAAGATTTGAATGTAACGCAGCAATTTTAACCTTCAGGTTCAATTAATAGTTAATAGTATATGTCGTAGGGACAAATCGTTTACAGGTAATTTCTTCTGAGGTCAGAGAACTTGAAAGTACTTCTCCGTAATCTATTCGAACAGTTGATCCACCAACAACAGCACATGTAATGGTTGTATCTCCAGTTTCAAAGAAAGAACTGTTTCCATTACTGCAACAAGTTTCACATCCCTCTTTAAACCCTTGTTTGTATAGATTCAATTGTTCGCCTGATTTAACTTCAGGATTAGTAATGTAAATTATTAATGAACCAATAGCTTCCATGGTGAAGTCAAACTCATTTATAGTATTGGTTTTTAATTCGTCCTGTGATCTGGTAAACTCAGCGTTATAATAGTTCTTATGGCTGACTTCGAACTTAATATTATAGATCTTCTCCCGGTCAATTCTAAACTTATATCGTCCCGATTGATCAGTAGTAGCTGTTCCAACTACTAAATAATTATTATTAAGAACATTTTGCTGATACTTTTTTTGATATAATACAATTTCAAGATCTGCAAGCGGTTCACCTGAAATAACGTCTGTGATTGTTCCCTCAATATCGTAGAACAGTTTTTCTTCCTTGCAGGCAGTTATACTAATCAAAATTGTAATCAAACCTGCTAATAATGTAAATCTTACCATTACTTACAAATTTAACCAATATTTCTAATGGTGTCAATTTTACTTTTTATCTGTGTAGCTTATTTATTTTAGGGGGTGTTTTGTTTGAAAAAGGTAAATTTTGTAAAAAGTGGATAAAAATAAAGGGGGTGTTGATAAAAAAAAGTAAAAAAAGAAGCTGTTTACTAAAATTAAACTAATTTTGCCAAAAAAAAATATTATGGCTTCACAAAGATTTAGTGCATTGGATGATGTTTTACACAGACTTCCTAAACATATGGATCATTCAGAGAGAAGAGTCTCTGAATACTTTGGAGAGAATACTTTTCACATGGGAATAATGAGAGAGTATTTACCTGAAGGTGCTTATAAAATGGTAAAGTCGGCAATTGAAGACGGAACAAAAGTAAGTCGTTCTACTGCTGATCAGATTGCCTCTGCTATGAAAGACTGGGCAATAACCAAAGGAGCTACACATTATACACATTGGTTTCAACCATTAACCGGAGCTACTGCTGAAAAACATGATGGTTTCTTTAAGCCAATTGGTCCGGGAGAAGCCATAGAAAGATTTGAAGGAGACTTATTAGTACAGCAGGAACCGGATGCTTCATCTTTTCCAAACGGAGGTATTCGAAATACTTTTGAGGCCAGAGGGTATACGGCATGGGATCCGTCTTCTCCTGCTTTCGTGATTGGTAAAACACTGTGTATTCCAACTGTATTTTTAGCTTATACAGGTGAATCACTGGATTTTAAAATGCCATTATTAAAAGCGTTAACCACTATTGAAAAGGCAGCGGTTGATGTTTGTCAGTACTTTGATAAAAACGTAACTAAAGTTGGTGCAACATTAGGTTGGGAGCAAGAATACTTTTTAGTAGATTCTGCATTGTTTAATGCCCGTCCTGATTTAGTATTAACAGGTAGAGCATTGTTTGGACATGCTCCTGCCAAAGGACAGCAGTTGGATGATCATTATTTTGGATCAATTCCGGAAAGAGCAACTGCTTTTATGAGAGAATTTGAATATGAATCACATATATTAGGAATTCCTGTAACAACCAGGCATAATGAGGTGGCACCAAATCAGTTTGAATGTGCACCAATGTTTGAGGAGGCGAATTTGGCTAATGATCATAACCAGTTATTAATGGATGTGATGGAGAAAGTAGCCAGAAAGCACAACTTCAGAGTATTGCTACATGAAAAGCCATTTGCAGGGTTAAACGGATCAGGAAAACACAATAACTGGTCGTTAGGAACCAATACCGGAGTGAATTTATTACAACCTGGAAAAAATCCTAAATCTAATTTACAGTTCTTAACGTTTTTCGTTAATACAATCATGGCTATTCATGATAATGCCGATTTATTAAGAGCAGCTATTGCTTCAGCCAGTAATGATCACCGTTTGGGAGCAAACGAGGCACCACCGGCTATCGTTTCTGTATTTATTGGTTCACAGCTTACAAAAATGTTGGACGATCTTGAAGAAAGTATCAAAGCTGGTAAAATGACACCGGAAGCTAAGACAGAACTTAAGTTGAATATTGGTAAAATTCCGGAGATTCTATTGGATAATACCGACAGAAACAGAACTTCTCCGTTTGCATTTACAGGTAATAAATTTGAGTTCAGAGCAGTAGGGTCTACAGCAAACTGTGCACATGCTATGATGGTGTTAAATACTATTGTTGCAAAGCAATTGGTGGATTTCAAAGCTTCTGTTGATGCACGTATCAAAGGCGGAGATAAAAAAGATGAAGCGATTCTAAAGGAATTACAGAAATTGATCAAGGCTTCAAAGAAAATCAGATTTGAAGGAAACGGATACGGACAGGAATGGGTTGAAGAAGCTGAAAAAAGAGGTTTGTCTAACCTGAAAGATACACCAAGAGCATTAGAGGTGTGGAAACGAAAAGAAGCCATTAGTTTATTTTCTGATTTAGGTATTTTATCACCGGTCGAGTTAGAAGCTAAACGTGAAATAGAATTGGAGAACTATATTTTAAAGATTCAGATTGAAGCCAGAGTAATGGGGGATTTAGCTAAAAATCACATCATTCCTGCAGCAGTGGCTTACCAAAATACATTAATTGAAAATGTAAGTGGTCTGTTTGAGGTATTGGGAGAAAAAGCCGGAAAAGATGCAGGAAGAACTCAAATAGAAACTATTCGTTCAATTTCAAACCATATGAACAAAATGAACGATTTGGTGGACACTATGATTGAAGAGCGAAAGAAAGCTAATAAAATTGAAGATTCAGAAGAGAAGGCATATGCTTATTGTGATAAGGTAAAAGTGATGTTTGATGATATCCGTTACCATGCCGATAAGTTGGAAATTATGGTTGATGATGAAATCTGGCCATTACCAAAATTCAGAGAGATGTTATTTACGAAATAACACTAATAGAGAAATGCAAAAAGCCGTGTCAGTTTTGATACGGCTTTTTTTGTGTCCCGTTTTTTATAAAAAACAGACCGAATTTTAATTTTTGAGGAATTAGGACTCCTTAAATTGGGTAGGAGGATGGTTTATTCGTAATTTCAGAAAGCTACCTTTTAAAAATAACCGTTATGCGTTACATTTTGATTTTTATGACTTGTATTTGCTGTATTATAGGGTATAGTCAATACCCCCAATTCGAATGGGCAGGTGTACTGGAGGGGAATATGACAGATTTAGCACATGATATTGCAATAGACAGTGATAATAATGTGTACGTTGTTGGTTCTTTTGGGGGTGAAATCTGGCCCGGACCACAACCACTTAATGGTGTAATTGATTTAGATCCCGGATTTGGGACAGCCCAGGATACATCTGTATATGCGGAAGATATTTTTATTGCCAAACTTGATCAGTTTGGAAATTTTATATGGGGGAAAACAATAGGGGGCGTATCTTTTGATAAAGGGAACGCCATTGAAACAGGGCCTAATGGTAATATTTTTATTTGTGGTATATTTCAGGATTCTGTTGATTTTGACCCCGGTCCAGGCACTCAGGTGTTAATCTCACCTTCATTTAGTGCATTTGTCTTAAAGTTGGATGATTCCGGCAATTTTGTTTGGGTTAGAAAATTTGAAAATTCAAACGCACGTGATTTGGTAATTGACGAGAATGAAAATATTTATACTACAGGATTTCATACGGATTCATCCGATATGGATCCGGGTCCAGGCACTTCATTTTTATTATTAAGCCCTTATGACGTTGGCGCCAACTGTTTTGTTAACAAATTGGATAGTCAGGGTAATCTGATATGGACAAAATCAATTGGTAATTTTTTTTCTGACCAAGGTCAGTCTATAGCAGTTGATTTACAGGGTAATGTAGTAGTAACCGGAAGTCATTCACAGGACACTATAGGAGCATTGTCCTGGCCAAATCCGAGTTGGATTTGTGATGGGGTGACCTTTGTAGAGAAAATGGATAGTCTTGGCAATACTTTATGGCATAACAGATATATAGGTTCTGGTTGTGATGGGGCAGGGATTGATGTTGCTATAGACCATGATAATGACATTTATGTAACCGGGCAATTTGCCGGAACAATAGATTTTGACTTAGGAGCTGGTGTGGCAAACCTCTCAACAGTTAACGGTTTAAGTGCTTTTGTACTCAAACTCGATCAGTTTGGGGGTTATGAATGGGCAAATAATTATGGCAGTTTAATTTTAGGTCCTGATGCTTACGGTAGTGCTATATCAGTCAATTTGAACAAAAATGTTTATGTAGCAGGTTCAGTTGATTCTGCTGATTTTGATCCCACTTCTAATCAGGCTGTAATTTCAAACAATGGTTTTGTGTTAAAATTAGATTCTTTAGGAGGCTATGTTTGGGCAATAGAGAATCCTGTAGCAGAAGGAATGGAGGTCTCTGATCAGCAAGATATTTACTTAACCGGGTATTTTAATACGCAGCAGGATTTTGATCCAAACCTGGGTACATATTACCTTAATTCAATGGCAAGTTATGATGGATTTATTCAAAAATTATCGCAATGTGCTACCTATACCGTTCAAGGCGTAGATGCCTGTAACGACTTTTATTGGTCATTGAGTGATTCTACTTATACGGGTTCAACAACCGATTATTTTGGGCTAACCAATGCTAATGGTTGTGATTCAGTAGTTCAATTAGATTTAATCATTCATGACCTGGATACGGACATCAGTTTATCGGGTATCACTTTGACAGCGAATCTAAGTGGTGCGGGGTACCAATGGATAGATTGTTCAACTGGTCAGCCAATTCCGGGGGAAACCAATCAAAGCTTTATACCATTAGTAAATGGAAATTATGCTCTTGTTTTAACCACTCCCAGTTGTCAGGATACAACAGATTGCTATGGAGTGACTACAGTTGGTATTGAGGAAGATGGGCTAAATAATTTGGTTTCCATTTATCCTAATCCAACAAATCACAGTATTAGTATTGAGTTGAATGGCGATTCTGAGACCAGACAAATAAATATTTATAATACTTTAGGGCAGGTTGTCAAATCGTTTTCAGGTGTTAATCAGAATCTGCAGAATATCATTCTCGAAGAAAGCGGGGTTTATTATGTTGAGGTTATTACTGATGAATATAAAGGTATCGTTAAAGTGATCAGGGAGTAAAACCAAATATTAAGATAATACCTCTAAGATAAATTTACTTTGGATATTTGTTTGGAAATTCTACCTCATCTACTTTTTAATCGCCATAACCTCCCAAATAATAATTAAATCGTCCTAAATATTAAAAATCCCACAGGTTTTTGATTATCTTTTAGATATTTGTGTCTTTATAAATAATAAAACGAGGAGATGAGGATATTCTTAATAGTGTTAATTTGTGTGGTTGGGATGCTGTCCAGTGCTCAGGATCTGGATAATTTTACGGCATTAAAATCAACTGGTCATATACCAGAGGAATTTTTAAAACGATCCAGTGAAAAGTATAAGGAAGACCTTGAAGCGAATAAAAATGAGGAACTGGATAAGAATTTCTTTCTGTCTACACGTTTTGTAATTGATGAAATTTTATTGAGTGGTAATGTTTTGTTTAACGATCCCTTATCCGATTATGTAAAAGATGTTGCCAAGTATGCTCTGAGAAAAGACAAAAAACTATTTGAAGATTTAGATTTTTATGTCTTAAAAACCAATGTGGCCAATGCTTTTTCAACTGACCAGGGAATTATCTTTGTGACCACGGGTTTATTGGCTCAGCTTGAAAATGAAGCACAATTAGCATTCATTTTATGTCATGAAATATCACACTATACCCAGCATCACGTTCAGGATTCTTATGTTGAACGTCAGCAAATATTAAGAGGAAGAAATAAGTACCGGAACCTGTCATACGGTAACAGGGTAAAGGAGTTGAGTATTTACAGTAAGGAAACTGAGTTGGATGCCGATTCAAAAGGGATTGATTTGTACCTGAAAAGTGAGTATTCTATTGATGAGGTGATTAGTTCTTTTGAAGTACTGCTGTATTCCTACTTACCTTTTGGAGATGTTGAATTCGATACTACATTTTTTAATACGGATGTAATGATCGTTCCGGGAGCTTTTTTTCCTGATACCATTCGTGAGATTACAAAAGAGGAGGATTATGATGATGAGGGAAGCAGTCATCCAAATATTAAAACCAGAATTGATAAAGCATTCGATTATATTAATGATGGTACAACCCGTGGAGAATACCTTCACAGGGTGTCGAAAGAACGATTTGAAAAAGTGCGTAGTCTGGCCCGGTTTGAAAATATCAATTCCAAGTTGGCCGAACGTAACTATACCAGCGCCATTTATGACATTTTTCTGTTAAAACGGAAATTTTCTGAGAATAAGTTTTTGGATGTTTCGTTAATGAAGGCACTATATGGTTTGATGAAATATAAAAACCATAAGCGTTTCAATGAGGTTCGAAAAAAATTAAAAAAAGTGGAAGGAGAGAGCTATCGCCTTCATGCTTTTATTCAGAACCTGTCTAAGGGCCAGCTTACCGTATTAACTTACAGAAGTATTTATGATTTAATTCAAAAATATCCTGAAGATAAGATCCTCCAAAAATACCATTCGGATATCAAAACAGAGTTGGCTGTTAATTCTGACCTCGAACTGGATAAATTCCGTGATAAACCATATGCAATTTATAAGGACAGCCTTGATGCTTTGGTTAAGGAATTTGATATTGAGGATTCTATTCGTAAAGTAGACGATTCGGATTTAACCAAGTACAAAAAGATTAAGCTTAAAAAGAAACTAAGAGCCCTTCTCAGTGACAACAATATTAGTGAAGCCGATCAGGGGTTTCATTATTATGCTTTGTATGATGTGGTTGCTAATGGTGAGTTTATCAGTGAATTAAAATCAATCCGTAATGCATATGATGAAAGTGAGAATGAGAATGAAACGGTGTATTTAGATGATCGAAAATCACACAACCTCGGAGTTGACAGTATTGTTATTTTTGATCCTTTTTTAATGACCTACAATGTGAATGGTCGTAAAAACCTTGAAAAGTCTGAGGCCAAAAAAATTGAATTAAACTTCATGTATCTTGATGCCTATCCTAACCTTGATCTGGAACGGAACCTGATCGATTCCAAAGATCTGACAAAATATGAGGTTAACAAGTATAATGATATAGGGCAAATATACAATTGGGCTGAAGAAGTTACCATCCATGAGGATTTGGACATGATTTCTTCCAGCCATGACAGAATGGTTAACATTAAGCAAGAGTATGGCACCAGTAATTTCTTGTTTTCAGGTATCAGCTTATATAAATCAAGAAAAGAGATGACCGGTGTGCATTGGTTGGGAATTCTATTTGTATATACCATTCCAATTGTTGCATTAGACCTTTTAATTGTCCATCATAATATTGATTATTCGGCAGTACTTATTGATGCTGAAAGTGATAAAATTGTTTATATTGAGAATATAGATGTCAGCAACAGGGGAAGTAAACGAAACCTGAATTTTTTAGTTTACCACGTTCTTCACAATATTAATTCAAGAGAAAAATGAAAAAATACGCATTAACCTTACTCGGATTAATAATTGTTGGAGGCTCGTTTGCTCAAACCGGCTACTATGGTTTTCAAAATAGTTTCGGAGTTTCAATTTCCGAAGCACCTTCATTGAGGTATAAAATTAAAATGAAGGAAGAGGGGAGCAATACTATTCTGAAAAAATCCTTGAGAATAGCCAATACTTCATTTCATGTTAATTATAACAGGGTAATTCATAATAAGCTGGGACTTGGGGTAGGTTATACTTATTCAAATGTCAGATTGTTAGCTGACAGAGTAGCAACTTTTGGAGCAGTTCGTTTGATAGAAGATATCAAAACGCCTTATCATGGCGTGACTTTAAAACTGAAGTATTTTCGGTTTGGTAATGTAAATCCTGTTGGTAAATTTATTGGATTTGCACTGGAATATGGTCAAAGCAAACTGGATGTATTGGAATACACCGGAGCGGCAAATTATGAGCTGTTGGAAAGTAGCAGGTATGCCACAAAGTATAACGCTTTCGACTTTCAAACGCATAATGATACAATAAGCGTAGACCGCTTTAATACCTATTTTGTTAAGGTTTTATTTGGTAGAAATATTCCACTAACCAAAAACTTATTCTTTTCGTTTGAAGGGAGTTTTAATTTAGTTGGGTTATCAATTTTAAATGGTACAAGGAATTTTTCAGGATTAGGAGATATTCTGGGGTCACGAAGCATTAATGCTAATCCTTTATCAAGCAGCAATACAAATTATGCATTAGTTTCAGATTCTATTTTTGCTTATAAACGACTAATGTTGAATTTTGGGATTCATTTTGCATTTTGACGGGAGTTAAAAAAACAAAATAACAATACCAATAATAGCTGCAGTAATTGCTGCAATAAGTACTCCGGCAGCGCTGATGTCTTTAATTTTTTTTGCCAAAGGGTGGTGTTCTTCACTGATGTAATCTACTGCCTTTTCAATTGCTGTATTAAACAATTCTGCTGAAATCACAAAACCGATACAAAGGGTTATTATCAGCCACTCAATAGTGTCGAGTCCTTTATACAAGCCAATAATAACAACACTTATGGTGGCTATTATATGAATTAACAGATTAACTTCAGATAAGGCTGAATACAACCCGTTAAAAGCATGTTTAAAACTTTGAACTCTTCCTGATAAAAACTTTTTCATACCACGGACTCAATATTGAACTGATGATAATACCTATTAGAACCCCGGATATTCCAGTGGCTATAAAAACAGTACTATCAGTAATATCTCTGACCAAAAGTATAAAAGAAAATGTTACAAAAACCACAAACCAATAGATAAACTTTATCATTAAAGGTTTCCTGAAACTGATACAAACAGGCATTTTAAAAATGAAATAGAGAATGTATAGTCCGCCAATAACACTACTGAGTAATTGCAGAATTTCAAAAAGAAATAAATCATGACCACGAATAACAATTTCCGATCGGAGTAAGTGAGGATTTTCACCAAAAATACCGTGTGCATGCGTAAAAGTATCCCAAAAAATATGAGAAAAGATCCCGATAAGGGCGGAGTAAATGAATGCAAGCCAATGTGATCTGAACCATTTAAACCAATCCATTGAATTATAAACTGATATTCGTGATGATAAAATGTGTGGTAAATGTGTAGTCAATGGAATTTTAACGATACCATGGTAGATGAAGGCAAGGGCAAAACAGATGGGCAGGTTAAACCAAATCATGGCTTCTAATTCATGGCCATGGGTCCTGATCATTTGCATACGGATGAAGTATTCAAAGTCGGGTGACATACTACCGGCAATTAAACCGGTCATTGAAATTCGATTTGAAGCTATTTTGTTAAAAGGTAAAACAATGGCGGGATGGCAAAATGTAAATGGCATATTTTTTTATTTTAATCGACGGGGTAGTTGGTACTGTGTCAGGTTATAAATGAGTACTGTTGCAGCACTGGTTAACCATAAAAAATACCCAGGCCCAAGCCTTGTAATAATTTGATCGGGACAGGGTTCGGATTCAAGAAAACTGCCACACCAACCATAATTTGGAATATGATCAACACCAATGAACAGGAGCATGATTACAAAAGCAATACCACTAAAAAACAGTGAAGTTTTGTAATAACTAATAGTGAACCATGACATTAACAAAAAGGGGTTGGCTAACCATATCAGACCAATAGGATCAGTAAACACCATAAAAATGCCAAAAATTAAGAGGACAATACCCTGGTTATCATCACAGGAGTGGTATTTCGTGCAAAATGCTGAAAAGTACAATGAGAATGCGTATAAAATAATGCTGGCTAGTAAGAAGAGCCGTCTTTTTCTTTTTGTTTCCATTAATTGATAATTAAAATTTTTCTGACATTATTTATGTCATGGTGTACGAGTTTCTGCAGATCGATTTTTTTAAGGCATTGGGCAGACCTTCCTCTGATAAATTCCTTCTTTAAGTCGGGGATAATCTCAGGAACAAAGAGGGTACAAATGATCAGGTAGAGGATTCCAAAAGCATTGTAGCTTCTGTTACCAATTAAAAAAGCATGAATTTTAAGTTCATCAGGCATTTTCATTTCATAACCCAGTAAAATATGTTTGATATCATGTCTGATCAGGTTAGGCTTGTACGAAATATTATTCTTTTTCAGATAGTCATACAGGTTTTTACCAAGACTATGTTTTGGCATCAATTTAAAATCCTCTGCAGTATATTTCCAGTTTCTTGATCTTAAAAGAAAATTTGAAAAATTGGTGACTTTAATTGTGAGCCAGTTTACTATTTTCCATCTTGTATTCATTGACTATTGGTTTGGCAGGTTTGACTTTGGTTCCAGAACTCTCCTAACTTTACAGGTGTTTTGATTTTCTTGTTCCTGAATAAAAATTGCAACCATTCATAAACCCAGACTCTTCTGCCAATGTTATTGTACCAAAACATGGCTTTACGCAATCGCTTATCTTTATGAAACAGCCATCTTTTCAATGCCTTTGGGCGGGTTTGCATAATCAATTCAATGAGTTTGACATAAAGAATAACCAGGAAAGGATATAGTTGAGGTGTTTTAATAATCTGGTGTTTATAATCCCATTTTCTTTGATCCGGTTGAATGATCTGTTTGTTTTTAACTTCATTAAAATAAGGTGTCCACTGGTGGGGTGTAACATAAAGTAACTGAACCTGATCGGGGTCATAGGTGAGTAGCTGTTTTAAACTGTAATAGAAATCTTTTGTTTTCTCTTCTCCAAAACCAACGACATAGGTAGCCATTGAAAGGATATTGTGTTGTCTTAATAAACGAATAGCTTCAATGTCTTTGGTAGTAGATCCGGCTTTTTTTATCTTTTCTAAAACCAGCTTATCATAATTTTCAATGCCCAACAAAAAGCGTTCAAAACCTGCTTTTTTGTATAGGTGTAAATGATCCTTATCTCTTACAATATTGTCAGCCCTGATGGAACCAACTAAAATCAAATTCAGATTTTTTTCGATTAAAGCTTCCAAAAATGCTTTCCATTCACGTTTATTAGTTGATGGATTTTCGTCTGCAAAATTAATGACTTCAATACCATATTCCCGGTGAAGCATTTCAATTTCATCAGCCAATAGTTGAGGGTTTCGGTGTCGCCATTTTTTCCAAAAAAAACTTTGACCGCAATAACTGCAAGGGTAGGGACAACCTCTCGAAAATTGTATAACCACAGCTTTCTTTTTTCCCCAGTAGGTATAATTGTACCCCTTCATGAGTTCCCATCCAATTCTGTAATCATCAAGGTTTTGGATAACAGGAGCAGCCTTTGTTTTGATAATTTCTGTAATTGACCGGTAAGCAATGCCATTGACTAACGAAAGGGGTTGGTCGGATTCAAGGGCCTGAACAAGATTGACAATGGTTTGTTCACCTTCACCAATCACCACAAAGTCAATTGAGAGGTTGTCGGTAAGTATTTCATGCCAGTGATAAGTCGGAAACACACCACCAACTATAATTTTTAAATGAGGTAATTCGTCTTTGATCAGGTCGGCTATTTCATTAATAATAGGTTGAGCTGATGTTGAACCTGAATGTCCCATCAATACAATGTCCGGACATTTTTGTTTCACCTGGTCAATAATTTTACCAAATGGCATATTTGAGTAATCAGCATCAAGCAAAGAAACATGGTGGTCATTATCGATTAATGGACCTCCAATCGATAGTAAACCGAGTGGAGGCAGGTGTTCTTTAGGCAAACGACTACCAATAGATTGATGTGGCGGATTAATGATTAATACGTTCATTTTCGTAAGGGTATTGAGAGTATCTATATGGTTTTGGAGGAGTATAATTTTCAAGTTCATGATAAACCATCCAATCACTTATTTTTAATGATGGAAAGGCCGTCCAGTCCTCAAAGTATTGTTGTTTAAAATAGAATATACGGTTTCCTAAATAGGTAATATGCTCGGGTTTTGTCTTTTCAGGATGTGTATGAAAATACTCCAGAAGTAAAGGGTAGGCTTCTGGTCCAAGGGAAGCGTTGTAATAAAAGTCAATTTTTTCGTAAGTATATCTTTCATCATCCAGATTATATTGAGCTATTACCTTGTTCCAGTTTACTAAAGCATAAAATGAAAGAATACTAAGGAAGGTGAATGAAACCTTACGGATCAGGAACCAAAAGCTTCGTTTTGCTGATACTTTATAAATGGTATAGATTAGTCCGATCAGGCATAAGAGTAAGTAGATATAAACCCCGATTCTTTTATGAGTCATACCCCAATCTTGTATATAATGGTAATTTTTTAATGCGTTAAATACAGTGAGAATAATATTCAGAATCAGCCAGAGATAGGTAATGACTTTTAAGGTGTCATTTTTTATGAAGTTAATTCCTCCTCTGTAAACATAACTAATAATCAATATGACAAATAAAATGGAAGTGATGAGCACATTTACCCCCTGATGAACATATTCGGAATGGGTCAATTGATTATTGGTATTAAAGAATAAAGTTTGTGCGTCAACTATTAAAAAGCCGATTAAAAGCAGGTTTAAAGCACCAATTAACAACAGGGCCATTTTGTTTTCATTGTCAATTCCAAACTGTTTTTCAATAGCATCTTCATTACCTTTAAATACTTTATTTTCGGCATTCTCATCCATTTCCTTAACAGGATCCCAAACTCTGAAATTGTAGAGCCCATACATTATAATACTGAGTAGGGTAAAAAAGAGGACGAAAGGCCATTTTATGAAGTTCAGATTCAGAAATGCAGTATAAGTTTCAAAATCAGGGTTAGCCACCTGGTATAGCTTAAGGAAGATGATTAAAATTAAAGTGGGGATAGCGTAAAGGAGAATTTTTTTAACAACTGCTTTATCTTTAGGTTCCTCATTGTTTTGTTTAATCCTGATGCGTTTTCCGAATAAGAAAAAATTACCTGCCCCAAGAAAGGATGAAAAGGCCGTAGCCATAAATGAAAAGGGGAAGGTAGATTTGGAATTCGCATTTGTACTCAGAAAATGAAATCCGGTAAAAATATATAACAGCCCACCAATATTTGTATGACTATGAAATAAAGAAAGACCAGCAATCAACCAAATGGAGGCTGCTGCCCACCATTGTTTTGTTTTTTGTTTTAGATTAAAATCACTAACATATCCAATGGTGAGAATACTGATGAGTAAAACATTTAAACCAATACTTTGGTCATAAAGTAAAAAAGTAAGCAGTAGAATAATCAAATAGTAAAAAGGTTTTGTTGCTTTCATGTTTTTAATTTTAAAAGTGCTTTGAAATTCAAAGTGTGTTTGTAAAAAAAATTATATTCCTTTTATAAGCTTTTCAAGTGCGTTAATATGTACAGTAAATGCCTGTTGTCCCAGTGGTGTTATTTTATAACTGGTATTCGTTTTTTTGCCAATAAAACCTTTCCGTATTTCAATGTATTCCAGCTTTTCAAGTCCGTTTATATGTGAGGCTAAATTACCATCTGTTAATTCCAAATCGGATTTTATTTGTTTGTAGTCTACCCAGTCGTTTACCATTAAGATTGACATGATACCCAATCTGACACGACTGTCAAAAGCTTTATTTAATTTGTTTATATCTGTCACTACTATTTCCTATCATATTTAAAATACATGACGGCACCATAAAAAATATGCATCACTCCAAAACCAACAGCCCAAAAAATCAAAGTATTTTCTATAAAAAAGCCAGCCAGTAAACCAAGAATCAGTTCCGATATGGCTAAATATTTGATTTCAATATTAACGTATTTAGAGGCATTTAACAAGGCTAAACCATAAAAAATTAATGTGGAAGAGGCAATTAATGTATAGGCTCCGTTCCAATATAATAAAATGGTAAACAGGCCACCAAAAAACAGGGGAGTCATTACACTCCAGAATACTTTAAAGGCAATGGGATGATTTAATTTTTGTCCGTTTTTTCTTGCTTTGATGTAAGTGAAAATTAGCCCGATCCCAACTGCTGTTACTAAGATCAGTCCGGCTAAAATCATCAGATGCCATGACAGGTTTTCAGCTTCGGTATTAAGTGTGCCTTTAACAAAATAATTGTATTGATGTACTTTAAAATTATGAAGTAGACGATAAGCAAAATAGGCACCTGTTAAAGCTGTTAATCCGGCAAATACACCCGACAAACCACTTAATGACAAAAACTTGGAAGATTTCTCCATCATGTTTCTGATGTTCTTTAAATCTTCGATCGGATCAATTTTTCTCTCTTCCATAAAAAGCACTTTGAAATACAAAGTTATCAAAAGAATTAAATTAGACTGAAATCAGAATCAAAAAAAATGTTAAATCAAAGTTTTGGAATAAAATATTTGAAGTCAATTGTCAGGTAACTGCCGTCTATTTCCTCATAAACCCGGTAATGAGAGTCATGGTTTTTCCAGGTCAGAATAAAATCCATTATATGGGAAAAAGGTTGGCTAAAGGATGCTCCAATATAAAATGCGCCATTTTTTTTCATTCGGTATTCAAAACCATAGTTCGCGTTTATGCCGGTTTGAATCCAGCTGACACGATTACCAACCTGATAGAACTGATTATTGACATCAAAGTGAGGAGCCTGCGTAAACACACTGGTAGGGTAAAAACTAAGGTTAATTCCTGCGGATGCATTCATAAACCAGGTATCCGACAATTGAATATAAATGAGTCCGTTGATAGGAATATCGTAATTAATTAAGGTCAAATCGTTTGACAGCGAAAAACCTGAATCTGCTGCAACATATGAGATATCGTATCGACGTCTGGAGTAGTTAATACCGGTTTCCAGGCTGATGTTTTTACTTAAACCATGCCTGATGACCATTCCAAATATCAGACCTGGTTTTTGCTTGATTATCCCTTCATATCTTGGGGTTTGATCATATACATAATTTTGTTCAAACTGTCCGATAACGGTGTTTGGAATAATGGGTTTGAATTGAAATCCCACATAGGTTTTACCCTTCTGTCCAAGAATAAAAGGACTAATGATTAAGGTTAATAAAAGTACAATATGTTTAATCTTACTCATACTTACAATATACAACATGATTGTCAGAACTAAAAATCACCTGATAAATACTATTTACGGTTTATACCTTATCCCTGACTCTTAAAATATCCTATTAAAGCTATAACTATTATCGCTAAAAAAAAGCCTACCAGAGCGTATTGTCCGATTTTACTTTTTATCATTGGAGACCTGAATTTAGCCGTCACTTCAAAATTGATTCTTTGAACCTTATCAAAGTCACGGTTTCTCACTGCAAAAAGATATATTGTGCTGCCATTATAGGCTTCAGTATCTTTTTCGTACCACAGACTCTTTTCTTTCAGCAATGTTTCAAACATTTCAGATTCTTCAGCAGAATTGAAGTTTAAAATTTTATACATTTCATTAGTTGGGTGGTCTTTGTAATTGACCAATCCCATATTTCCTATTCGCTTACCCATGTGGTATAATATTCAATTGGTTTACGTTGACCTTTAGGCCATTCGTAGTCTTCCTTAACATAGCCAATGTAAAATAAACCAAGGCATTTATCTTCATCTTTCAGATCTAAAAAGTCCTGAATTTCAGGTTGATAAATCAGTTTTGGTGTTGACCAAAAAGCACCAAGTCCCCAGGCCGTACAGGTTAAATGCATATTTTGAATGGCGCAGGCTACTGCTTCAATTTCTTCAATTTCAGGTATTTTTTCATTATCACCCCGCTTTAGCGAAACTGCAATCACAGCACCTGACATTAAAGGTCTGTTTTTAAGTTTATTAAATTTCATCTCGCTGAAACTGGACTCTGGTGTATTTTCCTTATAGAATGAACTCAGAAAATCAGAAAGTTTCTTCAAGCCTTCGCCGGTAAATACTTTAAATTGCCATGGTTGTGTCATTCCATGGGTTGGTGCCCAGATGGCATTATTCAAAATAACTTCAATTTGTTCCCTGTGCAATTTTCTGTTAGCATAAAATTCGGGGTATATCGTTCTGCGATCCCTGATCAAGTCAGTAATTTCGCTCAAATTATACTTCATCAAAAAAAATTTGTACAAATATACCGGTTTTTACAGTTTGTTATGAGAAACAATTAAATAAATACTGCCAAAATTAGTCTTAAAACTGACAGCATTTTGCACAAATAAGAATTGTTCTGACACTTTGTCCTGATACCAATTATGGCAGTGTTTTTGAACAGTGGCAGGTATAAACGATCAAAAAATGGCAAAAAAAGATAAAAAGAATAAAGAAAAGGTTGAAAAAGAAGTGGTTAATGATGTGGCTGATCAGGTAGCTGAGGAAAGTGAAACGGTTGAATCTGCAGAAAAAGAGCAGACAGATGCTGAAAAATTGGCTGTATTAAATGACAAGTATTTAAGACTGTATTCTGACTTTGATAACTTTAGAAAACGAACCATTAAGGAAAAAGCTGACATTATTGGTGCGGCATCATCAGATTTAATGAAAGAACTATTACCAATCATTGATGATTTTGAACGTGCGATCGTAAACAATGAAAATTCAGATGATGTTGACGGTTTAAAAGAGGGCTTTAAGCTGATTTACAATAAAACATTAAATGCTTTAAAATCGAAAGGTTTAGAGTGGATTGACTCCAAAGGAAAGGTTTTTGACCCGGAAGTGCACGAAGCCATCACGAATATTCCTGCACCAAGTGAAGATTTAAAAGGTAAGGTGGTTGATGTGATTGAAAAAGGATATAACTTAAAGGGAAAACCATTAAGGTATGCCAAAGTTGTGGTAGGACAATAAAATTATAAGCATGAGTAAGAGAGATTATTATGAGGTATTAGGAGTCAGTAAATCGGCTTCTGATCAGGAAATAAAAAAGGCATACAGGAAATTGGCGTTAAAATATCACCCGGATAAGAACCCGGGAGATAAATCGGCAGAGGAAGCCTTTAAGGAGGCAGCCGAAGCTTATGAAGTATTGAGTAATGCTGAAAAACGTTCCAGATATGACCAATTTGGTCATCAGGGTGTTGGTGGAGCAGCCGGAGGTGGTGGCTTTGGCGGCATGAATATGGATGATATTTTCAGTCAGTTCGGCGATATTTTTGGTGGCGCATTTGGTGGCGGAGGCCGATCCAGAGGTGGATCAAGAGTAGTAAAGGGAAGTGACCTGAGAGTTAAAATAAAATTAAATCTTCAGGACGTTGCGCTTGGTGTGACCAAAAAGATTAAGGTTAATAAATTGGTAAATGCCGAAGGGGTAACCTTTAAAACCTGTACTACCTGTAACGGTCAGGGAAGAGTAACAAGGGTAATGGAAACCATGTTAGGTGCCATGCAAACTCAATCTACCTGTCCGACATGTAACGGAACAGGGAAATTTATTGATAAACGACCTAATGGTGCGGATGCTCAGGGGTTAAAGCGTCAAGAGGAAGTTGTTGAAATTAATATTCCTGCTGGTGTTGAAGATGGTATGCAACTTAAGGTCAGTGGAAAAGGAAATGCAGGACCATTTAATGGAATCCCAGGTGATTTACTGGTAGTTATTGAAGAAGAGGGAAGTTCGGAATTAACAAGGGATGGCGAAAATTTACATTATGAAGCATATGTGAATTTTATTGATGCTGCATTGGGGTCTGACATTTATGTACCTTTAATTGAAGGAAAAGCTAAAATTAAAATTGATGCCGGTACACAGAGTGGTAAAATGTTGCGATTAAAAGGTAAGGGATTACCAAATATTAACGGTTACGGAAAGGGAGATCTTTTTGTACACATTAATGTATGGACACCTAAAAAACTAAGCAGATCGGAAAAAGAGGCCCTTGAATCGTTGAGAGATTCCGAGAATTTCAAGCCACAGCCTACAAAAAAGGAAAAAGGATTTTTCGATAAAATGAAAGACATCTTCCAGCATTAACTTGATACTATTATTTAATAATAGAGTTTTGAATAAAAAAGAAAAGCCATCCGCTCAACGGATGGCTTTCCTTTCATAAGGGTTAAAAATTGGATTTTGAATTAGAAGAAGTAATTTCCAACTTCTTTAGCGTTAATAATTAAAACTGGGATCTTGCTATCGTTAGTAATCAAATCCTGAAATATTCTGTCAAACTGGGGAAGTATACTGTCCGTATGATAGGCTATCCCTATCAAGTCTCCATTAACAGAGTTAGTATAGTCGAGGATTTCTTTTGACGCTAATTTCTTTATTGAGTCGGTTTGATAGTTAACACCAACAGCATCAAATTGCTCAGTGATAACTTTATAATGAACCGCAACTTTAATTTTTAATGTTGTATCTGTATGGTCTTCAGCAATAACTCTAACCTGAGCACCTGATTTTTTAGCCACAGCAGAAACAACTTGCTCTACCTGCAGGCTTTCTTTCGAAATGTCAATAGGTACAATAATTTTCTCAAGGTTAGTTGGTTTATAATCGGCTTGTACAATTATAAACGGAATATGAGTACTGGTAATAATCTTAATGGCGAAACTACCAAATACTTTTTGCATCCCTCTTGCGCCATGGGTTCCCATAATTACAATCGAAGAATGTAGCTCCTTTCCGGCAGCCGAAATATCTGTAAATATATCACCAATTCTTACAATTGGTGTTACTTTCGGATCAGAAGCAGAAAGTCCTAAGTCCGATACAACAGATTCTAATTTATTAGTTGCGGAATTTACTTTCTTACTCTCTTTTACGATATGGATTACATTAACTTCAGCATTTAATTTTTTTGCTAATGCGATGGCGTATTGGAGGGCGACATCAGCGGCTTTGGTAAAATCGTGGGGTACTAAAAGGTTTCTATTAGTCATATTCGTTAGTAAGATTTAAGCTAAATATAGTTTTTTTTTACACAAAAGCTTCAATTTTAATTATTTTTTTCAGCGACTTTTTATTTTTTTACTGATCAATCCTTCATCATCCTCACTTTGGTATTGAGTGGCTTTTGTAGTGTGTAAACAACCATATATAACTGTTGTTTTACAAAGTTATTTTCTTTCTATTCTTGAACTCGCTGCCGGATTAATCTCTTCTTCAAGAACCAGAATAACAGTCTTTTTCAAATTCTCATAGTTAAGGTCCTCTTTGAATCCGTAATTAAAAGTTGAATGCGTGCCATCCTTGTCCATACCAAGCAAATACTTTGGTCCACCTAATTCTTCTGAAATTGGTGAATTTTCTGTTTGGATTGTAAATTCAGTTTCATCACTTTCTTTATTCTTTATATAAAATATATGTTTGTAATACAGTTCTCCCTTTTCAACTGCAAATCTCTCAACCACAATAATATGTTTATCATTCCAGTCAAATTGATCAAAGCAAAATTGTGCGCTTTTTAAAGAACCTTTATGATATGCTTTGTATAATTCGTCTTTTAAAGGTTTAGCTTTTTTATATTCTTTTTTTGCATAGTAAACCTGTATCAATTTAGAAATGGAATGAAAATCATCAGGTGTCAATCCGATCAATTCCTTAAATGCAGTTTCTGATTTGTTATATTCTTTGTTTAAAAGCTCATAATGTCCAATATTGTATAAAGCACTTTTATATGATTTTGATTCTTTAGAAACATTTTCCTTTGATTTATAGAATGCCTCTAATGCTTTTTCAGTTTGGCCTAATTCTTCATAAACATGTGGAATCATTGCAAAGGGCCGATCAAGGGGATCAGCTTTTTCAGTAGCCGTGATATAGGCTGAAAGTGCTTTTTCATATTTTTTCTGCTTAAAATAAGCATCACCTAATGAACTATAATGTTTTGAATTAGTAGAATCTAATTCGTTGGCTTTCATAAGAAGATCAATGGCCTTATCATATTGTTCCATATAGTAATACGTCATTCCCTTAATAAAGTAGGGACCAGGATCGGTTTTATCCTTTTGGATAGATAAGTCCATTAACTCAATGGCTTTTTCGTCATTGGATTTCATATAATGTGCCATTCCAACATAAAAAATGGCTTTTGCCGGATAGTCCTTAACCTTTTTCGTATGCTTTGAAATAATCATGTTATATTTCTTTGCATCATAGGCTTTTTCTAATTCATCAGTAATATTCTCCTGAGCATTAGTGTTAAAACTCAAAAAGCAAATTGTTAATAGCAGTAATATGTTTTTCATAATTGCGGGTAATGTTTAGTTAAATTAGGATCTAACTTTTGGATAAATGTACATATACATTTATTCGCTTCATAATTAGACTGAAATATAAGTAATAATTCTATGTTACTTTCTTTTAAAAAGTAACCTTTTAAATTTCATTTAATTGTTTGTGTGGAATTAAAATAAAACTGATGGCCCCACGTATTTGCTTTATAATAATTAGCTTCTAACTGATCAATCCCTCACGATCCATACTTCGGTATTGAATGGCTTCAGCAAGGCGTTTTGGAAGAATCTGATTTGAATTTTCAAGATCAGCAATTGTTCTGGAAACCTTTAAAATTCTGGCATATGATCTGCTAACGTGATTTTCTTGTCTTAAACCATAGATAGTTATTCCACCATCTGAATTTGGAAAAGATGCAATATCTTTTGATATCAAGTTCAAAATCAATTACATTTTTACAAGTTTATAGGATATGTAACTGTTTTTTACATTCAAATTGGATTTGTCTAGGCCGAACAAAAACTTCTTCTTGAAGTTGAAAAATTTGTGTGCCATCTTTATTTGGTCCATGTCCAATAAGCAAAACGATCAAATAATTATTAGTACTTAAATGACCTAATTCTTGTAGGGCTTCTACTTCTGGTTCTTCAAGCACATTTATTTCTGAGTCGAAATCATAAGCTCCACTTACATTACTGCAAAAGAAATCAATATACAGTTGAATAATTTTTCTGTCGTTGAGTAATTCAATATCAGTTTAGCTATATCTTTTATAATGAAAACTGATTTTTTCATAATTTTGTACAACGGTCTATTGTATGAGTAGAGTTGTAGAGGATTTTAACCCACTAAGCTGTCAGGTAGCACCGAGTTTTGATTTATAGTTTTATGTTTCAAATTAGCACTTAACCCGCTATTTTGCTTATACACCTTGTTGACATTAGTTATTTTCAGTCTTTTCTCAACTTTTCTACATCTTTGAGTTCAAAGGATAGCTTTTCCAGTTTGTCTTTTTCCATTAGGGTCAAAAGTATGTATGAATGTATCCATTTTTTGTTGAGCATTGTATAAATGAAGAATAGAAAGACTAATTTTCCCCAAAAAGTAATAAGAAATACAATGGCTTTTATGACCGCAGTTTGTCCTAAATCAAATAAATTAAAAAGTGAATACAATGGTTGCACAACTACATAAAGAGGAAGCCAAATAGTGATGCCATAGAAATAAAATAATCTTTCAAAAGACTTATTTGAACTTTGAAAATAATACTCCATAGAAATAAATCTGCTAAAGAGTAATGCCATAGCAATACCATTATATAAACCTCCAAATAGTCTAACTATTGTAGCGGATTCTTCAATGGTTAAACCAGGTATACCTTTAGATAGTACTAAAATATTCAATATTGTAATACCTATTGCAATTGCTAAAGGGATTTGATTGTTAATTTTAGACGTTCTATTGTCATCTTCTAATGTTACACTAAAGAGCACAAGAAAAGCAGTAAACAAAAATGTTGCGCTAAATAGATTAGTTGCATTTGTTAAGACCTCTATTGCTAAATACTGTGCAGCACTTTTCTTTTTGCTACTACTATTTATTACTAAATCAATATAATCTTTGTCCTTTACCTTAAGTACGCCCTTGAACCAATCATAATCAAAAAAACTATCTACATAAAATTGTAGAAGATAAAACCCAATAAGAATTATTATAAACCAACGAATAGCTTTATAAAGTTGTCCTATTAGTGAATTTGTTCTAATGACTTTATCTAATAAGCCTTGCTTTGTGATATTGTACTGTTCGCATATCCGAATATTCTCGTCTTCACTAATTACAAGAATAGTTTTTCTTATGAAGAATAATCCTATAAATAGTACAGCTAAATTTAATCCATCTGTAAATAGATTAATATTTTCTATGTACTGAAAAGATGTAACTTTTACAGCATTTAGAATTACTCCAACAGAACCTACTAATGCAATTAAACTTGCAAGGAACTCATCATTTTCTTTTATGAACCCTCTAAGCCTTTTCACTTTGTAAATGAGAGAAGTTTTATAGGGTTACAATTTTATGCTTTTGGATGACTTTCCTAATTTGTTAGATACAGCGAGTGGAATAATACTTACTTTAGTTTGTATGTAGTCATTTTCGCCAGTATAAGTTCTTAAAATATCATAAGGTGGTGCAACATCTCTAAGTAGAGTTCCATTTCTCCTAAAAAGCTCATCATCTTTATTTTCTTGCATTTTTTTAGAAACCAAAGTCGTTAATTGAGTCAAAACACTTATTGCTGTGCCGTAAGTAGGAACCGCCTTTAAAAGAGCTTTTATTCCTATTGATGCCGCTTCACTTTTTACAACACTTTCAATTGCTTTTCCTAAATCCCTTATATCTTGGTCGCTTTCCATAAATAGTATTGAATAAGCAATAAATTCCCCTGGATTACTTGGACCATATACCAAATGGCCTTGTCCGTCAAATTGAATTGTATCTCCCTTTCTTACATTTGGAAACGGAAGAATGTTAAAATCGATTGCAGGGTTATTTGCTCCTGATTGATCAATTGCCAATGAGACTATGTATGGTTCACTATATTTCTGTAAGAAGCTATCTGCTCTTTTCTTTAGTGTAAATTCCTTTACAACTACTGCAATTTTATCATTCGTTTTACTAAAGTTATCTGATTTCAATTTTGCTAAAAATACATTTGCCATAATATTAATTTTTGGTTTGGTTAAAGGTTTACGTTTTTTAATTGTAATTCAATATCTGTTGTTATATTAAATGCCAACGTGCGGAAATATGTACCAGCTACATGGACTTTCACTACAATAATTTATTGATCTTTATTCAAATATAATGACTCTAAACATTGTGTGATAGAGGAAAAATCCTGTTTTTACAAAGGGAAAAACCCTTATTTTAAGCCCAAATAATGTCTCAATTTCAGTCTGCTTTCTTCATTCGGCTCAGTAATATTTTCTTCCCATCTATGTCGTGTTGAATTAGGAATTTGTAAATCTTCACACACTTGTCTGTAAGAAAGGAATTTGTCGATACGTTTCTTTTTCAACCAGTCGCCAAGCGTTACAGGATGGTAAGGGTAGTCCTTTGGTTTTGGAGCTTTAGCTTTAATTTCAATTTCCCAAATGGGTAACGTAGTGATGAAATATTGCTCTATGAGAGAAAAAGGCGGAATCTAAAACTGCAAGTAAAATGATACTACTTTAACGGTTAATGTAAATGGCGTAGTGACAGTCTGCATAAATGGCGTGAGGGCGCATAGCCCTCATGGACATTTTATGCTTTGTTGGCAGCAGTATTCTTTATTTATTTTCTTCTTCGTTTCCGTCTTTAGGTTCTTTGCTTATATTTGTATCAATCTCATTTCCAGTATCCTCCTCTTCATTTTTAACTTCGTTTGATGACTGATTATCTCCTTCTTCTATCTTATCGCTTTGCTCATTTATATCATTCTCATCAGGATTTCTATTTGAATCATTATTTTGCCCATTATTGCCGTCACCACTTCTACCTTCTGCGGAATTACCTAAATTTTGATTGAGTTTTGTTCTTGCCCATCTCCACACATCTTCGCTAAAAACTGAAGCAACTAAACACGTGAAGAAGAGTATATATGGATTTAGATTATCACCGTCAGTACTGAAAATAACCACTGCACCTTTAACTGCAAGAAATACTACAATTGCAGCACTTATTCCATTTATTAATATTCCTTGCATGTCATAAGTAACAATTGTAGTATCATCACTTTCGTTATCTGCTACGTTTTTAATTCTTCGTCTTATAAATGTGGAGCCTATTGAACCAAGTAATCCAAATCCAAATAATCCAACGATTAGGGCTAATGACAGAGATTCTGTTCTGAGCAACCAACCAGATATGGTATTAAATACTCCGAATTTTTCACCTATTTGTGGTTTCTCGGGTATCCTGTTGGTATCATACTTAACATTGATTGCATAAAGTTGAGATGTAAATCCCCACAAGTCATCAGAGATTCTTTCTAATCTTGAGTCTACATAACTATTAATTTTTGGAACTAATCTAAAGTTTGTAATGTCCAAGTACACGGTATCCATGACGATATTGTTTTCGTCACTAATTATTTCTCTTATGCTTTCAGATATGGATATCAATTTTGATTGGTGAAAACTTATCCCAAAAGTCCAATTTTCGTGAAAGGATAAATACCAGTCTGTTAACGCTAATTTATAATTTATTCTTTCCTTTACTCCCATTTTTTCATCAACAGCAGCTTTAAGCCTATTTATCGCAATCTTTTTTGCCTTCTCGTCTCTTACCCAATTTGTGTTTACCCATGTATTATAATCATCTACTGACTCTTGAAGTCTTCTTATAATATTGTCAAATTCAGAAATTTCACTTTCATTTTTTAATGTTGTATCTTTTGCTATAATAAGATTTTCCTTTGAGAATAATTTTTGATTCTCCAACTCTTCTGAAAACTTTTTGTTTATATCTGTTTCTGTTCTTACTGCTTCAAGGCTTTGAAACTCAGGCACTGCAACTATTGAAGAAATGCTTAGATAAATTGAGAAAACCAAAATTATCAAAGTAAGAATGTTTTTAATTGTTGTATTTCCGGTAAAGTCATTAAGTTTTCCCATTCTCTTTTCTGTATCAGCCTCATTAATGCTTTGTTCAATTTCACGAAAAAGAAGGGAAATTAGAAGCCAAAATGCCAAAAAGATTATTATTCCTGTATAATTGAAATTTAAGATGTTTGTTACAAATGCTTGTTCCAAGTTCTCTGCCCATTCGAACATAAAGTTTGCAACGTCTTCTTCTAAGGAATCATTATTCATAGTTGTGTCACTGAAATTTGACTTTATCAACCTGACGCTATCTAATGGCGATATGACAAATCTCCAAATCTTATATATGCTTTGAATTACTGTGTCTTTAAAGAAAATTAGAGTAACTCCAAAACTTAAAAAAAGATTCAAAGACGAATTGTTCGTACCTGAAATCGGTGTTTTTAAAAGTAGAATGAGCCTCTTGAAAATTTTGTAAACCAACCATATTACAAGCCAGCTAATTCCAAAATGTGCAAGCAGTACTATCAGTTGTAAGATTAAGTATCCATCCATGATTATTTGGTTTTTGTTTTTTATTTATATCTGCACTATAATTTATTGGTTTTTATCCAAATATAATAAGTGCAGAGGTTTTTTGAAAGAGGAAAAAACCTGTGTTTTCATAAGGGAAAAACCCTTAATTTAGACCCAAATATCTTCTCAATTTATCTATACTTTTTCCTCTTGGTTCAATAATAGTTTCCTCCCATCTATATCTTGTTGATTCCGGAATTTGTAGGTCTTTATATACTTGTTAATAAGGAAAAATACTCGTAAATTCATTTCTTCCTGAGAAAGTTTCCATGTGTTTTACCTGGTCAACTAATCAATCCTCCTTAGTCCATATTTCTGTATTGAATAGCTTCGGCAATATGTGGGGATTAAATAATCTAAATTTCATATTCTAAAACTTATTTATGTTTTGAGACTAACTTAATGAATTCTTGATACATATGTAACGTAAATATTTTATAAAAATAAACAAAAGTGTTGATTTAATAGTTGCATGTAATCAATGAATTATATGTTTTTACTACCCTTTTTTCTAACTGTTTTATTTTTTATTGGCCATATAAAATAGTGACAGGTTTATCCGCCAATCAATCCCTCACGGTCCATACTTCGGTATTGAATAGCTTCTGCAAGGTGTTTTGGAAGAATCTGATTTGAATTTTCAAGATCAGCAATTGTTCTGGAAACTTTTAAAATCCGGGCATATGATCTGGCTGATAAACCTAATTTTTCCATAGCCGATTTGAGCAGATTTTGTCCTGTTTCATCAATTTGACAATACCTTTCAATCAGTTTGGCATTCATTTGTGCATTATAATGAATGCCGGAATAGTTCCGGAACCGATCGGTTTGAACCTGACGGGCCATCATTACCCTTTTTCTGATCACATCACTGGATTCACCTTTTTCCCGATTTCTTAATTCTTCAAATTTTACTGCAGGCACTTCAATGTGGAGATCAATCCTGTCCATTAGTGGTCCTGAAATTTTGTTTAGATAGCGCTTAACGACATATTCCGGATCGGAATTAGGATCATTCGGGTCATAAAAATCACCACTGGGAGAGGGATTCATTGAAGCGACCAGCATAAAACCAGCCGGATATTCTACAGTCATTTTTGCTCTCGAAATAGTAACTACACGGTCCTCCAGTGGTTGTCGCATGACTTCCAATACCTGTCGCTTATATTCAGGTAATT